>JAAZXC010000074.1 GCA_014240365.1 Acidimicrobiales bacterium | reverse complement strand
GGCCTCGAGGCAGGCATCGATCAGCAGCACCGAGGAGTACATCCGTGGGTCGTCGGCCATGGCAGCGGCCAGCAGTTGTGCGACCGTCGAGGCCCCGGTGCCTCCCGGTCCCGTCACCGCCACCATCCGACCAGTCCAGCCGGTGGGACCGTCCTCGGTACGCAGGCCGAGGTGGAGGTCGTCGATTCGGCTGATGGGTATGGCGTGTCCTGCCAGCATCGCGTCCAGGTCATGGGTGCTGGGAGGTTCCTCCATGTGGGCGGCGGCGCCCAGGGAGACCAGCCTGCCGGGGTCGTCGGCCCCACCTACGACGATGACGGGACAACCGGCTGCTGATGCCCTCCGTACCAGCTCACGGTCCAGGCCTACGGTCCGGTGGTCCACGAGCGCGGCGGAGAACGGGCGGCCTGTGCCGAGACGGGTTGCGAGGTCGACAGGCCCCGTGCAGCGGATGAACTCGTCGTCGGCGCTGCGACGCCCGACCAGGCGGGCCACAACCTCCAACCAGGCCGGCTCGCCGGATGCCAGGCCCAGGAGGACATAGCGGGGACTGGACACGATGGCGACCATACAGCCGACGACTGGCGACCCTCCAGTACGCCCCGGGAGCGATGGCGGGATCGTCAGGGGTATTGAAAGACATGTAGAATCATCAGAATGGATGCAGAGGTGGAAAGTGCTGACGGCCTGGACTGGACGTGGATGAGCACCGATGCGGTCGCCCACCGTCTGGGTGTGGCGACCAAGACCGTCTACCGCCTCATCGATGGTGGGAAGTTGCGGGCTTTCAGGATCGGGCGGGTCATAAGGCTGAAGTCGGTCGATGTGGAGGCCTACGAGGCTTCCTGCGAGATCTCTCCCGGGACTCTCGGACACCTCCACAGGCCCTGAACCGCTGGTGCCGGTGGTGCCCCAGACGGCTGAGAATTACACCTACGACGGTAGGGTTAATCCCGTTGCGTGGGCAGTCCCCACGAGCCTGTAGCGCCCATTCATCCGAGATATCCGGCACCTCAGGGGTAGCCGGTGAGGTATCGCCCTGAAGGCCTTCACCGCTGATGTCTCGGCCGGACTGCCCGGACCGGATTGGCTCTCCGAGATTCGTCGGAAGGCCTTCGAGGGTCTTGACGACGTTGATCCCCCCAGTCCCGACGAGGAGGTCTGGCGGTACTCCAGGATCGCCGATCTGGATCTGGACGGCTTCGCGCCCCTGAAGCGACAGCACGCCTCGAACTCGGTCGTCGAACGCGACCTGTCGAGGTTCGGCCTAATGGCCGGCGTCGTCGTGATCAGAAACGGCTGGGTGGTCGAGAACACGCTTGAGTCCGGTCTGGCCGAAGCCGGCGTGACCATCGGGCCGATTGCCGACCTCGAAGACGGGTCCGACCATCTCGGATCGGCGATCGACTTCCCGGTCGACCTGTTCGGCCACCTGAATCGGGCCTTCGGGCCGGAGCCGGTGGCCATTGTCGTGCCCGACGGCGTTCAGGTCGACGACCCCGTGGTCGTGGTTGTCCTCACCGACGCGAAGGCCTCAGCCGTCTTCCCGCGGGTGATCGTGAGGTGCGGTGTCGGTGCCAGCCTGACCGTGGTCGAACTCCACACCTCAACCGACGTCGCATCGCTGGTCATCCCGGTGCTGGATGCCACCATCGAGAGCGACGGCCTCCTTCGACACGCCCTGGTCCAGGAGATGGGCCCCCGGATCTGGCAGTTGGCCCACCAGGCCTTCAAGGTCGGGCAGTCGGGCACGGTGGAGGCCTTCACGGCTGGTCTAGGGGGCGACTACGCCCGTACCCGGATCGACTGTCGCCTGGTCGGCCGTGGGGCCGAGGGGCGCCTCGCCGCCGCCTACTACGGCGAGGATGACCAGACGTTGGACTTCAGGACCTTCCAGGAGCATGCGGCTCCCGACACGACCAGCGAACTCCTGTTCAAGGGCGCCCTGGACGGATCCTCGCATTCGATCTACTCGGGCCTGATTCGGGTCCTCCCGGAGGCCGTTCGAACCAGGGCGCACCAGACCAACCGGAACATAAAGCTCTCTCCGGACGCCTGGGTCGAGACCGTGCCCAATCTGGAGATCGAGACCGACGACGTCGTCTGCAGTCATGCATCAACGGTCTCGCCGGTCGACGAGGATCAGCGCTTTTTTCTGGAGAGTCGGGGCGTGCCCACTCGGGTGGCCGAACGACTCCTGTTGGAAGGATTCTTCCAGGACGTGGCCGCCGCTGCATCGGTCCCGGCAGTTGCCGAGATGCTGCAGGAGGCCCTGGCCGAGCGGCTCGATCGTCGGACCACTGTCGAGGATGGCCAGTGAGCGGCGTCCGGGTGTGTGGCTGGTCTGAACTGGCCGACGGCACGCCACGGCGTGTCGAGGTGAACGGTCGGGCGGTGGCGTTGGTGCGCATTGGCGAACAGGTGCATGCCATTGACGACATCTGCAGCCACGCCGAGGTCTCGCTGTCGGAAGGCGACGTGGACTTCGAGGAGTGCGCTCTGGAGTGCTGGAAGCACGGAAGCCTGTTCGACCTGCGGACGGGTGAGGCCCTCACCCTGCCGGCTGTGAGACCAGTGGCCGTGCACGCTGTGACCCTCGAGGGCGACGATGTGCTGGTCGAGATATCCGAGGGTGAATCCAGATGACCGGATCCGAGGAGGATCGCGTGCTTCGGATCGAGGGCCTGACGGCCAGCGTCGGCGGAATCGACATCCTCCATGGGATCGACCTGGAGATTCGACCAGGCGAGGTCCATGCCGTGATGGGGCCCAACGGGTCGGGCAAGTCGACCCTGGCGCATGTGCTGATGGATCGCCATGGCTACGAGGTGACCGGAGGTTCGGTCACCCTGGACGGTGTCGACCTGCTGTCGTTGCCCACATGGGAGAGGGCCCGGGCAGGATTGTTCCTGGCCCTCCAGCACCCGACGGAGGTGCCCGGCGTGAGCCTGGAGTCAGTGGTCGCCGAGGCGGCCCCGAGCTGGCTGAACGCCTGGAGGCCGAGGGCTACACCGGGGTGCTTGCCGAGGCCGGAGTATCGGTTGGTCTGCCGACCGGGGTGACCCATCCCGGCGGCCACGAAGCAGGTTTCGGCGAGGACCCGTTCGCCGATCCGCTGGATCGCTGAACGGGCCGGATCTCAGCGACGGATCCCCAGTTCTGAACGACTGGATCCTCCAGACCTACAGTCTGACCATGGCCGACCGCGCCCTTCTGACTTCCGGGGAGCGTGCTGCCCTGGCGATTCGCCTTCCAGCCTGGGTGTCGGACGGGGACCACTTGCGTCGGACGTTCAGGTTCGCCGACTTCGCCGAGGCCTGGGCCTTCATGGGGCGGGTGGCCGCCATCGCCGAAGCCCTCCAGCACCACCCCGACTGGTCCAACTCGTGGAATCAGGTGGAGATCGCCGTCACCACCCACAGCGCCGGGGGCCTGACCCACCTGGACGTTGCATTTGTCGAGGCAGTGGACGCCCTGGACTGAGTCGACGGGCCACCAGCTCGGGTTCAGGCGTCGGCCTGGTCCAGCACCTGGTTGAGGGTGTTCCAGCCCAGGGTGGCGCACTTGATGCGCACCGGGAACTTCACCACTCCCCGAAGGGCCTCGAGATCGCCGAGTTCGGAGGCGCCGGGTTGGTCATCTGTCTGGATGGCCTCGCCATCCAGACCGTGCTCGTGGATCGACATCATCTCCTTGAATGACCGGAGTATCTCACGGGCCCCGTCGGGGGTCCGTCCGAGCACCGCTGCGCTCATCATCGAGGCCGATGACTGGCTGATCGAGCACCCCTGTCCGCCGACGCGAATCTCGGCGATCACACCGTCCTCGATCAGCAGGTACACCTGAATCTCGTCGCCGCAGAGTGGGTTGAACCCCTCGGCCATCAGGGCTGGCGGGGTTTCCAGCTCTCCACGGTTCCGGGGGCTCCGGTAGTGATCCAGGATGACCTCCCGGTAGAGGTCTTCGAGTCCGGTCATTTGTCTGGATGCTCCTGGTGCGGGTGGGGTGGTCTGATCAGAAGACGAAGAAGTCGCCGGCGGCAGCCAGGCCGTCGGCCAGGGCATCCACGTCGGATTCGTCGTTGTAGAGGTAGAGCGAGGCGCGGGCCGTGGCGTTCACGCCCAGCACCTTCATGAGGGGCTTGGCGCAGTGGTGACCGGCCCGAACGCACACGCCGTGCTGGTCCAGGACCTGGCTGAGGTCATGCGGGTGGATGTCCCGGTAGGCCAGAGAGAGGGTGCCGCCGCGGTTCTCGAGGTCATGGGGGCCGTGGATTGTGAGATCGTCGCCGAACCGCTCCGTGAGGGTCCGCATGGCGTAGGCGGTGAGGTCCATCTCGTGCTGGTGGATGGCCTCCATGCCGATCGCGTTCAGGTAGTCGACGGCGGCGTGCAGCCCGACGATCTCCGCGATCGGCTGGGTTCCGGCCTCGAACCGGGTGGGAACGTCGGCCGGTGTGAAGCCTTCGAAGGTGACGTTCTGGATCATCGAGCCGCCACCCAGGAACGGTGGCATGGCATCCAGGAGGTGACGGCGCCCCCAGAGCAGCCCGATGCCGGTCGGGCCGCACATCTTGTGGCCTGTGAAGACCATGAAGTCGCAGTCCCAGTCAGGCACGTTCGTCGGATAGTGGGGGACCCACTGGCTGGCGTCCACCAGGCAGAGGGCGCCAACTGCGTGGGCGGCGTCGGCGATGAGGCGAACAGGCGGCAGGGTGCCGAGCACGTTGGATGCGGCCGATACGGCAACGAGACGCACACCGTCGAGGAGGCGGTCGAGGTCGGTCAGGTCCAGGCGGCCGTCGTCATCGAGGGGTATCCAGCGGATCACGACACCGCGTTCGGCGGCCAACTGCTGCCAGGGGACGATGTTGGCGTGGTGTTCGAGGGTGGTCAGGAGAATGACGTCGCCCTCGGAGAGGTTCGTCCTACCCCACGAGTGGGCCACCAGGTTGATTGATTCGGTGGCGTTCTTGGTGAAGACGACCTCCTCGGTGGCGGAGGCACCCACGAACCTGGCGAGGGCGGCACGGGAGTTCTCGACCGCCGTGGTCGCCTTCTCGGCGATCAGGTATGCGCCGCGGTGGATGTTGGCGTTGATCTCCTCGTAGTACCTGTTCAGAGCATCGAGGACCTGACGGGGCTTCTGGGAGGTGGCGCCGGAGTCCAGGTAGACAATGGGGTGACCGTTCACCTCGCGCGACAGGAGGGGGAAGTCGGCCTTGACGGCGGCGGTGTCCATGGCAGTGGTGGTCATGGCGGTGGCCGTTTCAGCCCCCTGCGTTGGACCCGATGGCCCTGAAGGCCTCGTAGCCCTCACGTTCGAGCCGTTCTGCGATCTCCGGGCCACCGCGTTCCACGATCCGGCCATCCATGAGGATGTGGACCACCTCGGGCTGCAGGTGGTCCAGCAGTCGTTGGTAGTGGGTGATGGCCAGCACTCCGAGGCCCGAACGGTCACGCCGCACCTCGGCGACGCCTTCGGCGACCACCTTCAGGGCGTCGATGTCGAGGCCAGAGTCGGTCTCGTCCAGGATGGCCATCTCGGGTTCCAGGATGGCCATCTGGAGAATCTCGTTGAGCTTCTTCTCGCCACCAGAGAAGCCCTCGTTGACATGGCGGTCGGCGAACGACGGGTCCATGCCGAGACGGTCCATCCAGTCCATGATCGTCAGGCGGAGTTCCAGGACAGAGAGGTCGATGCCCTTACGGGCCGACAGGGACTGCCGGAGGAAGTTGATGACCGATACGCCGGCGATCTCGAGCGGGTACTGGAATGCGAGGAAGAGCCCGGCCTTGCCGCGTACGTCTGGCGGCCAGTCGGTGATCTCGTCGCCACGGAACCTGATGGAACCGCTGGTCACGACGTACTCGGGGCTTCCCAGCAGCACCGCGGCCAGTGTGGACTTCCCTGAGCCGTTCGGGCCCATCAGGGCGTGGACCTCGCCGTGGCCGACCACGAGGTCGACCCCCTTGAGGATCTCGATGCCATCGGTGGTAGAGGCGTGTAGGTCTTTGACCTCGAATAGTGGGGTCGCGTCGGCGTCGGTTGGCTCAGCCATGGGTCCAGTCTAGGGAGGCGCCTCGATTACCACTATGGCGATAGGAGTAATCCGATGTGGTCAGGTAGGCCCGATACGGGCACCCTGGTCTGTGTCAGGGCGTGTCGACCAGGGAACGCTTCCAGTCCCTGAAGCGTCCATGCTCCAGACCATCTGGTCCCGTGCCCTCGCCATAGCCGTCTGCGTACAGCCGGAACCGGTGGATCCGCAGAAGGTCACCGGAGTGGAGCGCCATGTAGAGGGCGTCGCCACGGGCCGGACCGGCGCGCCACAGCAGCCACATGCCCAGACGTCGCTTGTAGGCGGTGCGAACCGGCACCCCGTCCACGTCGGGGATGTCGTCTCCGGCCGTCAGGAGGGCCGCCGGTGCTTCGATCCAGGCCTCCGCCGGCACGTTGCGGTCCCTCATGGGGGTGTCGGGCAGCTCCGACGTGTGGATCGGCGTCTCGTCGAAGGGGCGGAGGTCGGCGGGCAGGGAGGGACCCGGTGGGGCGTTCACCATCCTCTGGCCACCCACTCCTCCATGCTGGGCTGCTCGGTTCCGATCGTGGTGTCGTTGCCGTGGCCCGGCATCACGATGGTGTCGGGGTGGATGCTGGCGAACAGTCGCCGGTCGATGGACTCGATGATGGTGGCGAAGTCCCCACCCTCGAAGGTGGCGGCGCCCGGGCCACCGGGAAACAGCGTGTCGCCCGAGAACAGGACCGGCGACCCCTCCAGGCGAAAGCAGATGGACCCGGGAGTGTGGCCCGGAGTGCAGATGGTGTGGAGCCTCAGGCGCCCGACCTCGATGACCGACTCGTCCTCGAGGATGTCGTCGTAGGAGGGGAGCATCCCTGCATCGGCGGCGGTGACGGCTACGCGGTAGCCGGCTTCACGGACCGCCGGTACGGCCTGGATGTGGTCGAAGTGTCCATGGGTCTCGAGTACCGAGCGGACGTTCAGGGCGCGACACAGCTCGAGCAGCTTGTCGTGCTCGTTGGCGGCGTCGATCAGCACGGATTCGCCCGTCTGACGGCAGCGCAGCACGAACACGTTGTTCTCGTAGCCGCCGACCACGATGCGGTGGATCTCGGCCTGCTCGTCGCACCAGTGCAGCGCCGCTCCGGTGACCCCCGATCGGGGATGGTCGGTGTGGCTGCAGGGTCCCGCATGCGGGGACGTCGGGATGGTTGGCTGATTGCTCATGGGGCCATCATGGCGTCTGGTCACCCATGGGAACCAGCATTGACGGCTGGTGATTCCGCAGATGGCCGGATTCCTGTGACGGCTGCCATGACGCCCGATGTCGCCGTACCAGCGGCCGACTGGTAGAACCGTGCAGTCGGATCTGTCCCGCTGCCGCTGAAGCGGTCGCCACCGACAACCCGGATTACAAGTCGAGCCAGATAGAGCAGGAGTGTGCACATGAACTTCGCATTCAGCGAGGAGCAGGAGCAACTACGGGAGTTCGTCCGACAGTTCCTCGAGAACTACTCGGCCGAGACCACCGTCCGCGAATTGATGGAGACCGAGAGCGGATACGACGCCGCCACCTGGTCCATGATGGCCGAGCAGCTGGGCCTCCAGAGCCTGATCATCCCCGAGGAGTACGGCGGGCAGGGGTTCGGCTACGTGGAGCTCATCGTGGTCCTCGAGGAGATGGGTCGCGCCCTGCTGTGCGCACCGTTCTTCTCGACCGTGGTGCTGGCCGCCAACACCCTCATCCACTCCGGCGACGATGCCGCCAAGGCGGACCTGTTGCCCGGAATCGCATCCGGCGAGACCATTGCCACGCTTGCCTTCACAGAGGAGAGCGGTCGTTGGGACGAAGCTGGCATCACCATGGAGGCAACAGCCCACGGTGACGCCTGGTCTCTTTCCGGGACGAAGATGTACGTGCTGGACGGCCACATCGCCAGCCTTGTGCTCGTCGCTGCCCGCACCGCCAACGGTGTTTCGTTGTTCAGGGTCGACGGCGACGCAGCCGGCCTCACCCGGACCTCCCTTGCCACCATGGACATGACCCGCAAGCAGGCCCGTCTGGAGTTCGACGGGGTTGCGGCGACCATGATCGGTGCCGAAGGTGGCGGCTGGACCGTCCTGGAGCGTGTCCTGGACCTCGCAGCGGTGGCTCTCGCCGCCGAGCAGGTCGGTGGCGCCCAGATCTGCCTGGACACCGCGGTGCAGTACGCCAAGGACCGGGTGCAGTTCGGTCGGCCCATCGGCAGCTTCCAGGCCATCAAGCACAAGTGTGCTGACATGCTCCTCGAGGTCGAGTCGGCCAAGTCGGCTGCCTACTACGCAGGATGGTGCGCCGCCGAGTTGAACGACGAGCTGCCCTCAGTGGCGTCGTTGGCCAAGGCGTACTGCTCGGAGGCGTACTTCCACACCACCGCCGAGAACATCCAGATCCATGGCGGTATCGGCTTCACGTGGGAGCACTCGGCGCACCTGTACTTCAAGCGTGCCAAGAGCTCCGAACTGCTGTTCGGCGATCCGACCTACCATCGCGAGCTGCTGGCCCAGCGCATCGGTATCTGAATCGATACCGGCCTCACAGCCGGGTCGATCCTGGCCCGCTGAGGGCAGCATCATGATCTGTCCGGCGGCCTGGACCGAACGCGGTCGTGGGGCTGCAATGACCCGCTCCTTCGCCGTACACCCCACGGCATGTACGGCTGGCATGATCACACGATGATCTGGTTGTTCCTGGCCCTGGGCGTCCTGCTGGTTGTCGGTATTGCCGTGTACGCGGTCGGATCCGCAGTGGGTCGCCTCGAGAACACGGTCCTGCCGGCCGTACTGGAGGTCGACGACGCCGTCGACTGGATAGCAGAGAGGCTTCCCCAGGAGGCCGCCGGGCAGCTCAGCCGCGACGACGTGGTCGAGGTGGTCGGCTGGTACCTGGAGTCCTTCGCCGAGGCCGGGCTGGCAACCACACACGGTCAGGAACTGGGAGACGGAGCGCTGGCCGAAGACGCCGGAGATGCCGAGGGACGCGTCGTCGCCCCACTGGATGATGCCCTCGACCATGTGGTCGCCCGGGGCCTGGAACGCTCTGAACCACTCGACGCCCTGGCGGTTGCGATGGTGGCCGACCTGCTCGGCACCTACCTTGTTGCCATGGGGGCGATAGGTGGTCCGGCCGGCGGCACGGCTGGTGGTCCGCTCGACGGTCCTGGTGGCGATCGGGCCGATCCGGCGGCCCCACGGGGCTAGAGCCCTGCAGGGCTAGCGTCGCAGCATGCTCGACCGAAACGCTCCGGTCTTCGTGGCCGGTCACCGTGGTCTCGTCGGCTCCGCCATCATCCGGCGCCTCGAAGCCGACGGTTTCACGGATCTGCGGACGGCCGGGCGCGAGGCCCTGGACCTACGTGACCAGTCGGCGGTGAATTCATGGTTCGACGCGCAACGCCCGACGTACGTATTCCTGGTGGCCGGCACGGTCGGTGGGATCCACGCCAACACCAGTCGTCCGGCGGAGTTCCTCTACGACAACCTGATGATCCACGCGACCGTCGTGGAGGCCGCCCACAGGGTCGGCGTCGAGAAGTTGCTGTACCTGGGGAGCTCGTGCATCTACCCGAGGTTGGCTGAGCAGCCGATCACAGAGGAGGCCCTGCTGAGCGGGGCCCTGGAGCCGACCAACGAGGGCTATGCCCTCGCCAAGATCGCCGGTATCAAGCTCTGCGAGACGTACCGGCAGCAGTACGGCGACGACTTCATCTCGGCCATGCCGACCAACCTCTACGGGCCGGGGGACAACTTCGACATGGAGGGTGGACACGTACTGCCTGCCCTGATGCGCAGGTTCCATGAGGCGAAGGAGGCTGGCGATACCGCGGTCGGTGTCTGGGGGACCGGCAATGCGCGGCGTGAGTTCCTGCACGTGGACGACCTGGCCGATGCCTGCCTGTTCCTGATGGACGGGTATACCGGGCCCGGGCACGTCAACGTGGGCACCGGTGTTGACCTGACCATCCGAGAGCTGGCCGAGACTGTTCGCGACCTCGTGCATCCCGGCGCGGACCTGACCTTCGACGCATCCAGGCCCGACGGAATGCCACGCAAGGTGCTGGACGTGTCGAAGTTGGCTGGTCTTGGGTGGAGGGCGCAGACCAGCCTGGCCGAAGGGCTCGTCACCACGTACGCCTGGTTCGTGGAGGCGGCCGGCCGGGGCGAACTCCGGCTCTAGGACCATGGCCGGGCCTATCTTCGCCTGAGGCGGGCCCTCACTGCTGCTTGGACTTTCCGGCCGCCTTCTGGGCCTTCTTCCATGAGCGAACGTCCTGGAGGGCCTCGGGTCCGTCGATATCGGCAACCGACCGGGGCTCGTCGTCGGCGAAGGGACCGGCTGCCGTCCTCCACCCCTCGGGGGCGACGCCCATCCGCTTGGCCAGGATGGCCACGAAGATCTTCGTCTTCTCGGCGCCGTAGCCAGGCAGGGCCCGCAGTCGCCGGGCCAGGTCGGCGCCGTCGGCGGCTCCCTCCCAGACGTCGGCGGCATCGCCGTCGTGGTTCTCCAGCAGGTGGCGGCAGAGGTCCTGGATCCGCCCCGCCATTGAGTTGGGGAACCTGTGGATTGCAGGCTTGATCCGACATGCCTCCACGAAGGCTTCCGGGTCCATTTCGGTAATGGTCGCAGCGTCGAGTCGTCCGAGCCGATCGAGCAGGGTGGCAGGTCCGCGGAAGGCCCATTCCATGGGCACCTGCTGGTCGAGCAG
>JAAZXC010000073.1 GCA_014240365.1 Acidimicrobiales bacterium | reverse complement strand
ACCTCGAGGCGCCCATGGTGCTGACCCGTTACGTACTTCCGGGGATGCTCGAGCGCGGCCGTGGTCACATTGTCTACCTGTCGTCGATCGCCGGTTCATCCGGCTTCCCGTCGATGGCCACCTACTGCGCCACCAAGGCCGGGGTCAACGGCTTCGTGGCCGCCTTGCGTATGGAACTGAAGGGGTCGCCGATCCGGACCACGCTCGTGGCCCCCGGACCGGTGGACACACGCATGTGGGACGCCATCGAGAACTCCTCCTCGGCCAGCACGAAGCGCGTGATCGACCGTCTGAACCTGTTACGCCTCACGCCGAAGGCCGATCCCGACCGCCTCGCCCGCCGGGTGGTCAGGGCCACCTCACGACGCACCCGCCACGTGCGTACGCCACGTCGCCTGTCGGTCAACTTCATGCTGGGCGAGGTCCCCCAGAGGATGACCGAGGGGCTGTTGGTAGGTGTGCGCCTGGATCCGACCGACACCCGGCCCGACGGCGCCTGAGCAACCCTGTCCCATCATGGCGAAGGTTGCGACCGGCAGGCTGACGGAGGGTCAGCCCGGTTGACGGGCTCAGACGGGCTCAGACGGGCTCAGACGTGCTCGGCCAGCTCGCGTAGGCGGCCCAGCACCGCTGCCGGTTCGCCGCCGACCGGTGTCACGTTCAGCGAGGTCACCCCGGCCTCGGAGTAGGCGGCCAGTCGGTCGACCACGTAGGCCTCGTCGCCGCAGAGGGTCGTGTTCTCAATGAGGGCATCCGGGAGCAGCCCGGCCGCCTCTTCCTTGCGGCCGTCCAGGTAGGCGTCCTGCACGGCAATGGCCTCGTCGGCGAAGCCGTAGTCCCGGCAGACGTCGTTGTAGAAGTTCTTCCCGCGGGCGCCCATGCCGCCGATGTAGAGGGCGGCCATCGGCCTGGCGTAGTCGCGGTACTGCGCTGCGTCGTCGCCTATCGCAACGAGGCCACCTGCGACCACGTCGAAGTCTCCGAGGCTGTCATCCCGGCGGGAAAGGCCGGCCCTGACTGCATCGCCCCACACCTGGTCCATCCGCTCCGGGTAGACGAGGAACGGAAGCCAGCCCTCGCAGGTGGCGGCCGTCTCCTCCACGCTCTTTTGGCCCAGCGCCGCGATATAGATCGGAATGTTCGAACGCTTCAGGTGGTTGATGATCTTCAGTGGCTTGCCCAGGCCGGTGCCCTGGTCGGCGGGCAGGGGGAGTGTGAACACCCTGCCCTCGTGCACGAGGGGCTCACGGCGCCAGGCGGACCGGCAGATCTGGATGATCTCCTTCATACGCGTCAGCGGTCTGTCGTAGGGCATCCCGTGGAAGCCCTCGATCACCTGCGGTCCGGAGGCGCCGAGGCCAAGGATGAACCGGCCACCGGAGAGGGCATCCAGGCCGGCCGCCGTCTGGGCCAGCAGGGCGGGAGTGCGCGAGTAGGTGTTCAGGATGCCGCTGGCCAGCTCCACTGTGGAGGTGCTGGCTGCCAGGTAGCCCAGCAGGCTGACGGCGTCGAAGCCGTAGGCCTCGGGGATCCAGATGCGGTCGACGCCGGCCGCCTCCAGCTCGCGTGCCTGGGAGGCGGCGGTCTGCGGGTCGGTGGCGTAGTTGAGGGAGGTGGTGATTCGCATTCCGCAATCCTCGCATCCGGGGCCAGTGGGGTTGCAGCCGGAGGGACATCTGTCCGGGGGTGCCGGCTGTCCATTCCCGGGTTTCTGCCGGACGGGTTCTGGTCAGTCCTTCGGGAACCAGCGGAACACCACGACTGCGATGGTCGCCAGCAGGGCGGCCCCGACCGTCATGGCCAGCGAAAAGCCCTCGGAGAAGCCGGCTCGAGCCGTGATCACCAGACTGGATCGCACCGATTCCGGTGCCTGTTGGGCGACATGGAGTGCCGCACCGACAGAGTCCCGGGCGGCCTCGGCAGCAGCAGCCGGCAGTGCGTCGAAGGCATCGCCGACACTGCGGCGGTAGCCGGAGCTCATGAGGCTGCCCAACAGGGCTATGCCGACGGCGGCTCCGACCTCACGCGTGGTGTCGTTGACGGCTGAGGCCACACCAGCCTTGTCCTGGGGCAGCGAGGTGACGATCGCCTCGGTGGCCGCCGGGAAGGACAGCGCCATGCCGGCAGCGGCAAGGCTCAGGCCGCCCACGACATGGAGGTACCCGCTGGCGACGGTCACGGTGGACATCCAGAGGAGGCCGACGGCGGTCACGGCCAGGCCCCCGGCGATCACCGACCGGACGCCGATCCGGGAGGCCAGCCTCGGCCCGAACTGGGAGAAGGCGATCATCGTGGCGGCGAACGGCAACGTCCGGATCGCCGTGTCCAGTGCCGAGTAGCCGAGGACGAACTGCATGAACTGGGCGAATCCGAAGAACATTCCGAACATCACCGCGAACGCCGATGCGATACCGAGGCTCCCCAGGCCGAAGCGTGGGATGCGGAACAGGGACGGGTCCAGCATCGGGTGCTCTGAGCGTCGTTCCGCGGCCACCCAGGCCCTTCCCAGCAGCACTGACGTGACGGCGCTTCCCAGTATCCGCGGATCGGTCCAGCCGTACTCCGGGCCCTGCACGAGGGCGAAGACGAGTGCTGCCAGTGCGCCCGCCGAGAGCACGCCGCCGAGGGGATCCATCGGGTGTCTGAGGGAGTCGCGTGAGGACGGCACGAACAGCACCGTCAGGACGAAGAGAGCGATGGCGATGGGGATGTTCACGAAGAAGATGGAGCCCCACCAGAAGTACTCCAGGAGCACGCCGGCAGCCAGGATGCCGATTGCCCCGCCGGCTCCGGCGAATCCCGCCCAGATGGCGATGGCCCTACTGCGTTCGTTGGCCGGGAACACCATGGTGAGGATGGACAGGGTGGCGGGCATGACCAGGCCGGCGCCAACGCCCATCAGGCAACGCCAGGCGATTATCTGGGCGGCGGAGTCGCTGGTGGCCCCCAGGACGGCGCCGGTCAGCATGATGCCAAGGCCGACGAGGAGGGCACCGCGCCGACCGAACCGGTCGCCCAGAGCGCCGGCGGGAAGGAGTATCGCTGCCAGCATCAGGGCGTAGGAGGCGTTGATCCACACGATCTGGGATGCCGTGGCGTCGAGACCCCGTTGGATCGCCGGGAGCGCCAGGTTCATCGAGCTGACGCTGGCCACCACCATGACCAGTGACAGGGTCAGGATGGAGAGGATGAACCACCGGCGCGGATGCCCGATGATCGTCGGTAGTTCGGACATCTCGACTCCAGATAGTGGACAGTGCGGGCCTCTGACAACAGCGAGGCTCGTAGAAGGGTCGGTCGGTGGGCAAGGCCGGGCCCGGGGTCACCGGTCACATGGCTTCAGGGAGGTGGTGGGACGTCACCTACCATCGGCCCATGAGCAGTGAGAGCGTGGATACCGGCGTGCCGGCTGCCGACTTCGAGACGGTCGACCGCGAGGCCTGGCTGGCGCTGGCCGAGGCCGGCCTGAGGGGTCGGACCGTGGACTCGCTGGCCACCACGACAGCGGACGGGATCCGCATCCACGTCGTCTACGGGCCAGACGAGGCGTCCACAGCCGGTGATCCGGCGGGATGGCCAGGCTCGGGAACCTTCACCCGTGGGCGCAGGTCGTCGGGCCATGTGGTCGATGGCTGGGATGTCCGGGCGCTCGTGGTCGAGGAGGGAATCGCCGCCTCCAACGCCGTGGTCCTGGACGAGCTGCTGCGTGGGTCCACGTCGGTACTGCTGGACCCCATGGCCATCGGCATCGGATCGCTCCATGACCTTGACGGCGTTCTGGATGGCGTGCACCTCGAGATGACGGCGGTGGCCGTGGTGCCGGGACCCCGCTCGGTGGAGGTGGCCGGATGGCTGCTCGACCTCTGGGAGAGGCGCGGCGTACCGGTGGCGGACAGGCGCGGAGACCTGGGCCTCGACCCGATCGGCGTGTACGCACGGCACGGGGGCTCAACCGCCCCGACCACCACCTGTCTGGATACAGCCACCCTGGCCGTCGTCGACCGTGCACGAGACCTTGCGGGTGTCAGGCCGGTAACCGTCGACACGACCCCCTATACGGACGCCGGAACCAGCGACGCCCGGGAGCTGGCTGCCGGCCTGGCTACCGGCGTCGCGTACCTGAGGGCCCTCACCGACCATGGCCTGACACTGTCCGAGGCACTCGGCTCGTTGGCCTTCACACTCACGGCCGACGCCGACCAGTTTCTGACAATGGCCCGGTTCCGGGCCGGCCGCCGACTCTGGGCCCGCGTAGCCGAAGCCTCCGGGGCCGAGCCGCAGGACCGTGCACCCCGCCAGCACGCACTCACCTCGGCCGTCATGCTGACCCGCTGGGATCCGTGGGTGAACATGTTGCGGTCAACGGTGGCGGCCTTCGCAGCGGGAACCGGCGGCGCTGATTCCGTGACGGTCAGACCGTTCGACAGCGCCCTGGGTCGCCCCGACGAGTTCGGGCGCCGAACAGCGCGCAACCTGCAGCTCGTTCTCCTCGAGGAGAGCGGGCTGGCGAAGGTGATCGACCCGGCTGGAGGCTCCTGGTACGTGGATGACCTCACGCAACGGCTGGCCGTGGAGGCCTGGGATCGGTTCCGTGGGATCGAGGCGGGCGGTGGCATGGCAACCGCACTGGCGTCGGGCCGGCTGGCCGAGGAGGCCGAGGCGTGCTGGACGGAACGGGTCGGACGCCTGGCGGACCTCAGCGAATCAGTCACGGGGGTGTCTGAGTTCCCGAACATCGACGAGGTCCTGCTCGAGAGGCAGCCGTCACCGGCGTTGCCGACCGGCCCACTTCCGCTGAGGCGTCGGTCGGAGCCGTTCGAGACCCTGCGTGATGCCGTGGTTGCCTGCAACCCCGTGCCGACCATCCTGCTCGTCACCCTCGGACCCGAAGCGCAACACGCCACGCGCTCCACATTCGCCAGGAACTTCTTCGGAGTGGCGGGCATCCGTGCCGTGGAACCAGACGGTCCTGCCGTGGACCACGGGTCCGGCACCGGTGCCGTCCAGGTGGCGGTCCTCTGCGGTTCCGACGAGCGCTACCGCTCGGAGGCCGCCGCCGCTGCGGGAGGGCTGAAGGCGGACGGCGTGCAGCGGGTCTACCTCGCCGGTCGACCCGGAGACTACGAGGACGACCTGCGTGCCTCCGGCGTGGATGGGTTCATCCACACCGGCATCGACGTGGTCGGCCTCCTGTCGCAGGTACTCGACGACCTGGGGGTGGTTCGATGACCTCGATACCGGATTTCACGACCGTGGAGCTGGGCTCCGCCCCCGGCGGGTCCGATGACAGTGGGGCGTGGGCAGACCGTGTCCTCGACGAGGTGGGCCTTGTGCCCGGGGACCTGGCCAACGAGACCCCTGAGGGCATTGTCGTGCCTCCACTGTCCAGCGCATCGGACGTGGCCGACCTGGACTTCATGGAGACCTGGCCCGGCGTTGCGCCATACCTGCGGGGGCCGTACCCCACGATGTACGCCAGCCAGCCGTGGACCGTGCGCCAGTACGCCGGCTACTCGACCGCCGAGGAGAGCAACGCCTTCTACCGACGGAATCTGGCAGCCGGCCAGAAGGGCCTGTCGGTTGCGTTCGACCTGGCCACCCACAGGGGATACGACAGTGACCATCCGCGGGTCTCCGGCGACGTCGGCATGGCCGGCGTGTCCATCGACTCGATCCTGGACATGAAGATGCTCTTTGACGGCATCCCGCTGGACCGCATGAGCGTCTCGATGACCATGAACGGTGCCGTGCTGCCGATCCTGGCCCTCTACGTGGTTGCGGCCGAGGAGCAGGGGGTGGCTCCTGCGCAGCTCACCGGGACCATCCAGAACGACATCCTCAAGGAGTTCATGGTCCGGAACACCTACATCTACCCACCGGCGCCGTCGATGCGGATCATCTCGGACATCTTCGCCTTCGCCAGCGCCGAGATGCCGAAGTTCAACTCCATCTCGATCTCCGGCTACCACATGCAGGAGGCGGGGGCGACCGCCGACCTGGAGCTGGCCTACACGCTTGCCGACGGCGTGGAGTACGTCCGGGCCGGCGTCGAGGCTGGGCTGGACATCGATGCGTTCGCCCCGCGCCTCAGCTTCTTCTGGGCCATAGGCATGGACTTCTTCATGGAGGTGGCGAAGTTACGGGCTGCCCGCCTGCTCTGGGCCGACCTCATGCGGCAGTTCTCACCGCTGGACCCGAAGTCCTCGTCGCTGCGCACGCACTCGCAGACGTCGGGTTGGAGCCTGACGGCCCAGGACGTCTACAACAACGTGGTGCGGACCTGCGTCGAGGCGATGGCCGCCACCCAGGGCCACACCCAGTCGCTCCATACCAACGCCCTGGACGAGGCCCTCGCCCTGCCGACGGACTCCTCGGCCCGGATCGCACGCAACACCCAGATCTTCCTCCAGCAGGAGAGCGGCACGTGCCGTGTGGTCGACCCCTGGGGCGGCAGCTTCCATGTTGAACGGCTCACACACGACCTGGTGGCTCGGGCAAGGGCGCACCTCGCCGAGGTGGAGGAGATGGGTGGCATGGCACGAGCCATCGAGGCCGGCATCCCGAAGCTGCGCATCGAAGAGGCCGCAGCCAGGACCCAGGCCAGGATCGACGCCGGTCGCCAGTCGGTCGTCGGCGTCAACCGGTACCGGCCCGAGACCGAGGACGAGGTCGAGGTGCTGAGGGTGGACAACGCCCAGGTGCGAGCCGACCAGGTCGCCCGCCTGGAGCAGCTACGGGCCGAACGGGACACGCCGGCGTGTACGTCGGCCCTCGATGCGCTCACCCGCTGTGCGGGGTCCGGAGAGGGCAACCTGCTGGAACTGGCGATAGACGCAGCACGGGCCCGGGCCACTGTCGGGGAGATAAGCGACGCCCTCGAGAAGGTGTTCGGGCGCCACGTGGCCGAGGTCCGTACGATCTCCGGAGTGTTCAGCAGCGAGATGGGCGATGGTGAGGTCCTCGGGGCGGCACGCTCCCGGGTGCTCGACTTCGAGACGGCCAACGGTCGGCGTCCGCGGATCCTGGTGGCCAAGATGGGTCAGGACGGCCACGACCGTGGACAGAAGGTCATTGCGACGGCGTTCGCCGACCTTGGTTTCGACGTAGACATCAGTCCGCTTTTTTCAACCCCCGGCGAGGTGGCCCGTCAGGCGGTCGAGAACGACGTCCACGTGGTCGGCGTGAGTTCTCTTGCGGCCGGACATCTGACCCTTGTCCCGGAGCTGCGTGAAGAGCTGGCAGCCCAGGGGCGCCCCGACATCGCCATAGTGGTGGGTGGCGTGATTCCGAAGCAGGATCACGCAGCGGTGCTCGCAGCCGGTGCCATAGCGGTGTTTCCACCGGGAACCGTCATTGCCGAGGCCGCCGTCGAGCTGCTCGACCAGCTGGCCTGATCGGCGTAACCGCATGACCGCACACGAGCTTGTAGATGGGGTACTGAGCGGCGACCGCGCAGCGGTCGGACGCGCCGTGACGCTCGTCGAGTCCACGAAGCCGGACCACCGGGCCGATGCCCGCCGGCTACTCGATGCGCTGGCACCGCACGCCGGTGGTGCACAGCGAGTGGGTGTCACCGGCGTTCCGGGCGTGGGCAAGAGCACCTTCATCGAGGCCCTCGGCTCGATGCTCACAGCAGTCGGACATCGGGTGGCCGTCCTGGCGGTTGACCCGACCAGCACGGTGACGGGAGGGAGCATCCTCGGGGACAAGACCCGCATGCCGCGCCTCTCGAACGATCCGTCGGCATTCGTGCGGCCCTCGCCCAGCGCCGGGACCCTGGGCGGCGTGACGCGATCCACCAGGGAGACGATGATGGTCCTGGAGGCTGCCGGACACGACGTGGTGCTGGTCGAGACGGTCGGGATCGGCCAGTCCGAGACCGTGGTGGCAGCCATGGTCGATTTCTTCCTGGTCCTGATGCTGCCCGGTGCAGGCGACGAGCTGCAGGGGATCAAGAAAGGTGTCCTGGAGATGG
The DNA here is from genome assembly GCA_014240365.1 of Acidimicrobiales bacterium. Classification (GTDB taxonomy): domain Bacteria; phylum Actinomycetota; class Acidimicrobiia; order Acidimicrobiales; family MedAcidi-G1; genus UBA9410. The sequence goes on along the minus strand of JAAZXC010000073.1, from coordinate 3,099 downwards.
CCGACCTGATCGCCGTCAACAAGGCGGACGGCGACAACGTGCCGGCAGCCCGCACAGCGGTAAGGGACTACTCCTCAGCCCTGCGTCTCACCCATCCGACCAGCCCCACATGGAACCCGCCGGTGATGACCTGCTCCGGCCAGAACGGCGATGGGCTCGAGGACCTCTGGGGCCGCATCGTCGACCACAGGTCGGTGATGACCGCCACCGGAGAGTGGGACGACAGGCGTCGTGCACAGCGGCTGGCCTGGATGTGGTCGATGGTGGAGGACCGCCTGCTGGATTCGCTGCGAGCTGATCCGGCGGTCCTGGGCCTCCTGATGGCGGCAGAGGCCGAGGTCCTCGACGGCCTGACCACGCCTTCAGCCGCAGCCGAGCGCCTGCTGGAAGCATTCGGCGGCTGACGGGTGCATAGACGGGCCGTTCTCCGCAACGGCCTGGCCCTGGGTGGCACGGCCGTCGCCTCGGCTGTCCTGAGCGGGCCGGCATCGGCCGCTACCGGGATTGCGGCCACGGCACCTGCCGCATCGCCTGCTCCGAGCCCCTACGGCTCCCTGGAGGGTCGCACACCTGACGGGAACGGTCTCGTGCTGCCTGATGGGTTCTCGTCGCGGATCGTCGCCGCGGGCGGCGCCGGAGTCGGTGCCACGGACTACACGTGGCCGCTGTTCCCGGACGGGAAGGGGACCTTCGCCACGCCGGACGGCGGTTGGATCCTGGCGTGTAACCACGAGGTCTTCGACTACCAGACCGTTGGCAAATCAGTGGGCGGGGCTTCGTCCATCAGGTTCGACTCCCGGGGTTCGATCCTCGACGCCTACCCGATCCTGGAGGGCAGCCATTCCAACAGTCGCGGCGCCACCACCCCCTGGGGCACCTGGCTGTCGTGCCAGGAGGCCCACCAGGGTGACGGCAGGGTCTGGGAGTGCGACCCGACCGGTGAAGGCCCGGCGGTGCCGCGCAACGCCCTGGGGGTATGGACCCACGGGTCCGTCGCCGTGGATGCAGTCGGTGGCCACTGCTACCTGACCGAGGCCCACCGTGATGGTCGCCTGTACCGATTCACGATGCTCGACGGGTCGGCAGCGGGCGCGGCGCTGGCTGACGGGCCACTGGAGGCAATGGTCGTGGACCCCGACGGTGGCGTTTTGTGGATTCCGGTACCCGACCCGTCGGGCAGCGTCGCCCCCACCCGGGTACAGGCGGCCGATGGCTTCGTGACGCCGGTCGGTGGCGGTGCCTGGGTGCGTGACGGTTCCCTTCTCTTCACCACGGCGTTGGACGACCGGGTCCACGCCGTGGACCTGGCCAACCAGCGCCACTCGGTCCTCTGGGACGGCTCCGGCCACCGCCAGCCGCTGGTGGGGATCGGCGACCTGACCGTCGCTCCTGTTTCCGCCGATCTCTTCGTGGCCGAGGATCGTGGGGACATGGAGCTGGTGCTGATCGGCACCGAGGGTCTCGTGGCCCCGTTCTGCCGGATGGTGGGTGACGACCACCGGCTTTCGGCAATCACGGGTCCGTGCTTCGATCCGTCTGGCACCCGCCTCTTCGTCAGCTCTCTGCGTGGCCGCGGTGAGGCCCTGGTGCGCGATGTGGTGGAGGACATTGACTGGGGTGACGGTGTCGAGGGGCGCCACGTCGGCGTCACCTACGAGGTGTCCGGGCCCTTCCGGTCCGGTCCAAGGATCGATCCGGCATCGGGTTCCATCACGACGGTGCCACTTTCAACGACGACGGCCGCTCCCGGAGGCACGGGTACGACATCGGTGCCGGTCCCGGAGGAGGCTGTCGACGCCATGTCGACCACCGTGGCGCCGGCCACGACGCTGCAGAGGGCGTCGGATCGGCCGGCTCAGCCTGCCGGGGCCGACGGTGGCATGGGTGGGGCGACGCTGGGGCTGGGAGCGGTCGCGATCCTGGCGCTGGGTGCCGGCGTGGTGGCCATGCGCCGTCGCAGCAGCGACGGGTCCGGCGATATCGGCCCGGTCGGTCCCGTCGAATGAGTCGGGCAGTTCAGGCTGGGGGGCCGTAGCGGGCCTAGAACTCCTCGTCGAAGGCGACAGCGCCTTCGACGCCCGTCTGGTAGGCGGCGACGGTGCGCTCGAAGAAGTTGGTCAACTCCTGGACGTCCTGCAACTCCATGAACCCGAACGGGTTCTTGACCTTGTAGACCCGGTCCAGGCCCAGTTGGGCGAGGCGCTGGTCGGCTACGAACTGCAGGTACTGCTTGGTGTCGGCGGTGGACATCCCCGGCACGCCCTGACCCAGCAGGTCCTCGGCGAACCGGTATTCGCACTCGATCGCCTCGTCCATCATGGCGTAGATCTGGGAACTGAGTTCCTCGTCGAACAGTTCCGGCTGCTCGGCGCGAACCGTGTTGATCACCTCGAAGGCGAAGTTCATGTGGCAGCTCTCATCGCGGAACACCCAGTTGGTGCCGGCAGCCAGACCGTTCAGCAGTCCCTTGGAGCGAAGGAAGTACACGTAGGCGAAGGCGGCGAAGAAGAACAACCCCTCGATGCACGTGGCGAAGCAGATCAGGTTCAGGAGGAAGGTCTTGCGATCGGCATCGGAGTGCAGTTCGTCCAGGCCGTTCACCGACCGCATCCACTTGAAGCAGAACTCGCCCTTCCGGGCGATCGAATCGATGCTGTGGATGGCAGCGAAGGCGGCTTCCCGTTCTTTCATGTCGGGGATGTAGTTGTCCAGGAGCGTCAGGTAGAACTGGACGTGCAGCGCCTCCTCGTAGAGCTGGCGTGACAGGTACATCCGGGCTTCGGGTGCGTTGATGTGCTGGTACAGGTTCAGCACCAGGTTGTTTGACACGATCGAGTCGCCGGTGGCGAAGAATGCGACCAGCCGGTTGATGAGGTGCTTCTCTGCAGGCAGGAGCTTGCGGTCCAGGTCGATCAGGTCGTCGGAGAAGTCGATCTCGTCGACCGTCCAGGTGTTCTTGATGGCATCCAGGTACATCTCGTAGAACACCGGGTAGCGCATCGGCCGTAGCGTCAGGTCGAAGCCGGGGTCCAGGATGTTGGCCTGGTGCGTCGCCGGAGCGGGCGTAGGTGTTGCACTGTCGGCCGACGCCTCGTACGG
>JAAZXC010000072.1 GCA_014240365.1 Acidimicrobiales bacterium | reverse complement strand
CGACCGTCCACGCCACCCCGGTCCGACGCACCTCGCCGACGCGCTGGCGCAACCCGACCAGCGTGGTCACCGTGTGCACGGTGAACTCCTCCAGTCCATCAGCCGCGTAGTCGGCGATCCTCTCGTCGGTCCAAGATCCCATGAAGGCCTGGCCGGCGGCGATCGTGTGCAGGGGAAACCGTTTACCCGTCCAGTCGGTCACCTGCACCGGCCCCGGTGTCGCCACCTGCGCCACGTACAGGCCCTCCCCACCATCCATCACTGCCAACGCCGCCGACTCGCCCAGCCGTCCGGCCAGCTCCCGCAGGTACGGCCGGGCCAGATCCCGCAGCCTGCCGGTCGGCGTCCCGGATGCAGCCAGTGTCCGTAGGCCCGATCCGATCACGTAACGGCCGGCGTCGTCGATGCGTTCCACGATCCCCAGGTCGTCGAGGCTGGACAGGATCCGGGAGCAGGTCGACTTGGCCAGCCCGGTCGTCCGGGCCACCTCGGTCACGCCCGTGGAGTCGGACCGGCCCGCCAGGGCCCGCAGCACGGCAAAAGTTCGCTCAATGGTCTGAATATCGCTAGCCTATAACACCACTAGTCGGAACGTTCCACTCATTGGAACACTACGCATGGTCCTGGGACTCAGGTCCCAGCCGGCGGAGTCTTCAGAGAGGCAGGCACCCATGCGCAACGACGCGCAGTGCGTAATCATCGGCGGCGGCGCCATGGGCGTGGGCCTGCTGTACCACCTGGCCCACGAAGGCTGGACCGACACCCTCCTCATAGAAAAGGGCGAGCTCACGTCGGGCTCCACCTGGCATGCCGCCGGCCTCGTGCCCAACTTCATCGGCAGCCTCAACATGGCCAAGGTGCACGCCTACGGCATCGAGCTCTACAAGACCCTCGAGGCAGAGACCGGCATGTCCACCGGTTGGCACGGCTGCGGCGCGATCCGCCTCGCCGTCACCCAGGACCAGGCCGACTGGTACCGCTACGTCCAGGGCATCCTCAGCTCCCTCGGCGTCGAATCGCACCTCATCAGCCCGGACGAGGTTCGCCAGCGGGTGCCTCTGATGGGATCCACCGACGACATCATCCTCGGCTTCTGGACGCCCGACGACGGCTGGTCGGACCCCACCAGCTCCACCAACGCCATGGCCGTCGGCGCCCGTCAGCTCGGCGCCGAGGTCGCCCGCCACACGCTCGTCACCGCCGTCGACCAGCTCCCGGACGGCCGCTGGAAGGTCACCACCGACAAGGGCGAGGTCACCTGTGACCACGTCGTCAACGCCGCCGGACACTACTCCCCCCAACTCGGGGCCATGTCCGGCATCGACGTCCCCATCGTCTCGATGATCCACCAGTACCTGATCACCGAATCGCTCCCCGAGATGGCCGCACAGGAAGTCGAGATGCCCGTCGTCCGGGACCCCCGCTCGTCCTGCTACTACCGCCGTGAGATCGACAGCCTCCTCATCGGGCCCTACGAGACCCGTAACTCCATCACCTACGGCCTCGACGGCATCGACTGGAACCTCCACTTCCACCTGACACCACCCGACCTCGAACAGCTCGCCCCGTGGCTGGAGATCTCGACCGAACGGTTCCCGATCTTCGCCGAGGCGGGCATCAAGCAGGTGGTCAGCGGCCCCATCACCCACACCCCCGACGGCGGCTACCTCATGGGACCGGCCCCAGGCGTGCGCAACTACTGGATGTGCGCCGGAGCCTCCATCGGCATCACCCAGGGCCCGGGCGCCGGAAAGTACCTGGCCCAGTGGATGGTGCACGGCCAGACCGAGATCAACGTCCGCGAGATGGACCCCCGCCGCTTCGGCCCGTGGTCCGACCTCGGCTACACGATCCGCAAGTCCGTGGACGAATACCACGAGATGTACCAGGTGCGGATGCCCGGCGAGTACCGGTCAGCCGGGCGCCCCATGAAGCGAACGCCCATCGCCGAACGGCTCGACGCCCTCGGCGCCCAGTGGCAGGACGTCTGGGGCTGGGAACGCCCCCGCTACTACGGCGAGGCCGAGCAGTACTCGTGGAGGCGCTCCAACGCCCACGACATCGTCGCCGCCGAATGCAACGGCGTGCGTGAACGGGTCGGCATCGCCGACCTGACCGCCTTCGCCAAGTTCGAGGTGACCGGAGGCGACGCCGCCACCCTCCTGGACCGCCTCTCGGCCAACCGGCTGCCCATCACCGACGGTGGGATCCGCCTCGTCCACATGCTCACCGACCTCGGCGGCATCGAGTGCGAGATGACGATCACCCGTCTCGCCGACGACCGCTACTACCTCAACTCGGCCATCACCGGCACCACCCACGACCAGGACTGGCTGGTCCAGCACGTGGTCGGCGGCGAGGACGTGACCATCGCCGACGTCACCGATGCCACCGCCATCCTCGCCGTCACCGGACCCCGGGCCCGCGACGTCCTCGCCGCCTGCACCGACGCCGACCTCACCAACGAGGCCTTCCCGTGGCTGACCGCCCGGGAGATCCAGGTCGCCGGCGTGCCCGTCACCGCCCTACGGGTCAGCTACGTGGGCGAGCTGGGCTGGGAACTCCACCACCCCATCGACCGCATGCCGGAGCTCTACGACGCCCTCGTGGCGGCCGGCGAACCCCACTCAATGGTCCACTTCGGTTCGTACGCCATGAACGTCATGCGCATCGAAAAGGCCTACAAGGCGTGGGGCGGCGAGCTCACCACCGAGATCACACCGATCGAAGCCTGTCTGGACCGGTTCGTGGACCTCGACACACCCGGCCGCGACTTCCTGGGCCGCGACGCCACCTTGGCCCGCCGCGACGCCGCCGGACCCGACCTAACCGGCCTGGAAATGGTCCTCGTCTACTGCGCCGTGGATGCCTCCGACTCCGACTGCCGGGGCAACGAACCCACATACGACCCTGCAGACGACGGCTCAACCGCCATGGGAATCACCACTGGCGGCGCCTGGGGCCACACCGTCGGGAAGTCGCTGGCCTTCGCCTACGTCGACCCGACCTTCCGGGCACCCGGCTCAACTTTCGAGATCGCCCTGTTCGGCGAACGACATACCGCCACGGTGCTGGCGGAGGCCGCACATGATCCTTCCAACGAAAGGCTCCGGACATGACCGAAACCACCCGGCCGAAGCGCGGCGTACGAGCGGGCGGACGTGCCGCCCGGGTCGCCGCCCGAGCCGCCGGACTCCCGGAAGACGAGCGGGCCGTACGCCCCGGACAGTCCGGAGGCGCCTACAAGCCGCTCACCGAGTCGGAGTGCCGTTCCATCTACGACACGGCCCTGACCCTGCTCAGCGAATTCGGCATGGGCACCCCAATTCCGGAATTCATCGAGGTGGTGGTCCCGGCCGGCGGCTGGGTGGACGAGCACGAGCGCCTCCACTTCCCCCAGTCACTCGTCGAGGATGCCGTGGACATGGCCGCCAAGTCGTTCACCTGGCATGGCTTCGACGACAACCGGTCCATAGACGTGGGCGGCGACCGGGTCCACTTCGGCACCGCAGGCGCGGCCGTCTCCGTCTGGGACCACGAAACCCGCAAGCACCGCCCATCGGATCTCCACGACGTCTACGACGTGGCCCGCCTCGTCGACACGCTCGAACACGTCCACTTCCACGTCCGGACGCTCGTGGCCCGCGACATGGTCGAGGCCCGGGACCTCGACCTGAACAGCGCCTACGCGGTGGCCATGGGCACCTCCAAGCCGATGGGTACGTCGTTCTTCCAGCCCGAACACGTCGTCGAGGCCGTCGACATGTTCGACCAGATGCTGGGCGGGAAGCCGGGCTCATTCGCCGAGCGGCCCTTCTGCGTGGCCAACAACACCTTCGTCGTCCCACCCCTGCGCTACGCAGAGGACGCCGCGCGCTCCATGGTCGCCCAGGTGCACTGCGGCATGCCCATCAACCTCCTCTCGGCGGGGCAGGCCGGTGCCACGTCACCCGCCGCCCTGGCCGGGTCCCTGGCCCAGGCCCTCGCCGAGTGCCTGTCCGCCCTGACCTACGTCAACCTCGTGAAGCCCGGCCATCCGTGCGTCATGGGACTCTGGCCGTTCGTCTCCGACCTGCGGACCGGCGCCATGACCGGAGGCTCCGGTGAGGAGGCCGTAATGATGGCTGCCGCCGCCCAGGTGGCCAACTGGCTGGGCCTGCCGTCAGGCGTCGCTGCCGGGATGGCCGACTCAAAGGTTCCCGACAACCAGGCCGGCCACGAGAAGGGCCTCACCGTGGGCCTCGCCGGAAACGCCGGAGCCAACCTCGTCTATGAGGCGGCCGGAATGCTGGCCAGCCTGCTGGCCTGCTCGTACGAGGCCCTCGTGATCGACAACGACCTGCTGGGCGCCGTCAACCGGACCGTGCGGGGCATCGAGGTCACACCCGACTCCCTCTCGGTCGAGACGATCAAGTCGGTCATATTCGGCGCCGGCCACTTCCTCGGCCAGGACCAGACGCTCACGATGATGGAGAGCGAGTACATCTATCCGGAGGTCGGCGACAGGGTCAGCCCGGCCGACTGGTTCGACGCCGGGGCCACGACGGCCGAGGAAAGGGCCCGGGTCATCGCCTCGGGGATCCTCTCCAGCCACTTCCCCGCGCACGTATCGCCCGAGATCGACGCCGAGGTGCGTAGGCGCTTCGACATCCGCCTACCCACCGAGTCGCTCACCAGCTCGTCCCGCTGGTCGTAGGACCGGACCGGCTCTCCGGATCCACCGATCCGTACCGGCCAGCCCCGTTCTGGTCTGACAACGACCGGGTTCCCTGTGGCAGGCTCGAGGCCATGGACGCCCCCAGCTCACTGGAACTGATCGGCCGGCTGGCACTGGCGCTCGCGCTCGGTGCCGTGCTCGGGCTGGAGCGCGAGACCCGTCACAAGACGGCCGGCCTGCGGACCCACTCGCTGGTCGCCCTGGGTGCCGCGCTGTTCACCATCGCCGGCGCCTATGCCGTCGTCGGCCCCCAGAACGACCCATCCCAGATTGCCGCCCAGGTGGTCACCGGCGCAATGGCCCTGGGGGTCGTCGTCACCTTCGGCCCACTCAAGCCGTACGTCATGTTTCGACGGTCCCGAAGGAAGTTCGAGGTCCGTTACCGCTCCGGTCACGGAACACTCGACGCCCTCTTCACGGCCCTTGAATCTGCTGGCGGCCGGATCATGGGCGTGCTGACCACCGAATCCGACGATCCGTCCAAGGATCTACGCAAGGCGACCGTCGACGTCCGTGGACTCGGGGAGGTCGAGTTGGCGAAGGCCCTCGCATCGGTCGCCGACCGTGAAGAGGTAATCGGGATCGACCACGCCCCCTCAACCGATTCCTGAATCGGCCAACGCCCCTACGGGACGATCAGAACACAGAGAGCGCCACGTCAGACAGCGCAACCGGGTTGGCCTGAACACCACGTGCAGGCAGCACAGTTACGGCAGCAGGTGCCCCACCGGTCCGTCCGGATCCACCAACCCGACCAGCAACGACCACGGGATCGTCGCCTCCGGTGCTCCCGAAGCACCCGGCCCGACCTGGTACCGCTCGAAACGCAGCACCAGGTGCGATGCCGTGACCCCGAAGGTGCGGTAGTTCGCCTCGTCGGCTCCCAGTCCGGAACGGTCACCCTCTCCTTCACCCCAGATGGCACCCTCGCCCAGGCGCTCCGTCATGTCCCTGCGAGCCAGGAATGCAACCGTCTCCGGCCATGGACTCCCCGGCAGGAACAGGTCGGCAACGCCGACCAGGGCGCTCGTGTCCAGATCCAACAGCACCGAGCGGACAGCCTCAACAGGGCGGGCAGCGCCACCTAGGTACGACTCGAAGTCGTAGACCACGCTCAACAACCGATCGTCCAGCAGGTGCACCACCGCCGCGCCGGTCAGGGACCCTCCCTCAGCAGGCGCTTCCCCATCAGAGGCCACGTCATCGGCTGACCTGGCAATCTCAGCCAGGACCGGTCTACGGAGGGCCACGTTGAGAGGATCGTCCTCCCAGACGCCATCCAACTGTCGGATGGAGATCTCGTAGGACCCAGCCTCTCCCAGCGATCCGGAGATCACCTCGGCCACCACTGAACCGATCGTGTTGCGGCCCTCGACCCTTGCCCGATCCGCTGCGACCGAATGTGCAGGGGCCTCCTCGACCACCGTCACCGTCGGTTCAGGGGTGAACCCGACACCGTTCGCGATCATCTGACGCCCGTCGTGCCCGGCGCACGAGGCCCCGAGCACCGAGACCGCCAACACGAGGGCCGGCAGAACAACGCATCGTCGGGATCCGGTCACGGTCGGCAGGGTAGCGAAACGGCACAGTTCGCCATGGAGCACCCCTCACCGACCTCGCCGACCTGGCTGACAGGACGTAACAGGCCACACCTTCATCAGCGTCCACCAGGCCCACCCCGGGCCCAGCGAGCCTGACCGCTCCCCGGACCTGTCTGCAACCATGGGTACAGTCGCCCTATGGCCTTCCGACGCTCCAACCGGACGACCGCCCACGCCGAGATGGCGGCTCCGGAACAGACCCTTCTGGACCTCGTGAACGGTCTACGGGACCTGACCGAACGCGTCGCCACGGTCGAGCGCCGATTCGATGTCGTGGGCGACTCGTCAGCCGGAAACGACAACACCGACGAGGTCATGGACCTGCGACTCCAGGTCGCCCGCCTCTCCGCAGAACTCTCGCGCGTGGCCGTCGAGCTGAACGCCCGCATCGCCGAGGTGGCCGGCTCCACCGGCACTGCCCCCAACGAAGACGCCGTCGCCCCCATACCGACCCCGGACCTGGACGGCGACGAGTCGTTCGTGGACCTCACCGCCGATTCCCCGGCCCGGGCCCGCTCCGGAACACCTACCGGAGACAGCCCCGGATCCGGCCGCCGCACCAGCGGCTGGCAGCCGGCCGGCTAGCTGCGTACCGAATGCCCGCCTGTTGGCCGGCCGCGTACTAGCCGGCTGCGGCTTCCAGGGCGTCGAGCAGGTCCTGAATCCGGGCCTGGATGCGACCGAACTCCTGCCAGTTCGCAGGATCCTCCGAGAGCGAGGCCGCCGACGCCTGCTGCAGGCTGGACAACTCGATCACGATCGACCGTAGGTCTGCGGGAATCTCACCGTCGACCTCGTAGCCACCGGTGTCGGCATCCGATCCGTCAGTGTCGCCAGCCCCGGCATCCGATCCGGAATCAGCATCCGGCGTCGATGAGTACTCCTCCAACTCGGCAGCCGCACCGCCGATGCCTGCGAACAGGTCGGCCAGACTGGCCCTGGTCAGCTCCTCGAGAGCCTCCTGCAGGGAGTTGGCCATGACGACCTTCTCGCCCACGGCGACGATCACCCTCTCAAGCTCAGGCACCGTGTTGTCGCCCTCAGCCTGCACGTACAGCGGCCGCACGTAGAGGATCGAGTTCTCGATCGGGACCAGCAGAAGCTCACCGAACAGCACGTTCGAGCCCCGCTGGCTGAGAAGGGTCTGGAGGCTCGCCACGGCCTCGTCGTTACGGATCCGCTCCTCGGCCAACGCAGGTCCGTCGAAATTCGACGATGGCGGTCGGTAGACCACCAGCTCGCCGTAGCGGTCGCCGTCGCTTCGGCCGACCATGTAGGCGGCCAGCTCCTTACGGGCATCGTCCTCGTCGAGGGGCACGAACGCCCTCATGATCACGAACTCGGCATCGTCGCCGTCAGGCAGGGCGACCATGGTCCTGTACGGAGCCATGCGCATGCGCGCCGTGCCGATCCGGAAGCCCGCCTCGTCGACGACAGCCAGGTTCGCCGCACCCTCGCCGGTTCGACCCTGGTCCTGGGATACCGCCCACTCCGCTGCCCGCTGGTAGAAGTTCTGGGTGTCCTCGACGTGATAGCGGCCCCACACCTCGCTCTGGATCCGGAACAGGTCCTCGGCGTAACGCAGATGGGCGACCAGCGACGCCGGCATCTCGGACGCCGGCGTGAACAGGCCCCCGAAGGCCGCGTCGTAGGCAACCACCAGCGGATCGCTCTCGTCCACCACATAGAACTTGACCTCACCTGTGAAGGCGTCCACCGTGGCCTTCACCGAGTTGCGCACGTAGTTGAAGCTGTGACGGCTGAGGCCGCTGGCACGCGGCAACTCACCCGAGGATGCGAACTGGGAATACGGGTACCGGTCGGTGGTCGTGTAGCCGTCCACCACGTAGAGGATCCGGCCATCGATCAGCACCGGGTACGGGTCGGCGTCAAAGAGCAGGAACGGCGCCAGCTTCTCGACACGCTCCCGCACGTCACGCACGTAGAAGACCCGCGAGTCCGACGTCACGAAGTTGGAGATCAGGGGCTCCAGTTGGCCGAAGCGCAGAGCGAACGCCGCCCGACGGGTCAACGACCCCATGCCGACACCACCCTCGCCGCCGATATCGGCGTAGCGGACCGCCTGGGTCTTCTGATTCTCGTCGGTGTAGTCCACCTCTGAGCGGCTGGCACCGACGACGGCATAGCCGTCGAGTCCCTCGCCCACGTAGAGCTGCGGCCGATCCAGAGTCACCTCGACCGATGGATCGATCAAGACCGGGAGGTCGCCAACCAGGAAGTCGGGATCTCCCGAACCCTTCACCCGGCTCACCGGCGCCATGGCCACGCCGTAACCGTGGGTGAACGCCACGTGCTGGTTCTCCCACGACCGGTTCGGGTTCACTTCCAGCTCACGGGTACCCAGCAGTACCTGGGTGGTCTCACCACCGATGGTGTAGCGGTCGGTGTCCATCTCATCGGTGAAGGAGTAGAACTCGCGCTCGCCCTGCAGGCGATCGAAGGTGCCCTGCACGATCAGCGGGTCCAGGATCCGGATGTTGCGGACAGTTCCCCTGTTGGAGCGCAGGTCGGATGCGTCGATCCTGTTGTCGAAGTCGGAGAGCTCCACGACGGAGATCGTGTCGAGGCCGAACGCCATCCGGGTGGCTTCGATGTTCCGGGCTATGTACGGCGCCTCCTTCTCAGACTCCGCAGGCTCCACCCGCAGACTCTGGATGACCGCCGGATAGATGCCGCCCATCACCAGTGCCACGAACGCCCACAGCCCGACAGCAAGAGCGGGCAGCACCCAGCCCCGCCGCCTGATGTTCACAAGCAGCAGCACAACGGCGAACAGCGAGATGAGGATCAGGAGGTTTATGACCGGGAGCTGCGCATTCACGTCGGTGTAGGTGGCTCCTACGACGGCGCCCCGGTCCGATGTGGTCAGCTCGAATCGTGCAAGCCAGTAGTCGCCGGCCCGCACGAGGGCGATCAGGCCGAGCAGGACCGAAAGGTGGACCTTGACCTGTGGCTGGACCCGTTCGCCAACCGACTGGAGTCGGATACCACCGTTGATGTAGTGGAAGATCGTGGTGAGGATCAGGACCACCACCAACGTGGCGAACAGCCAGCTGATCACGAAGCTCATGAACGGCAGGCGGAAGATGTAGAAGCCAAGGTCCCGACCGAACTGTGCATCTGAGACGCCGAAGTCCACGGCATTGGTGAACAGGAGCCACTCCTGCCAACGACCGGACACTCCCAGCCCGGCTATGAGTGCGAACAGGCCTGACAGCACCAGGCGCACCAGGCCCCTGCGATGGCCCACCACAAGGTGGTAGCCGCGCAGGAGGTCCTCCTCCGGGCCGGGCGGTCGGATGGGTGGCGCCAGACGATCGGCGACCGTGAGGTTTCCGTACAGGAGTCCGAAGAACAGAAGGGTGAACAGCACTACCAGGGCCACCTGGGCGCCGAACACCGAGACGAACACGTTCTCGTGGCCGAGGGCATCGAACCAGAGGTAGTCCGTCCAGAATCCCGCAAGGCCACGCAGTGACAGCATCAGGACGAACAGTGCCGACGCGACACCTCCGGCCACCATTCGCAACTTCGTGGAGCCCCGCGAACGGCGCTGCCGTTGGCGGGGGAAAGGGCGCGGACCGGGCGGCGGGGCGTCTTCAGGGCGCATGGGTAGAGCCTATGACGGGCATTCGAGGGAAGGGCCCCGGATCAGTCTTCCGGTAGTACCAGATCGCGACTCTCGCCGCCGTGCCTGGCCAGGGCTGCCAGGGCATCATCGAGGGTGGACACGCCCTCGACGGCCAGGTCGCCGGCGTGTTCGCGCGCGTCGGCCAGCTCCGTTACCGGCACGAGGAGCAGGTCGATCCCGGCCTCCTCGGCAGCCGCCACCTTCTGGACGATTCCCCCGATGGGGCCCACATTGCCGTCGATGTCGATCGTGCCGGTCGTCGCCACCCTCAGACCACCGGTCAACTCCCCGGGAGTGACCAGGTCCAGGATCGACAGCGTCAGGGCCAGCCCAGCCGAGTTGCCGCCGACCCTTCCCGTGTTCACCAGCACGTCCACCGGAAGGTCGTCCACGTCCTCCCACCGCGTCTGGGGTACGACGCCCAGAAATCCGATGGTCGGATCGTCCTCCCGCTCGCCGAGAACCACCTCGACCACCCGCGACATTCCGCCCCTGACCGGCTCGACCTCGAGGCTCACCACCTCACCGGAGGCCCGACCCCCGATCGCATGCACCCGGTCCATGGCCACCCGGACCTCGACCCCATCCACCGACAGGATCACGTCGTCGGTGGTCAACAGCCCGGTCGACGGGCCGACCACCTCGGCCATCCCCACCCCGGTCGCCTTTATCGGGTCGATGCCGAGGTGGCGGAGGGCCACCGCTACTGCCGTCGACTTCGACACCCGCATCAGCCTCATGTTGAAGGACCGGTTCTCGTCACGGCTCCGACCGCCCAGCACCCTGTCCTCCCCGACCAGCGTGAGGGAGCCCTTCAACCTCGCCTCGAGGTACTCCCAACCGTTCACGGTGGAGTCCTGGCGGACTGTCGTGAAATACACCTCGCCCACCGGATCGAACCGTTCGCCACGGGTGATGGTCACCCTGTCGCTGAGGGCCTGGACGGAACCCGGTCGGAACACGAAGTACGGGAGTCGGATGAACGTCAGGAGCAGCGCCACTGCCACGACAAGCAGCACCAGGGTGCCGATCCAACTCCGCCCACTGGAGTCGGAGCCGAGGTCGGAAAGGCTGTCGGAGCCATTGTCGGAGTCGGAACGGGTGGAGTCGTCCGGTCCACGACGGTGCGTCCAGCGGGCAGCGCGCCCGGAGCCGGCTTCCGACA
>JAAZXC010000071.1 GCA_014240365.1 Acidimicrobiales bacterium | reverse complement strand
CCCAGCCACATCATCAACTTCTTCATCTGCACCCGTTCATCCGGCGCCAACGGTCAACCGTCGCGTCCAACCGATCGTACCGGGCCGACCCCCTCAGATGAGGGCACCGGCGGCTCGTGTCCTCAGCTCGTGTCGCCGGTGACACGACCTCCGAACAGGGCCCGGCCTAGGCGGACCATTGTCGAACCGTGTTCCACGGCCGACTCCAGATCGTCGGACATACCCATGGAGAGTTCCTCGAGCCCCAGGTCATCGGCCAGCTTCGCAACCGTCCGAAACGCACCCCTGGTGGCTGTCGGATCTCCGGGCGCCCCGACCGACATCAGGCCAGCCACATCCAGACCGGACGCCAGTGCCGCCGAGACCAGGGCCTCCACCTCGCCGGGGGGGCACCCGCCCCGGCCGGGCACGCCCAGGCAGTCAACCTGTACGAGGATTCGACCGCCGGGAGAGCGCCGGGCCACCTCTGCGACCAGCGCCGGCCTGTCGATCGTCTGCCACACGGCCACGGGGCCGACCAGCCGACGGACCTTGTTGCGCTGCACGTTTCCGATCATGTGCCACTCAATGGAGGGGTCACCGAGGGTCTCGTGCTTGGCGAGCAGTTCCTGTGCGTAGTTCTCCCCCACAGAGCGGTGGCCGGCAGCGAGGACGGCCAGGACGACCTCAGGCCCGAAGGCCTTGGTGACGGGCAGGAGGCGGGTCCGGCCACCGCTGATCTCCCGGAGTCGTTCATCCATTGAAAGGATCCGGTCCACGATCCGGTCATGGTCCGGCCCGGGCACCGTCATCCGGGCCCCGGCTGGATCCAGGCCACCATGGCCTGTCGCTGGGTCGTACCCGTGTCCCGGTACGACCAGTACCGCTCGTCGCACGACGTGCAGATGCCGTCCACCACGGCCACTGCCGTGTCAAGGGTGCGCAGGACGTGCTCGACGCCGGTGGCGAGGTCCAGCGAGGAACGTGAATCCCTGGTCAGTCCCCGAACCATCGGGCTCAGGAGTTCGGCCATTTCGTCCAGGTCAGACTCGCCGAAGGCATAGCAGCAGGCTCCGATGTGTGGCCCCACCACCGCCTCGAAGGGGCCGTCGGTGATTGCCGACAGCGCCCGGGACGCCTGTTCCAGCACCCCATCGCGCAGACCACGCCACCCGGCGTGCACCACGGCTATCCCGTCGCTCCCGAGAAGCGCTACCGGTACGCAGTCGGCCACCTGGATAGCGATGGGAGCATTGCCGGCCACCGTCACCACTGCATCCGCTGTGCTACCGGCTCCGTCGCCGCATTCCCGGACCTCAACCACCGAGGTGCCGTGCACCTGGTCCAGCCATGTCCACGATCCGGGTACGAGGGTGCTGCGCCGGTCGGCCAGAAGATCATCCGGACCGCCGACGGCCATATCGCCGTCGGCGGCCTCGGACATGACAACCCGGGCGGTCCGACCCGACGGGAGACTCCGTCGGGCCAGTTCCCGGGCCATCGGCCCCTACTTGAGAAAGCTCGGAACGTCGAGGTCGTCGCCGCCCTCGGCGAACACGTCGACGATGGCGTCATCGCCCGAAATCGCCCTGGCCGGTGCCGCCGAGGGACGGTCACCGTCCCAGCGGTCGAAACCGGCGGCTATGACCGTGACCCGGACATCGCTGCCCATCTCATCGTCGACGACTGCGCCGAAGATGATGTTGGCGTCGGGATGGGCCACGCCGTGGACCACGCTGGCCGCCTCGTTCACCTCGAAGAGACCGAGGTCGCTCGGACCCGAGATATTCAGGAGGATGCCTCGTGCGCCTTCGATCGACGACTCCAGGAGGGCGTTGGAGATGGCCTTGCGTGCAGCGTTCAGCGCACGGCCCTCACCGGTGGCCTGGCCCACACCCATGAGGGCGGAACCGGCGTCCTGCATCACGGACTTGACGTCTGCGAAGTCCGTGTTGATGAGTCCCGGCGTCGTGATCAGCGTCGTGATGCCCTGGACTCCCTGCAGGAGGGTCTCGTCGGCGGTCTCGAAGGCACTCAGCAGCGGGGTCTTCTCGTCGGATACGTCGAGGAGCCTGTCGTTGGGTACGACGATCTGGGTGTCGACCACGTCCATAAGCTGCACGATGCCCTGCTCGGCCTGGATCGAACGCCGCCTGCCCTCGAAGCTGAACGGCCGTGTCACGACCCCGATGGTCAGGGCGCCAATCGCCTTGGCCACCTCGGCGATTACCGGAGCTGCACCGGTGCCGGTGCCGCCTCCCTCGCCAGCTGTGATGAAGACCATGTCAGCGCCTTCCAGCGCCTCCTCGAACTCGGACCGGTGGGCCTCCGCCGACAGGCGCCCGATCTCCGGGTCCCCTCCCGCACCCAGGCCCCGGGTGAGGTCCCGACCGATGTCCAGCTTGACATCGGCGTCGCTCATGAGGAGTGCCTGCGCATCGGTGTTCACAGCGATGAACTCAACGCCCTTGAGACCGGCGTCGATCATCCGGTTGACGGCGTTCACGCCGCCGCCGCCTACACCGACGACCTTGATCACTGCCAGATAGTTCTGCGGGTTACCCACCATCGGTGCCGTCTCGATCTCTCGTTCAAGCTGACCCGGGCCATTCCCATACCTTCAAGTAGAGGTTGAGGGTTTCTGGTCCCCGACCTCGATCAGTGGTCAGCAGACTACGGGGCGTGGTCGTCAATCGTCAACCCGGCACACCTTCCTTCAGGAGGATCGATCGCATGGCCGTTCAGGAGCACCGGTACGCATCGCGTATCACAACAGGGTTGGCATGGACCGATACATCGATCGAGACGATGCAGGACAGCTCCACCCATGCCAGCACCGTCGCCAGGGATCGGAGCTCGTCATGGAAGTCGTAACCCAGGCCCAGCTCGGCGTCCACTCCGCCGACCAACTCGGCGCGCACACCGCTCCCGGTCGGAACAAGGGCGACGATCCACTCTCCCAGGTCCGGAGTCACGGCAGCCGCCGCTGCCAACAGCAGCTCGATCCCGGCCAGGCGGGTCCCGGGAACGCCGATCCTGTCAACCCTCACGGTCGGAAGGGTTGAATCCGACGCTGGAACATCCAGGACCGTGCCAGCACGGTCGAGGAGCCCCCTACGGCCACTGAGGTCGACAGCGTTCACGAAGGCCTCACGCTCGACGATCCAGATCCGAATCGTCCCGGGCCAGTCACGCTCGACCTCGACGTCGACAACCCACGCCAGGGTGGCCACCCGGCGTGCCACGGCCTCCAGCGAGACCGAAGACATTGGTGACCCAGGCCTGATACCGGACACGGCCTCCACCAACGCCGGGTCCAGTCTGTCACCGTCAATCTCGACCAGTACCTCGTCTACATCAAGAAGTGCACTTCGTGTGGATGCATAGCCACCCGCGATGACGGCGAGCAGGCCAAGCAGGGCCCACACCCACCAGAGTCGACGGGCTCCGGCGGGCCTGTCGGCACCGGGACCTCCGTCATCGGCCGATTCAACCTCAACGTCGCCGGGGCCGGGGCCAGGGCCAGGGCCAGGGCCAGGGCCAGGGCCAGGGCCAGGGCCGACCCTGCCTCCATCCACCTCCCCAGCCGGTGGATCACCATCCGTCATTGCGAGAATCCGACCATCACGGTCTCGGCATGCAACCTGATCCCGTGCACCTCGAGGACGCGCCGGACCACCTCGCCCATCAGGGCGTCCACGTCGTCGGCTGACCCACCCTCATCCACCTGGATGAAGTTGGCGTGACGCTCCGAGATCACGGCGGACCCGTGCCTGTGTCCCCTCAGGCCGGCGTCGTCGATGAGCCGGCCGGCCGAGTCTCCGGGCGGGTTGGTGAACACCGAGCCGGCGTTGCGCCCGCCCGGCTGGTTCTCCCTCCGCCAGCGGACTATTCCGGCGAGCGTCTCCTCGCCCGCGCCGGACACCGAATCCTCGAGCCGCAGCACGACCGAGGTCACCAGCTCCGCCGAACCCACGCCAGACGTCCGGTAACCGAGGGAAAGGCTCTCCACCGGCCGCACCTTGCCGGCACCCGTGCGAAGGTCGATGGTGGTCGCCTCCTTCAGGACCGCTGCCATGTCCGAGCCGTGTCCACCGGCGTTCATACGCACAGCCCCTCCGATCGAACCAGGCACCCCGACCGCCCACTCGAAGCCCGTAAGGCCGTCGGCCACCGTCCGCCTTGCCAGCACCGGCAGGCTGGTCGCACCGCCAGCGGTGACCATCTGGCCCGATACCGCAATGGAACCGAACCCGCCACCCAGCTGGATGGCCAGACCGGTGAAGCCACCATCGGAGACCAGCAGGTTGGAACCCAGCCCCACCACCAGGATCTCCACCTCGCAGGCGGTAGCCGCTCCCACGACCGCCTCCAACTCGTCGGCGTCAACCGGACGGACGAACACCGACGCCGTCCCACCCACCCGGTAGGTCGTGAGAGAGCCGATCGGATAGTCCCTACCGACACCATCCGCGAGGCCTGCGGCGGTCAATGCCGTTGCCAGCGCCTCCAGACCGTCCACCTCAGGATGCTCCCAGCCTGGCTCGGAGCTGGTCTGGCACTGCCGTCAGATCGCCGGCCCCCATGGTCAGGCAGAGGTCCCCGTCGCGTAGCTCTCCTGCAAGGGCATCCAGCAGGTCCTCGCGCCTCGCCACATAGCGGACGTCGGCGCCGGGCCGATCCCGGAGCACGGCATCTGCCACGAGCCGACCCGACACGCCGGGCCGTGGCGCCTCACCTGACGGGTAGACATCGGTCACGTAGAGCACGTCGGCATCGTCGAAGGAGCAGCCGAAGGACGACCAGAGCGCCTCGGTACGGCTGAAGCGGTGAGGCTGGAACACGGCCACCACCCTGTTGAAGCCACCGCTCCGGGCCGTCGCCAGAACCGCTCCGACCTCTGTGGGGAGATGGGCGTAGTCGTCCACCAGAACGACGCCGGCGACCTGGCCTCGGTGCTCGAACCGACGGGCCACCCCGCCGAAACGCGCCAAAGCACTCGCCACGGCCTCGGGTGCGGCTCCCGCCGTGATCGCCATAGCCGCCGCCGAGGCGGCGTTCCGGGCGTTGTGGAGACCAGGAACCGGCAGCTCCAGTTCAAAAGCGCCGGAGGCTGGCCCAGTCAGGGTGAAGCGGACCCCCTCCCAGGACTCCACCACCCCTGAAAGGCGCCAGTCGGAACCGACCGATGTGCCCACGGTGGCCGTCGCGTG
This sequence comes from Acidimicrobiales bacterium, assembly GCA_014240365.1. GTDB lineage: Bacteria > Actinomycetota > Acidimicrobiia > Acidimicrobiales > MedAcidi-G1 > UBA9410. The sequence continues at coordinate 6,013 of JAAZXC010000071.1, read as the reverse complement.
ACGCTGCGCCAGAGCAGCACCCTGCTCATCGTCCGCTCCGACCAGGACCGGACCGTCCACCGCCTCCACGAACCGGTCGAACGCCTCGAGAAGCGGATCGAACCCTCCGTGATGCTCGAGGTGGTCGGGCTCCAGATTGGTGACCAGCCCGAACCTCGTGGACAGTTCAAGGAACGACCCATCGCTCTCGTCTGCCTCCACCACCAGCAGGTCGCCCTCGTCCCATGCCGCTCCCGTACCGATCTCGTTCACGTCGCCGCCAATGATGAACGACGGGCGGAGACCGGCCTCCCGCAGCACGAGGGCCAACATGGAAGAGGTGGTGGTCTTGCCGTGTGTGCCGGCCACGGCAATCGTCTGGCGCAGTGCGCTGATGGCACCGAGAATCTCGGGCCGCCCATAGAGGGGGATGCCACGTTCGAGGGCCGCCCGGCACTCAGGATTCGTGTCGGGCACCGCCGTGGAGCGCGTCACCACAGCGGCTTCGCCGACCTGGTTCGCCGAATGACCCACGCTGACGGCCACGCCCAGTGCAGCGAGGCGATCCAATCCGGAGGAGGCCTTAAGGTCCGAACCGCTGACGGTGTGTCCCATGGACACCAGAACCTCGGCAATGGCGCTCATGCCGGCACCGCCCACGCCAATGACGTGGACGTGGGTGGGAATCGACAGGCCCAGCGGCGAATCAGGCATCCCGGACATCATCACACCGCCCGGCCGCATGCCTGAGGATCAGGTCGACCATCCGGTCTGCGGCATCCGGCATGGCCACCGACCTCGCCGCTACAGCCATTGAGTCACGACGCTGGGTATCGGACAGGAGCTCGCCGAGGAGCTCGTCCAGATCCGACCCGTCCAGGTCGGCATCCGCCAGGAGCACGGCGCCACCACTACCAGCCAGTTGCCGGGCGTTGGCCGTCTGGTGGTCGCCCGGCGCGCCCGGCAGAGGAACCAGGACCGATGGAATGCCGAGTACGGCCAGCTCGGCGACCGATGTGGCCCCGGACCGACAGACCACGAGGTCCGCCGCGGCCAGCAGGGTCGGCATGTCGTGCTCGTAGGCGACTGCCGTGTACTCGACCGCTGCAGGCACCGCTGTAGCCATCTCGCCGGTCGACCATCCACGGGCACCCACCACATGACGGACGATCAGCGGTCCGCCGTTCCAACCCTCCACGAAGTCGGACACCGCACGATTAATGCGCCGGGCACCCAGCGAGCCACCAAAGGCGACGAGGAGGAGGCGGTCGTCCACGCCGATCCGCTGACGTGCCTCCAGCCGTGTTCCGACAGCTGACCGGATCGCAGCCCGAACCGGGTTGCCGGTCAACTCGGCGCGCGCAAGAGGGGTATCGGCGAATGACACGGCACTCGCCCGGGCGAACCTTCCCAGGAGACGGTTGGCGGCACCGGGCACGGCATTCTGCTCCGCCACCACCAGCGGCACCCGCAGTATCACCGCCGCCACCCCGCAGGGGATGCTGGCGTAGCCACCCAGCGATAGGACCACCCTCGGCCTGGCCCTGACCAGGAGCACGAACGCCCTCAGGAATCCGGCGAGCAGACCCAGGACCGCCCCCACATTGGCCGGAGTCAGACGACGTCGGATGCCACGTCCACGCAGCACCGTAAGGCCGAATCCGGCCTCGGGAACCAACCCCACCTCGACGCCCCTCCGGCTGCCCACGAGGTGGACGTCGGACCTACTGGAGACCGCACCGCTCTCAACCAGGGCTGCCGCCACCGCCAGCCCGGGCAGGACATGTCCGGCGGTTCCGCCACCGGCAATGAGGATCCCGCCCCGACGCGGACCGTCGCTGTGGCTCTCGTCCATGCTCACCGAACCTGCCTGGCGACGTTCAGGAGGATCCCGAAGGCCGTGAGGGTCAGCACCATCGAGCTGCCGCCATAGGAGACGAAGGGAAGCGGAACCCCCGTGATGGGCAGCACGCCCAGGACGGCCCCGATGTTGACGAATGCCTGTATGAGGATCCACGCCGTGATTCCAACCGCCAATAGCTGACCGAACCGGTCAGGAGCACTCATGGCCGTGGACAGTCCGAAGAGCCCCAGGACCAGGAAGGCCAGCACCACGAGGATGGCCGCCACGAAGCCCATCTCCTCGGCCACGATGGCGAAGATGAAGTCCGTCTGGACCATCGGCAGGAAGCCCCACTTCGCCCTACTGGCGCCGAGGCCAAGACCCCAGAGTCCGCCGTTGGAGATCGCCACACCGGCCTGGATCGTCTGCCAGGCGGTGTTCTGGGGGTCGTTCCACGGATCCAGCACCGAGAAGAGCCGGTCACGGCGATAGCCGGCGCTGAGGCTCAGGACCGCCACAAGGCCCAGCCCCGCCCCGCCGGTCAGCATCAGGGGTCCCAGGCCCAGCCCGGCGAAGAAGAGAAGACAGGCGACGATGCCCCCAAGGATCAGCGCCGTGCCCAGGTCGGGCTCGAGGAAGATCAATCCCCCCACTCCACCCAGCACGACCAGCATTGGCCAGAGGGTGAGTCGGACAGACTCGGGTGGTCGGGAAGAGAGCATGGCGGCGCCGTAGAGGATCACAGCCAGCTTTGCGAACTCTGACGGCTGGAACGAGGCCACGCCCAGGCCGATCCAGCGGGCCGACCCGTTGGTCCGGATCCCGATCCCGGGAATCAGCACCAGCACGAGCAGGATGATCGCCACGATCAGGCCGGGTCCGGCCAACCTTCGTAGCCGGCGGTAGTCCACCCGGAGCGTGATGGACAGACCCACCAGGCCCATTGCCACCCAGACGAGATGTCGCCGCAGGTGGTGCCAGGCATCGCCGTACTTCCGAAGGTCCGAGACCGACGACGATGAGAACACCATCACCAGTCCAAGGAGGCCGAGAAGCATGGCCATGGACCACAGCACCACAAAACGGAACGACCGCCCGTCGTTGGAACCCCTCCTCCTAGGTGTGCGGGCCGTCACCGCCCCGGCCCCATCGGCGCTCATGGGCTGCCATCTCCGGCGAGGCTCAGGACGATCCGCTGGAAGTCCCGCCCCCGTTCCACATAGGAGTCGTACCAGTCAAAGGAGGAGCAGCCGGGCGATAGCAGGACGACTCCCGTACCGGCTGCCGCTTCTGAAGCCAGCATGACGGCCTCCTCCATGCTGGACGCCATCACGACGTGGCAGGAGCCCTCGAAGGCCGCAGCCATCGGCTCGGCTGCCTCGCCAATCGCCACGACAGCCCTTGGCCGCCCATTGGCCAGACCCGCAAGGTCGAGGCCCTTGTTGCGCCCTCCGACGATCAGAACCGCTCCGGGGAGTGACGACATCGCCGTCAGGGTGGCGTGCGGGGTGGTGGCCTTGCTGTCGTCCACGTACCGGACCCCAGCCACCTCCGCCACAAAGGACATCCGATGTTCGAGGCCGCTGAAATGCCGCAGCGATTCAGCGCAGGCCTCCAGGTTGGCGCCGGCACGCATGGCGACGACACAGGCCGCCTGGGCGTTCTCCAGGTCATGCGGCATCGAACGCGCCATGTCGGACACCTCAACGACCGGGGATCCCTCGAGGATCAGTATTCCGGACCGGATGTGGCAGGCAGCGTCAGGGATTCCGAATCCCGTGGCTCCTGACGGAGCCCTGGCAGCCACGACCGGGTCAGCGAGGTTGGCCACCGCATCACCGGGCGATGCAACACCCTCCCAGATTCGTGCCTTGGCCTCCTCGTAGACGGCGAGGTCAGCGTGCACGTCGAGGTGGTCGGGAGCGAAGTTCAGCCAGACGGCCGGCGATGCGGAGAAGGCCGCTGCGTGACCCAGTCGAAACGAGGAGGCCTCCACCACGAACACGTCGGCATCGACGTCGTCGATGGCTGCGACCAGTGGTGTGTCCGTGTTTCCGGCCGGAACTGCCACCAGGCCGGAGCGCTGCAGCATGTCGGCCACCAAGGTGACCACGGTCGTCTTGCCGTTGGTCCCGGTGACGGCACACCTGGGTCGGGCATCCCACCGATCGGCCAGATCCGATTCGTCCAGTATCTGGACACCGGCGGCGGCGGCGGCGGCGAAGACCGGGTGGCCGTCAGGAATTCCCGGCGACATGACCACCTCTCCGGCCCTTTCAACCAGACCCGTCCAACTCGTCGGGTTGGGCGAATCGACCAGCTCCACCGAAAGGCGCTCAGCACATGACCGCGCTTCGGGTCCGGGCCGATCGTCAACGGCCAGAACATCCAGGCCACGGGTGGAGAGGGCCTCGAGGACTGCGCGGCCGGTGACCCCCAGACCCAGCACAAGGACCGGCCCGCTCACCCTCCAACCGTCCCGGAGGCGATCGAATCCGCATAGAAGATCCCCAGCCCGACCGCCGTACAGAGGCCCGACATGATCCAGAAGCGGATGATCACGGTGGTCTCCGGCCAGCCCCGAAGCTCGAAGTGGTGATGGACCGGGGCCATTGAGAACACCCTCCTGCCACCCAGCAGGCGAAAGCTTCCGACCTGGAGGATGACCGAAACGGTCTCGGCCACGAACAGTCCGGCCACGACCGGCAGCAGCAGGTGGGTGTTGGTCGTGAGCGCCAGGGTCGCAAGACCGGTGCCGATCGCCAGCGAGCCCGTATCACCCATGAAGATCCGGGCCGGGGCCGCATTCCACCAGAGGAAGCCGAGGCAGCCCCCGGCCATGGCGGCGGCGACCACAGCCAGGTCCAGCGCATGGGCCACGTCATAGGTCTCCGGGTACCGGAACTGCCAGAAAGCCATCACCGTGTAGGCCCCGAAGCAGAACGTGCCGGCGCCTGCAGCCAGGCCGTCCAGACCGTCGGTGAGGTTCACCGCATTTGCCGATCCGACTATCAGGAGCACCGCCCAGATCGCCCAGAGGGTGGATCCGAGTTCCAGGCCGGGCTGGTCGAAACGGGTGAAGGAGAGCTGCGTGTGGACCGGTGCATGTTCCAGCATCAGGATGGCGAAGGATCCAGCCACCACCAGCAGGCCGAGCATCTTGGCCCGCTTGTTGAGGCCCAGGCTCCGCTCGCGGACGACTTTGATCCAGTCGTCCATCAACCCGACAGCCCCACCACCGATGATCGCCAGCATTACGAAGATGCCGCTGCGCGTGTAGATGCCCCTGTAGAGGTCGCTCAGGATGTAGCCGAGCAGTGCCCCACCCACGATGGCCAGGCCGCCCATGGTCGGGGTGCCGGCCTTGGTGGCATGCCCCCGGGGGCCGTCGTCCCGTATCGGCTGGCCGATCTGCAACCTCGTCAACCACCAGATGAGGACGCGGGTACCGGCCAGAGAGGAGGCCATGGCTATCGCCGCAGCGAGGAGGAGGCGAATCATCCGACGTCACCGGCCGCCGACATCCGGGCCCACTCCCTGCGTGCTGTCACCCGGTCATCGAACGGCTCGAATCGACCCTCCGACTCCTGGGTGTCCTCATGGCCCTTACCGGCGATCAGGACCAGGTCGTCCGGCCCTGCGAGGCGCAGCGCCGCGGCGATCGCCAACCTGCGGTCGGGTTCCACGAGGCTCGGGGCGCTGTCCATACCGGACAGGATGTCCGCTATGACCCCCTCGGGTGGTTCATCCCTCGGATTGTCGGATGTCACGACCACCATGTCGGAACCGGCTAGGGCGATCCTGCCCATCTCCGGTCGCTTGCCGCGATCACGTCCACCGCCACATCCGAGCACCACGAGGAGTCGGCCGGCGACAATCTGGCGTGCTGTGGCGAGGGCGGCGGACAGGGCCTCGGGGGTATGGGCGTAGTCGACAATCACCATTGGTCCGCCCTCGAGCGGCACCGGCTCGAATCGGCCCGGCACCGGCGGTGCCGAGGAGAGGCCGTCGACCACGTCGCTCTCTCCCAGCCCCAGGGCTGACGCCATCTCAGCTGCCAGGAGGGCATTGGCGATCGTGAAGCGCCCCGGCGTGGAGACCTCGACCGGACGCCCCCTCCACTCGAACCCGACGCCATCACTGTGGATCACCCCACCGGCCGTAGCGACCTCGACCTCGGTCACGTCCATG
>JAAZXC010000070.1 GCA_014240365.1 Acidimicrobiales bacterium | reverse complement strand
CAGCACCTGTTCCTCGACGAGACCTGGTACGACCGGGAGGGCTTCGAGGGTGCCAAGTGGGTCATGACCCCGGCTCTGCGGGAGAAGTGGAACCAGGATGTCCTCTGGGAGGGGCTGCGCTTCAGCCATCTCGCCAACGTCGCCACCGACCACTGCCCGTTCTGCATGAAGGACCAGAAGGAGCTTGGCAGGGACGACTTCCGTGCCATCCCGAACGGCATCGGCGGCGTCGAACACCGCATGGACCTGATCTACCAGGGCGTCGTCATGGGCGAGCTGAGCCTGGAGCGCTGGGTGGAGACATGCTCCACCACGCCGGCCCGGATGTTCGGCATGTACCCGCAGAAGGGCGTGATCGCCCCGGGTTCCGATGCCGACATCGTGCTCTACGACCCGGCCGCCACGACCGAAATCTCGGTCGACACGCACCACATGAGCATGGACTACTCGGCCTACGAGGGAATCACGATCGACGGCAGGGTCGACACGGTGATGTCCAAGGGGCGGATCCTGATCTCCGACAACGCATACCACGGCGAGAAGGGCCATGGCGTCTACCTCCGCCGGGGCCTCTCCACGTACCTGCAGTAGCAATCTGCCGGCCTGAACCTCCGGCTCGACGAAGGCGGAACCGCATGTACGAGATCCAGCACCTGATCGATGGGCAGGCTGTGGCGTCCGCGTCGGGCAACACGGGGCCGGTCTTCGATCCGGCCACCGGCGAACAGGTCGGACAGGTGGGCCTGGCTTCGGTGGCTGAGGTGGATGCCGCAGTCGCTTCGGCCCGCTCGGCATCCGGCGAGTGGGGCGAGGTCTCCCTGGCCCGTCGCACCAAGCTCATGCTGGAGTTCCGGAACCTGGTGGTGGCAAACGCCGACGAGGTCGCCAAACGGCTCACGGCCGAGCACGGCAAGGTCCTGGACGATGCCCGTGGCGAGGTGGCCCGGGGTATTGAGAACATCGAGTTCGCCTGTGGGCTGGCCGACGCCCTGAAGGGCATGCACAGCGAGCAGGCCAGCAGCGGAGTCGACGTGTACACGGTCCGTCAGCCCCTTGGCGTGGTGGCGGGCATAACGCCGTTCAACTTCCCGGCAATGGTCCCCCTCTGGATGTTCCCCAACGCCGTGGCCTGTGGGAACACCTTCATCCTGAAGCCGTCTGAACGAGATCCGTCAGCCCCGCTGTTCATGGCCGAACTGTTCCAGGAGGCCGGCTTCCCTCCGGGCGTCCTGAACGTGGTGCATGGTGACAAGGTCGCCGTGGACCGGCTCCTGGAGCACCCCGACGTGAAGGCGGTGAGCTTCGTCGGCTCGACCCCCATTGCGCGCTACGTGTACTCCACGGCAGCGGCCAACGGCAAGCGGGCCCAGGCCCTGGGCGGTGCCAAGAACCACATGATCGTGCTGCCCGACGCCGACATCGACATGGCGGCCGATGCCGCCGTCTCCGCCGCCTACGGGTCGGCCGGGGAACGTTGCATGGCCATCTCCGTGGTGGTGGCAGTGGGCGAGATCGCCGACCAGTTGGTGGATTCCATCCGGGTGAGGATGGAGAAGCTGGTTATCGGGCCGGGTACCGATCCGGCCTCGGAGATGGGTCCGCTCATCACCCGGGAAGCCCGGGACCGGGTGGCCGGATACGTGCAGGCCGGCGCCGACGCCGGGTGTGAGGTGGTGGTCGACGGCCGGGACCAGGTCTTCGACAACGACGGCTTCTTCCTGGGCGTGACCCTGCTGGACCGGGTGACGACTGACATGAGCGTCTACACCGATGAGATCTTCGGGCCGGTGCTGGCCGTGGTCCGTGCCGACAGCTACGCCGAGGGCGTGAGGATGATCCGGGACAATCCCTTCGGCAACGGTGCTGCCATCTTCACGCGTGACGGTGGTGCCGCCCGCCAGTTCCAGAGGGATGCCGACGCCGGCATGGTCGGCATCAACGTGCCCATTCCCGTCCCCGTCGGCTACCACTCGTTCGGTGGGTGGAACGACTCGGCATTCGGCGACACGACCATGTACGGGCCTGAGGGCCTGCGCTTCTACACCCGGCCCAAGGTCATCACCAGCCGGTGGCCCGATCCGTCGACCAGCAGCGTCGACCTCGGATTTCCCCGCAACGACTGATGGGACGGCGAAGATGATGGAGTTCGGAGTGGTCATGCAGACCGATCCCCCAGCGTGGCGGGTCGTGGAACTGGCAGCGCGCGCCGAGGCCCTGGGCTTCACCCACGCGTACACGTTCGACAGCCATGTCCTCTGGCAGGAACCGTTCGTGATCTACAGCGCCATGCTGGCAGCCACCACGGAGATGGTCGTGGGCCCGATGGTGACGAACCCGGGTACCCGGGACTGGACGGTCACCGCCTCGATGTTCGCCACGCTGAACGACATGTACGGCGAGCGCACCGTCTGTGCCATTGGCAGGGGCGACTCGGCGATGCGGGTGCTCGGCCTCAAGCCCTGCAACCTCGCCACCCTGGAGGAGTCCATGGGGGTCATCAAGGGCCTGGCCGAGGGTGGCACCGTTGAGTACAACGGCACCACGCAGACCTTCCCGTGGCGCAGCGGTGGATCGTTGCCGATCTGGATGGCTGCGTACGGCCCCAAGGCGCTTGACCTGTGCGGTCGGAAGGCCGACGGGTTCGTCCTGCAGTTGGCCGACCCGCAGATAGCGGAGTGGACGATCGCGGCGGTACGTAGGTCGGCCGAACAGGCTGGTCGTGACCCCGACTCGATCACGATCTGCGTAGTGGCGCCGGCCTACGTGGGTGATGACATTGCCCACCAGCGGGACCAGGTCCGGTGGTTCGGTGGCATGGTCGGCAACCACGTGGCCGATCTGGTCGGTCGCTACGGCTCCGATGGTTCTGCTCTGCCTCAGGCCCTCACGGACTACATCGAGGGACGGAAGGGCTACGACTACACCGAGCACGGTCGGACCGGGGCTGTGCACACCGAATTCGTGCCCGACGCGATCATCGACCGATTCTGCATCCTCGGTGACGAGGCGGCCCACATCGAGAGGCTGCAGGAACTCGAGGCCCTGGGCGTGGACCAGTTCGCCATCTATCTCATGCATGACCAGCAGGACGAGACGCTGGATGCCTACGGGCGGGTAATCGTCCCTGCCATGCGCAATTGATCGGAGAATGAGATGGAGACCCTGATCCCGAAGATGCCGGTCGAGCTGCGGCCCGGGCGTGGGCCTGGGATGACATGACGGGCCCGCTGTTCGTCCTGCGAAAGACCTGCCTAGTGGTCGAGGAGATCCACCACGACTTCGGACCGCTGCCTGACCGACCTGCCCTGAAGGGAGCGGTGGCCGCAGTCGTGAGCAACCCGTTCGTGGGCGGTTACGTGGCCGACCTCAGCCCGGCGACGGCGGAGTTGCGCGAGTTGGGGGAACACCTCGGCGAGTTGCTCATCAGCCATCTTGGTGGTGCCCGGGATGAGATCGACGGCTACGGCAAGGGGGCGATCGTCGGAGCGGCGGGAGAGATCGAGCACGGTGCGATGTGGCACATACCGGGCGGCGGGGGGATGCGGGCAGCTTTGGGCAGGGGTGAGGCCATTGTTCCGTCGACCAAGAAGGTAGGTCCGATCGGGGCAAGGCTGGACGTACCCCTGACGCACCTCGAATGGTCCTACGTCGGAAGCCACTACGACGCGATAGAGGTCGGGGTCCCTGACGCGCCGCGTCCCGATGAGCTGGTGCTGATCCTGGCCATGGCGATCGGCGGCAGGGTCGATGCCCGCCTGGCCGGTGGCTTCAGCCTCTCCGATCGGGGCGGTCCCGGGGTGCCGGCATGAGGATCGCGGTCCTGGGTCTCGGGCGCATGGGCTGGCACATGGCAGCCCACCTGTCCAGCCACGCCGATGCCCATGAGCTCGTCGTGTTCGACGTGGTCGACGGCCTGGCGGGCAGGTGGGTTGACGAGAACGGTGGCGAGGTGGCCGACTCCGTGGCATCTGCGGTCACGGGAGCGGAGTTCGTCATCACCTCCCTCCCCGCGGACCGGGAACTGGAGACCGTCGCCGACGACCTGGTGCCTGCCATCGATGCGGGGGCCGTATGGGTCGACCACTCGACCACCTCTGCCCGGCTGGCCCGCGCTGTCGGTGAGCGCTTGACGGCAGCCGACGCACACTTCCTGGACGCCTGTCTCCGGTGGGGTCGACGGCGCACGCAAGGGTGTGCTCACTGTGATGGTCGGCGGTGACGAGGGAGCCTTCGCACGGGCCGAGCCGGTGGTCGGGTCGTATGCAGCGCGCATGAGGCTCATGGGCGGCCCGGGCGCCGGACAGCTGACCAAGATGACGAACCAGATCTGTGTGGTCGGGCTCTGCCAGGCACTAGCCGAGGGCCTCGACTTCGCATCCAGGGCGGGACTGGACGTCCAGAACGTGGTCGAGGCCATGTTGCAGGGCTCTTCCACCTCCTGGCAGATGGAGAACCGGGCCGAGACGATGTTGGCCGGAGACTACGACTTCGGCTTTTCCACCACCCTGATGCGAAAGGACATCGGGCTGGTTCTGGATGAGGCGTCTTCGATGAACGTCTCTCTGCCGGTCACGGCGCTGGTCGGCCAGTTCCTGGCGGACGTCGATTCCCTGGGGGGAGCGGGCTGGGACTGGTGCAGCCTCATGGAGAGGCAGCGCCGGTTTGCACCCGGGAGTCCGCCCGCAGGCGAGTCGGCGGGTAGCTGAACCATGAGACCCGGGTCCGGTTGCCTACCGGAGTGCGATATCCAGGGTTGCGACGGGCCCACCGGTGGTCGGGTCCAGTGCATCGGGGCGAGAACGTGAGGGGCGGTCGGACCCTGCGCATGGTGGTTACGACGGTCATAGCGCTGCTACTCGTGGTCATCTTGTGGGAGGGATACAAGTGGATAGGCGGCCAGACCGACGACCACTGGCCCGGCACCTCCATAGGGCTACCGACGACGACCGACGACCTCACGATGCCGCACGCGACCGACATCGTCGGCGAGCTGTTCGAGGAGGTCAGTGACGGCCGGGCGCGCTTGCCGCTCTACCTGTTCCTGCTCAAGAAGGGCTGGTACACCTTCCAGGAGGCGGCCATCGGGTTCACGTTCGGGCTCGCCATCGGCATGGGGCTTGCGGTCCTGATGCTGCGCTGGCGGCTGGTGGAACGCGGCCTCCGGCCGTGGATCAGCGTCTCCCAGACGGTGCCGCTCATCGCCCTGGCGCCGATCATCGTGACCTGGGGCCGGCTGCACGACCTGCCGGACATCTTCTCGATCTCGTTGATCGCCACATACCTGACCTTCTTCCCGGTGGCGGTCAGCGCGTTGCGCGGCCTTCAGTCCCCGGACACTGCGCACCTGGAACTCATGCGGTCGTACGCGGCCCCCTGGCGCACGACCCTCTTCAAGCTCCGGTTGCCGGCAGCCCGGGCCTACCTGTTTCCCGCCCTCAAGCTGGCGGCCACCCTCAGCGTGGTGGGTGCGATCGTCGGTGAGATCTCGATCGGCACCAAGACCGGCCTGGGTCGGGTGATCCTCGAATACGCGCAGCGGTATGCCGTCTCGCCCGAGCGCCTGTATGCAGCGGTGGTGGGAGCTGCGGTCCTGGGTCTGTTCGTGTTCGGTCTGGTGAACCTGGTCGAGAGGCTGGTCATGAAGCGGACCGATGGTGCGGAACGGACTGAGGGGGTGGTGACATGACCGAGCCTCTCGAGCCCGAGGCGGCAGTGGTCGTCAGTGGTGTCGACAAGGTCTTCAACGTCGGAAGTTCCGACGAGGTCACCGCCCTGTCCGGCATCGACCTGACCATCGGGGCTGGCGAGTTCGTGTCGCTGATCGGACCGTCGGGGTGTGGCAAGTCGACCCTCCTGCGCCTCATTGGAGACCTCCTGACGCCGTCGGTGGGGGAGGTGACGGTGTTCGGCAAGCCGGCACATGCGGCCCGCATGGACCAGGACTACGGGATGGTCTTCCAACATGCCGGGCTGTTCGACTGGCGTCGGGTTGCCGCCAACATCGAGCTGCCCCTTGAGTTGCGGGGCTGGTCCAGAGCAGACCGGGCGGACAGATCGGCTGAGATGCTGGAGCTCGTGAGGCTCCCGGAGTTTGGCGGCCACTATCCCCGCCAGCTCAGCGGGGGGATGCAGCAGCGGGTCTCCATAGCGCGCGCACTGTCATTTCAGCCGAAGCTGCTGTTGATGGACGAACCCTTTGGTGCCCTCGACGAGATGACCCGGGAGCACATGCAGCTGGAGCTGTTGCGCATCTGGCGGGAGACCGGCACGACCGTGGTGTTCGTGACCCATTCCATATCGGAGTCGACGTTCCTGTCGTCACGGGTCGTGGTCCTGTCGGCTCGGCCGGGACGGATCCACTCGGTGGTCGACGTGGACCTGGGGGATCGCACCGATGCCACGCGGGAGGATCCGGCGTTCTTCGCCAAGGCCACTGAGATCCGGGAGGCGCTGCGGGCCGACAAGGACGACGGATGATCCGCGGACGCCTCGCCGGGATCGGGCCGCCCGTGGTGGTCGGCGTAGCCGGCTTCGGCCTCTGGGAGGGCATCGTCTGGGGCTTCGGGATCCGCGAGTTCCTACTGCCCAGACCCAGCTCGATCATGGATCGCCTGGTGGAGAACTGGCCGGTGCTTCGCCACGCGGGCTGGGAAACCGGGCGGATCGCAGTGAGTGGCCTTGTGGCGGGGGTCCTCGCCGGTGTCGTCCTGGCGCTCGTCACCACCCGCTTCCGCACCCTGAACGAGGGTCTCACGCCCCTTGCCATTGCCGTGAATGCCACGCCGATCGTGGCGCTGGCCCCAATATTCAACGCCTGGTTCGGCATAACCGGAACGCTCAGCAATCAGGCCGTGGTGGTCGCCATTGTCTTCTTCCCGGTGTTCATCAACACCGCCCGCGGGCTGACCGAGGTGCACCCGGACGAGCTCGAGCTGATGCGGTCCTACGCTGCCAGTGAATGGGCGATCCTCCGTGAGGTCAGGATCCCCAACGCCCTCCCGTTCTTCGCCAACGCCCTGCGGGTCGTGGCTCCCCTGTCGGTGATCGCCGCGATCGTGGCCGAGTACTTCGGTGGTCCCCAGGACCGCATCGGCAACATCATCACGTCGAGTGCCGCATTCGCCAGGTATGACGTCGCCTGGGCAGCCATCGCTGTCGCATCGGCCGTCGGCCTGGGACTGTTCGCTGCAGCCCTGCTCCTCGAGCGCCTTGTTATGCCCTGGCGCCTCGTGGACGGGGGTAGTGAGAACCACAACACACCCGGGAGGGAAAAATGAAAAAGCAATGGACAATGAGGCTGCTGGCAGTGATGGCAGCACTGACACTGTTCGCCACGGCATGTGGCGATAGCGAGACAGCGGCCGGTACCGGCGACTGTGATTCGGTGGACGAGGTGTCGCTGCAGTTGCAGTGGGTCACCCAGGCCCAGTTCGCCGGCTACTACGCGGCCCTGGACGACGGGATCTACGAGCGGTACTGCCTGGATGTGACCATCCACGAGGGCGGTGTGGACATCGCTCCGCAGCAGCAGTTGGCCTCCGGAGCGGTGGACTTCGCAGTCTCCTGGGTGCCCAAGGCGCTGGTGTCGCGTGAGGGCGGAATGGACATCGTCAACGTGGCGCAGGTATTCCAGCGTTCGGGCACGCTTCAGGTTTCGTGGGCCGATTCGGGTATCAACGGCCCGGCGGACCTGGCCGGAAAGGTGGTCGGCAACTGGGGTTGGGGCAACGAGTTCGAGCTCCTGGCAGGTTCCCGTCGAGCCGGCGTGGATCCCAGCAGCGACTACGACCTGGTACAGCAGAGCTTCGACATGCTGGCACTGCTCAAGGGTGAGATAGACGCCGCCCAGGCGATGATCTACAACGAGTACGCCATGATACTGGAGGCGACGAATCCGGCCACCGGAGCGCTCTACACCGCGGCCGACATGTCGGTCATCAACTGGAACGACGTCGGTACGGCGATGCTCCAGGACGCCATCTGGGCCGACGGCGCCCGTCTTGGCGACGCGGCCTACGACGACATTACGACACGCTTCGTAGCAGGCTCTCTGGAGGGCTGGATGTACTGCCGCGACAACAGCGCCAAGTGCGTCGACATCGTGCTCGACAATGGTTCGGCCCTGGGCGCCTCGCACCAAGCCTGGCAGATGAACGAAATCAACGGCCTCATCTGGCCCTCGCCCGGCGGTGCCGGCGTGGTGGACGCAGGCTCCTGGTCACAGACCATTGACGTGGCCACCAGCGAGGCCATCCTGGCTTCTGCACCGGACTCGGGTGCCTACACGACCGAGTACGCGGAGGCGGCCGTGGCCCTGTTGAAGGCCCGTGGCGTGGATACGACCGGCCAGAACTGGCGTCGGGTCGACGTCACCCTGAACCCCGGCGGCGAGTAGTCCCGGGCAGGGGGCGATCCATTACCCCCGACCCTCCGGGTACTCCGGGCGGTCCGACCCTGTGATCGGTCGGGCTGCCCGGCCCCGGTCGGGCCAGTAGGCCCATGCCGGGCCAGCGGTTCCGCACGGGTCAGTAGGCCTGTGCCGGGTGACCGGCCACGGTGCGTCCGAGCCGTGGGCGTCGGCACCAGAATGACCTGATGAGGGAGACGAGCATCCGGATCGTGGCGATCCTGGTGGGTCTGGTCATGTTTGGCGTCGGGATCGGTGCCCTGTTCCTGGCAGATCTGGGCGTCGGACCGTGGGACGTCCTGCATGACGCCATTGCCGGCCTCGTCGACCGGCAGCCCGGCACCGTGATCATGGGGCTGGGTCTCCTACTACTGGGCCTGGTCGCAGTGCTGCGTCAGCCCATAGGGCCGGCGACGGTTGCCAACGTGGTGATCATCGGCTCGACGGTGAACGTGCTGTTGGCCGTGGTGGAGCCACCGTCATCACTGGCGGTACGGGTGGTCCTGGTTGTCGCTGCGCCGTTGGTGGTCGCCTTCGGTTCGATGCTCTACCTGGGAGCCTGCCTGGGAACAGGGGTACGCGACGGGCTCATGACGGCACTGGTCGACACAGGGCTCAGCATCCGGGCCGCCCGGACCAGCCTGGAGGTGACCGTCCTGCTGGGCGGAGGCCTACTCGGAGGCTCCTACGGCATCGGCACGCTGGTGTTCGCCATGCTGGTCGGCCCGCTGCTCCAGTTGTTCAGGCAGCGGGTCTGGGCCGGGTATAGCGAGCCGGCCGGTTGGGTCTACCGCCGCGGGAGTTGAAGGACCTGCGGATGATCGGTTCCGGCTTCGAGGCTACGGTGACGCCATGGCCCGGGTCGGTGTACTCACCAGCGGGGGCGACTGTCCCGGTCTGAACGCCGTCATCCGGGCGGTGGTCCGCCGAGGCGAACGCCACTGGGGCGACGAGCTGGTGGGTTTCCACGACGGGTGGGCCGGGGTCATCGAGGGACGCTGGCAGTCGCTCGACGTCGAGGCCATGCGCGGCTACCTGGCCAGGGGCGGCACCATGCTCGGCACCTCGCGGATCCACCCGTGGATGACCGACGACGGCGTGGACCGGGCCAGGGCGACCCTGGCCGACATCGGGCTGGACGCCCTGATCGTCATCGGCGGAGAGGGATCACTGGCGACCGCCCATCGCGCACACACCGAAGGCATCGTCCCGGTAGTCGGGGTGCCCAAGACCATCGACAACGACGTCCCCTGCACCGAGCAGACCTTCGGGTTCGACACGGCTGTGTCGATCGCCACCGAGGCCATCGACAGGCTCCACACCACCGCCGAGTCCCATGACCGGGTCATGGTCGTGGAGGTGATGGGCCGTCACGTGGGACACATCGCCACGTGGGCCGGCATAGCCGGCGGGGCCACGGTGACCCTGGTACCCGAGCACCCGTTTGACATCGCAGCGGTGGCCGACATCGTCAGGAAACGCCATGAACGGGGTCGGTACGCCTCGATCGTCGTCGTGGCCGAGGGTGCCAGACCCGCACCGGGGAGCATGGAGCTGGCCGAACCCGAGGTTGACCGCTTCGGGCACAAGAGGCTGGGTGGCATCGCCGTGGCCGTGGCCTCCGAGATCGAGCAACGCACCGGATACGAGACCCGGGTGACGGTCCTCGGCCACGTCCAGCGCGGGGGGAGCCCGACCGCCTACGACCGGGTGCTGTCGAGTCGCTACGGCGTGGCGGCCATCGATGCGGTGCACGAGGGCGGGCTGGGAGACATGGTTGCGCTGCAGGCGGGCCACATCACCCGTGTTTCGCTGGCCGATGTCATGGGCCACCTCAAGATGGTCGACGACCGCCTCTGGGATGTCGCCAATGCCCTCTTCGAGGCGCGTCTGGACGGTCGGCCCCAGGCCCGTGACGACGGCGGGTCCGCTTCGCCGTAGTCGCCCCACGGCACCTAGCGTCCTGCGGAGCACAGGAGGTCCGGACCCGGACCGCGGGGAGCCCGGATGTCGTCCAACCAGGGGTTGCCGGCCGTCGAGCGCCGGGCATGGATCGCCCTCAGTGTGTCGACCATGGCGGCGCTACTCACGGTCATTGACGTCTCCATCGTGAACGTGGCCTTTCCGACCATCCGGCGGGACCTCGGCGCATCGGAGGCTGGCCTCTCCTGGATGCTCTCCGGCTATTCGATCGCAGTCGGATCGTTCCTCCTGCTGGCCGGTCGCCTCGCCGACCAGAAGGGCCGGCGCAAGCTGTTCCAGATCGGCGTGGCGATCTTCGTGGCTGGATCGTTCCTGTCCGCGGTCGCCCCGACGCCGGGCCTGCTGATTGCCGCACGCGTCCTGCAGGGCATAGGTGGTTCGATCCTCAGCCCTGCCTCGCTCTCGATGGTCCTGCCGGAGTTTCCGGCTGAACGGCGTTCGCTGGTCATCGGTATCTGGGGCGCATCGGCTGCCCTGGGTGCGGCCATCGGCCCCTCGATCGGCGCCATCATCCTGGACCTGTTGACCTGGCGCTGGGTGTTCCTGGTGAACATTCCGATCGGGCTGGTCATCCTGATCGTCACCCCGAGGTTCGTACGCGAGTCCAGGGACCCGGATGCCCGGGGTGGCTACGACCTGGTCGGAGTACCGGCTGGAACGATCGGTGTGGCCATGGTGCTCCTCGCCGTGGTGCAGGGCCAGGTGTGGGGCTACGGCTCCGGACGGACGATCAGCGTTGTTGTCGTCGGGCTGATGCTCCTGGGGGTGCTGTTGAGACGGTCCGCCACGCATCCGAATCCGCTGCTGGACCTCTCCCTGTTCCATATCAGGTCCTTCTGGTCCGCAGCGGTCGGTCAGACGTTCTTCTCGTCTGCGTTCATCGCCGTGATCCTGTTCAACACGCTCACCCTCCAGGAACTCTGGGGCTGGTCGGCGCTTGCTGCCGGCTTCGGCGTCGTACCCGGCCCGGCCATGGCGGCGATCATGGGTGTGCCCGTAGGGGCCATGGCCGACAGGATCGGCCACCGCGTCCTGGCCGTGATCGGCTGCCTCTCGGCCGCCTGCTGTCCGGCCTGGTTGTACTTCAACGTGACGATGGAGTCCTCGTGGGCGACCACTGTGCTGCCCGCCCAGATGTTCCTCTCGGTGGGGGTGGCGTGTTCGTTCGCCACGTTCTCCTCCCTGGGCCTGCGCGATGTCCCCAGTGCCCGGTTCGGCACGGCCAGCGCCGCCCTGCGGACCGGATCATCGCTGGGCTTCGCTGCCGGCGTGTCGATCGCCATCACCGTGTTCACGGCCGGTCTGGAAGCTGGACCGCTGGTCGCCTTCGACCGGGCGTGGGCGTTCATGGTCTGCACGTTCCTGGCGGGCGCCCTGTTCTGTGCGTTGGCCTGCCC
>JAAZXC010000006.1 GCA_014240365.1 Acidimicrobiales bacterium | reverse complement strand
TCCAGTCCAGTCCAGTCCAGTCCAGTCCAGTCCAGTCCAGTCCAGTCCAGTCCAGTCCAGATCTCCAGTCCATGTCAAATAGGAGGCAGTCCAGAATGGAGCCGATGTTCGGGCGGTTGATCACCGCCATGATCACGCCGTTCACCCCTGACGGAGCGCTGGACCTGGACGGAGCGGTGGCTCTGGCGAGCTGGCTCGTGGAGCAGGGCAATGACGGCCTGGTGCTGGCTGGCACGACGGGCGAATCGCCCACGCTCACCCACGATGAGCAGATCGCCCTTGTCGAAGCGGTGTCCGGAGCGGTCGACTGCCATGTGATTGCCGGCGCCGGCAGCAACGACACGGCGGCTGCCGTGGAGCTGACCCGTCGCTGCAGCGCTGCCGGTGCTGATGCCATCCTCACGGTCACGCCGTACTACAACCGGCCGTCGCAGCTGGGGCTGTTCAACCATTTTCGGTCGGTGGCCGAGGCGACCGACCTTCCGGTGATGCTCTACGACATTCCGCCACGATCGGGACGCAAGATCCACACCGACACCATCCTGCGACTCGCTGACGAGGTCCCCAACATCGTGGCGGTCAAGGACGCAGCAGGCGACGTGGCCGAGACGGCCCGCCTGGTCGCTGCATCACCGGCTGGTTTCGAGGTCTACAGCGGGGAGGACTCCCTAACCCTGGCGCTCCTGGCGGTCGGCGTCGTGGGCGCGGTGAGCGTGGCTTCGCACTGGGCCACGCCGGAGACCGTCGTCATGATGGACGCCTTCTTCTCCGGTGACGTGGCTGCGGCGACCGAGGCCAACCGGCGACTCATTCCCTCGTGGGACTTCGAATCCGGAGATCTCACGCCCAACCCGATTCCGTCCAAGGCCATGATGAAGGTCCTGGGCATGCCCGGCGGCGACTGCCGTCCTCCGATGGGACCCGAGCCGGCCGACCTGGCCGACCGGGCCCGTCTCGTCCTGGCCGGTCTCGGCCGCGCCTGATCGCAGAGGTTCTGACCCGATGGCTCCACCCGTGCACATCACGTTCCTCGGCGGACTCGGCGAGATCGGACGCAACTGTGCCGCCCTCGAGGTTGAGGGACGCATCGTCATGCTGGACTGCGGCCAACTGTTCCCGGACGACCTTCCGGGAGTCGACGCGGTGCTCCCGGACTTCACCTGGCTGCTGGAACGGGCCGACCGCATCGAGGGGTGCGTGGTCACCCATGCCCACGAGGACCACATCGGTGGCCTGCCCTACCTGCTGAAGGACCTTGCCGCCGAGGGCGTCTCGATACCGATCTACGGGGCGCCGTTCACCCTCGGCATGGTGCGCGGCAAGTTGAAGGGCGCCGGTGTGGCGATCCCGGAACTGATCGAGTTGGGCGATCACGCCAAGCTCCGCATCGGACCGTTCGACTGCGAGTTCCTGCCGGTCACCCATTCCACGCCGAGCGGTCTGATGACCATCTTCGACACGCCCCAGGGGCGCATCCTGCACTCCAGCGACTTCAAGTTGGACCTGACGCCCGTGGACGGTCGGGTCACCGACCTGCCGAGGCTCCGGGAGCTGGCCGCGTCGACCGGGATCAGGTTGCTGCTCGCTGACTCCACGAACGCCGGCATTGCCGGATCATCGACGTCGGAGACCACCGTCGGCCCGGTGCTCAGGAAGGTCTTCGACGCCAACGAGGGCAGACGGATCATCGTGGGGGCGTTTTCCAGCCACGTGCACCGGATCCAGCAGGTGGTGGATGCCGCTGAGGCCACCGGGCGAAAGATGGTGGTCATGGGGCCGTCGATGATCCGCAACGTGACGCTGGCGAGGGAGCTTGGCCTGCTGAGGATCTCCGACAAGATGTTGGCGCCAGACACCGAGTTGGATGACATGGATCCGGCACGCACCTGCGTGGTCTGCACTGGTTCACAGGGCGAACCGAGGGCGGCGCTGAAGCGCATGGCTGATGGCAGCCACCGATTCCTTAAGATCGGCGATCGGGACACCGTGGTGTTCTCATCCCACCCGATTCCCGGCAACGAAGCAGCGATCTCGCGTCTGCATAATGCGTTGGCGCGTCGTGGTGTGCACCTGGTGCACAGTGGCCAGTTGGGTGTCCACACGACCGGGCACGGCAAGGCCGATGAGCTGTTGGAGTTGCACGAAGCGGCCGATCCGGAACTGTTCATACCGGTTCACGGCGAGTACGCGCACCTGGTTGCCCACCACGACCTGGCGTTGGGGCGTGGCATGGCCCCCGACCGGATCCTGCGTTGCACCGACGGGGATCGTGTGTCGCTCACCGATGAGGGCCTTGTCCACTCCAGCCGCGTCTCCGACGTGTACGTGATGGTCGACGAGTCAGGCCGTCGGGTATCGGAGGACCTGGTCGAGGAGCGCCGCGCCATGTCGGGCGAGGGGTTCGTGTTCATCCGGGTCGTCGTCGACGGGCGCAAGGGGCGCCTGGTCGGAGAACCGGTGGTCGAGAGCCGTGGCTGGGTCGAGCCCGCAGATCGTCAGGACTGGCACGACCAGGTTGCATCGGCTGTGGCCGACTCCGTGCGTAGTTCCGTGGAGGAGGGTCAGAGGGATCCGAAGGAACTGGCCCGTCTGGCCCGCCGGGCTACTGGCCGTCTCGTGTCGCGTCGTACCGGTAGGCGACCCGCCCTTGTTCCCACCGTCGAGGTGCTCTGACCCGACATTGCGGCCAGGTTCTCGGCCCCGGTCCTGCCCCGAGCCTGTCACCCCCCGGTGGTACCGTCAGTTCTGATGGCTACAAGATCCGCGCGTCCCGGTTCGGGCGGCAAATCCGCTGCTGACAAGGTGAAAAGCCCCGCGCCCGATGGTGATTCCTCTGAGGGCGCCCGGGGTCGGGCGTCCTCCCGGATGGCATCTAAGGGTTCGTCCCCGGGATCGGCGCGGGGACCATCGCGAGGTGGCACCGATGGTGGCCGCTCCGGTGACGGACGCTCGGACCAGAGGGTCTCGCTCATGCGCCGCATGGCCAGGGCCACCTTCGGGGGCCGGGGAGACGAGATCCTCGGCCTGATCCTGGTGATAGGGGGGCTCCTGGCCGGTTTGTCGGTATATCTCGACAAGGCCGGCGTCCTCGGTCGCCTGCTCGATGGCGGCCTCGGCTGGTCCGTGGGTGCGACACGGGCGGTCCTGCCGGTGGCGATGCTGGGAACGGGCCTGACGATGTTCCGGGAGCGCAGCGAGTTCGGGGAGATCTCCAAGCGCCTCCCGATCGGGCTCCTGATGGCGGTCCTGAGCGTGACCGGCCTGCTCCATATGGGCCGGGGCCGCCCCGGCCTGGACGACGGGGTGGATGGGCTTGGCGAGGCTGGTGGCCTGATCGGGCTGGGCGTCGGCGGGGGCCTCGAGGCCGCCGTGGCTCCGTGGGGTGCATCCCTGATCCTGATCGGCGTGGGCCTGGTCTCCGTTGCTGTGATTACCCGGACCACCGTTCGCCAGACGGCACGCGGGGCCGCCAGGGGTGCTGCGATCACCGCTCGCTATGCGGCCCGGGGGGCGGCCGGAGGTCTGCGCCCGGCGATACGCGGGGTGAAGAACTGGATTGAAGGCCTGTTGACGGCCCCGGGCGGCGACCAACCGGTGGTCAACGTGCCCCGGTCGCTGCCACCGGTTGCGGCGCCGACACCTGCCCCGGCCCCTCCGTCGGAGCCGGCGGCAGATTCTTCAGCCACCCCGGCCAAGCCCCGTAGGCGCAAGGCCAGGCCCGGGTCCGCTGACAGCGGTGAGCAACTCACCATCGAACTCGGGCCGGCCCTGGCCGATTCGCGGTGGCGGCTGCCGTCCCTCGGATACCTGTCCAGGAGCGAGACGCGTGACGTCGATGCCAAGGCGGGGGAGGAGCGTGGCATCCGACTCCAGGAGGCACTGGCGGCGCACGGTGTCGAAACACGCCTGGTGGAGATGACCGTCGGGCCGACTGTGACCCGATTCGCCCTACAGCTCGGCGAGGGGGTGAAGGTTGCACGGATCACGAGCCTCAACAAGGACATCGCCTATGCCCTGGCTGCCGCCGACGTCAGGATCCTGGCGCCCATTCCGGGCCAGCAGGCCATAGGGATCGAGGTCCCGAACGAGGATCGTGAAGTGGTCGCCCTGGGTGACATCCTCGCATCGCCCGAGGCTGCGAAGGCCCGCCATCCGCTTGAGGTGGCGATCGGACGCGACATCAGCGGTCGGTCCGTCATGTTGAACCTGGCCACCATGCCGCATCTCCTGATAGCTGGAGCGACCGGGGCCGGGAAGTCCTCGTGCATCAACTCCCTGATCACCTCGGTCCTGATGCGTTCCACGCCGGAGCAGGTTCGGATGATCCTGATTGATCCGAAGCGCGTCGAGATGGGGCAGTACGAGGGTGTGCCCCACCTGCTTACGGCTCCCGTGACCGACCCCAAGAAGGCCGCGAACGCCCTCCATTGGGCCGTACGTGAGATGGAACGCCGCTACGACCTCCTCTCGGCGTGTGGCTTCCGGGACATCAGCGGGTACAACGCGGCGTTCGATCGGGGAGACCTGAAGGCACCCCTGGGGGTAGTCGACGATGACGGCGAGCCGGTCACGTACCAGCGCCTGTCCTTCGTGCTCCTCGTGGTGGACGAGTTGGCAGACCTGATGATGGTGGCGGCACGCGACGTGGAGGATTCCATCTGCCGTCTGGCCCAGATGGCCAGGGCGGTCGGAATACACCTTGTCGTGGCGACCCAGAGGCCGTCGGTCAACGTGATCACCGGTGTGATCAAGGCGAATATCCCGGCGCGTCTTGCGTTCGCCGTGTCAAGCCTTGCCGACAGTCGGGTGATCCTGGATCAGCCGGGTGCCGAACGCCTGGTCGGCAAGGGCGACATGCTCCTCCTTAGGCCCAGTTCCAGCGTGTCCCAGAGGATCCAGGGTGCCTGGGTCGACGAGAGCGAGGTCCGCGAGGTCGTGGAGTCGTGGGTCTTACAGGTGCGGGCCCTGGAGGACGCGGCGGAGTCTGACGAGGATTCGCACGATCCGACCGGGCCCGTGGATGTGATTGCCGTGGGGCCGCCGGCTGACCTGATCACGGGTGATATATCCCGCCCGGTGGTCGGGGGAGAGTCCGGTGACGACGAGTTGTTCGAGCAGGCCCGACAGTTGGTGGTTTCCAGCCAGCTCGGTTCTACGTCGATGCTGCAACGCAAGTTGCGGGTGGGCTTCGCCCGGGCCGGTCGGCTCATGGACCTGATGGAGGAGTCCGGCGTGGTGGGCCCGTCCACCGGCTCGAAGGCCCGGGTGGTCCTGATCTCTTCCGAGCAGCTAGAGGATCTCCAGGGGCAGGGCTACTAGCTGCTTCTGCAGGTGCTCGTACCAGGCGTGAATTGCCCTGGTGGGGATGGATCCGACGTCGGGTGCGAGATCAGCGTCGATGTGCACCATGCCATTGGCTTTCGTGTACCAGGAGGCCTTCCGGTCGCGGTTCCAGAACGGTCATGGCCTGATCATGACGGAGGCATGTGACAGCCGGTCCCGAAGCTCCACCGTGCATCGCTACCCTCGGGTGGTGGCCCGGCACCTGATCATGCTCGTGGTCGGCCTGTGGGGACTGACCCTCGCAGCCGACCGGTTCGTGGTGGGTGCGGCACAGGTGGCGGCCCGACTCCGGGTCTCGACGGTGGTGACCGGTGCGCTCATCATCGGCTTCGGGACAAGCGCCCCGGAACTGGTCGTCTCGACCATGGCGGCGCTCACGGAGGGCGCCGAGGGGACCGCCCTGGCAATGGGCAACATCGTCGGCTCGAACGTCGCGAACCTGACCCTGGTCATGGCCATGCCGGCGCTCGTTTACGGCCATCTGGCCATCGCCAGGGGTGTGAAGCGCCAGGCGGCGCTGTCGGCGACGGGGGTGACCGTCTTTGCCGCTTCCGTCCACTTCTTCGAGCCGACGGCGTGGCTGGGCATTGCCATTGCCCTGGCGGTCCTGACCCTTGTGGCATTCGGGATCGTGGTGTGGCTCGGAGACCGCTTCGGTGGGGTGCCACCGTCTGACACCACCGAGGGGTCAGGGCCGTGGATCTGGACCGTGGTCGGCCTCGTTGGGACCGTGGCGTTCGCCTACCTGGTGGTCAGCTCGGCCACCTCCATTGCCGAGGACCTCGGGTGGACCGGCGGCTTCGTCGGCTTCGGCCTGGTGGCGGTGGGAACGTCGCTACCCGAGATCGTCACCGCCCTGGCCGCCGCGCGTCGTGGCGAATCTGGGCTGATCATCGGCAACCTGCTCGGCTCGAACCTCTTCAACAGCCTCACCGTCGGATCCGCCGTCTTCTTTGCCAACGGTCGAACCCCGTTCAGCGATTCGGCCGGCCTGCCCGGTGCGGCGCTGGTATTGATGGTCGCCGTGTCGTGGCTGGTGATCGCTGTCATGGGCACCAACAGGCGGATCGGCCGGATCGAAGCGGCGGGTCTGCTGCTGGGGTACCTGGCGCTGCTGGGTTGGCTGGCAACGACCGGTGCCACTGCCTGAGCGCACGCCGGTGCAGGCCGGTCCATGTGCGCTGAGCGCCTAGCCTGAGCCGATCATGGGCGAAGAGACGTACCACCTCGTAACCCTCGGGTGTCCGAAGAACCAGGTCGACTCCGACAAGTTGGCCGGAACGCTGGCGGCCGACGGGATGGCGTCGACGGACAGCCCAGCCGAGGCGGACCTGATCATCGTCAACACCTGCGCCTTCATTGCCGACGCACGTCAGGAGTCCGTCGACACGGTGCTGGCCCTGGCCGACCTTCGCCGCGACGGCGCACGCCTCGTGGTCACCGGTTGCATGGCCGAGAGGTACGGCGACGAGCTGGCCGAGGCCCTGCCCGAGGTGGACAGCGTCGCCGGATTCGGTGTGCCGGTGGTGCTCGGACGCCGCCCGGACAGTCCGTCGGACAGTGAGCCGTCGCTGCCGCTGTTCGACCTGTTGAACCTGCCACGGCCGGCCTCGACCCGGCCATGGGCGTACGTGAAGATCGCCGAGGGCTGCGACCGGGCGTGCGGGTTCTGCGCCATCCCCACGTTCAGGGGCCCACAGCGGAGCCGTTCCATCGACTCCATCCTTGAAGAGGTGGATGCCCTCGAGGTGAGGGAGGTGGTCCTGGTGGCCCAGGACCTTGCCGCCTACGGCCGGGATCAGGGCGAGGGCGAGAGGTCAATCGTGCCGCTCGTCGAGGCGGTGGCTGGCAGGGTGGACCGGGTGCGGCTCCTCTACCTGTACCCATCGGATCTGAACGACCGACTGGTCGACACGATCTGCGCGACCGGTGTGCCGTACTTCGACCTGTCCCTCCAGCACGTGTCGCCGCCGTTGATGCGTCGGATGCGGCGTTGGGGCGATGGCAACCGGTTCCTCGAGCGGATCGGGCACATCCGGTCCGTCGAGCCCGAGGCCGCCTTCCGATCCAACTTCATCGTCGGCTACCCCGGTGAGACGGAGGAGGACCACGACGCCCTGCTGGAATTCGTTGCCGCCGCCGACCTCGACTGGTGTGGGTTCTTCACCTACAGCGAAGAGGAGGGGACCTACGCCACCACGCTCGACGGCGCGGTGGATTCCGCCCTGGCAGCCGAACGCCTCCGCGAGCTGGGTGAGATGCAGGATCGCATCACCGCTGCCCGCCGCGACGCCCTCATAGGTAGGCAGGTGTCTGTGCTGGTGGACGAACCGGGGATCGGACGGACCCACAGGGAGGCGCCCGAGATCGACGGGATCGTCACCGTCCCGGCTGACCTGCCCGCTGGCCAGTTCGTCGACCTGACGGTGACGGGCGCCATTGGCCCGGACCTGGCGGCGGCATGAAGCACCTCCGCACAGTCGTCTCGCCTGCGAACCTGGTGACCCTGGCCCGGCTGCTGCTGGCACCGGTGCTGTTCGCTCTGGTGCTGGGCGCTGAGGACCGTGGTGGCACCACCTGGGCGGGTTTCGTCCTGGGGCTGGTGTTGGCCTCGACCGACTACTTCGACGGGATCCTCGCCCGACGCCGGGGCACGGTCAGCCGCTGGGGTGCCTTCCTGGATCCGCTGGCGGACAAGGTGGTGGTGATCGGGGTCGGGGTGAGCCTGGCGATGGTCGGCCGCTACGCATGGCTGCCGGTCGCACTGCTCACTGTCCGGGAGGTGGCCATCACCGGTTACCGCCTGTGGTTCGCCCGTAAGGGTCTTGCGGTGCCGGCCCGCAGATCGGCGAAGTGGAAGACCATTGTCCAGGGGGTGGCGCTGCTGATGGCTGTGCTGCCGCCGCTGGCCGACGCAGACCTCGTGGTCCAGGCCAGCCTCTGGTTGGCGGTCGCCTTCACCCTCGTGACGGGTGCCCAGTACCTGGTTGACGGTGGCCGGGCGACCAGCACCACCGGGTCCAAGTCGTCCTGAGGGTCGGCGGGTAGAGCGGGAGTGGATTGTGCGTTGTGAGATCGTCGCCGTGGGTACCGAGCTGCTGCTGGGCCAGATCGTGGATACGAACTCCTCGTGGATCGGCGAGCACCTGGCCCTGGCTGGGATCGACTGCCTGAGGCACACCGCCGTGGGCGACAACCGGGAGCGGATGAGCGTCGCCTTCAAGGAGGCACTGGACCGCTCCGACGCGGTGATCGTCACAGGGGGGCTGGGGCCCACCCAGGATGACATCACCCGTGAGGTGCTGGCCGATGTGCTGGGCGTGGAGATGATCAGGGACGCCGACGTGGTGGTCAGGATCGAGGCGGTGTTCGGTGGCAGGGGGCGGCCCATGCCGGCCAACAACCTGCGCCAGGCCGACGTGCCCGTCGGAGCGCGCGCTATTGCCGAAATGCCCGGGACCGCACCGGGCCTGGTGTGTCCGGTGGGCGACGGCGGCGACGACAGCCCGAAGGTGATCTACGCGGTGCCCGGTGTGCCGTGGGAGATGAAGCAGATGCTGGAAGGCACGATCCTCCCTGATCTGAAGCGCCGGGCGGGCATCTCGAGCATCATCCGATCGCGCACGCTTCGCACCTGGGGGCGATCGGAGTCGGGCCTGGCCGAGGACCTGGCGGCCGAGATCGAACGCCTCGACGCCGTGGGTGGTCTGACCATTGCGTTCCTGGCCAGCGGGATGGAGGGTCTGAAGGTCCGGATCACCGCCAAGGCCCCGTCCGACGCCGAGGTCGACGACCTGCTGGCCGAGGAGGAGGCCCGGGTGAGGGCCATCGTGGGGCCGATCGTGTTCGGTGTCGACGACCAGACAATGGAGTCGGTCGTGTTGGACCTGCTGGCCGATCAGGGCCTGCGGATGGCGACTGCCGAGTCGCTGACCGGCGGGATGATCGGGTCACGTCTGACCGACGTGCCGGGTTCCAGTCGGGCCTTCGTGGGTTCCGTCGTGGCCTACGACGGTGACGTGAAGAGGTCGCTCCTGGGCGTGCCCGAGGGGCCGGTGGTGTCCGAGGCGGCGGTGACGGCCATGGCGGCCAACGTGTGTGTGGTGCTTGGGGCCGACGTGTCGGTGGCGGTCACCGGTGTGGCTGGGCCCGACCCCCAGGAGGGTGAGGAGCCCGGCACGGTGTGGATGGCCACCTGCGTGGACGGGGTGGTGGACGTGGTGCGGACACGCTGGCCGTTCGACCGCACCCGGATCCGGCAGTTCACCGTGATCACGGTGCTCGACGCCCTGCGCCTGCGTCTCCTGGCGCGTGCAGAGGGCTGAAGGTCCCGGTTCGGCGCCCGTGCGCCTCTTCATCGCCGTCCGGCCGTCGCAGGCGGCCGTTGCCGTCATCGACCGCCTGGAACGTCTCGAGGCACCGGGCGTGCGGTGGCTGCCCGCCGACCAGTGGCATGTGACGCTTAGGTTCCTGGGCGAGACTGATCCTGATGCGGCCGTCACCGCCATGGGCGGTCTGGTTGCTGCTTCCGTCGAGGCTGTGGTGGGCCCGTCCACCCGCCTGCTGGGCGACACGGTGCTGGTTGTTCCGGTGGCTGGCCTGGACCGGTTGGCCGCAGCGGTCGTGGCCGCCACTGCGGGGGTTGGGAGAGCCACCCGAGGACCGCCGGTTCGTCGGTCACCTCACGTTGTGCCGGTTCCGGGACGAGCCGCCGCCGGGGGCGGTCGGGGCGGCGGTATCGATGGCGTTTCCGGTGGACGAGGTTGTCCTGGTCCGGAGCCGGACCCTGCCCGGTGGTGCCGTCCACGACGTGCTGGAACGGTTCCCGCTGACTGGTTGAGCCGGTGGGCGGGTCGAGCGAGGTGCCGGCCGCCTGGAGCGGGTCAGCCTTCGGGGAGTTCCTCGAGGACAAGGCAGGCCGAGTTGATGCAGTAGCGCTCGCCTGACGGTCCGGGGCCGTCATCGAAGACGTGGCCCAGGTGGGCGCCACAGGAACCACAGGTTGTCTCCGTGCGGGCCATCCCGAGGCTGATGTCGGTCCGGCGGTCCACCGGAGCATCGTCGATCGGTGTGGTGAAGCTGGGCCAGCCACACCCGGAGTCGTACTTGTCCTCGCTGGTGAACAGGGCCTCGCCGCAGACGACGCAGGCGTAGGTGCCCGACCGCTTCTCGTCGTAGTACCCGCCGGTGAAGGGCCGCTCGGTGGCCGCCTCCTGGGTGCACTGCCACGACATCGGTTCGAGGCGATCCCGGAGGTCGGGGTGCTGCCCGGCGTGGGCGGCCCGCTTCTCTTCCGGGCTACGGGCGTCGATCTGGTGCTGGTCCATGTGGCCTGACGGTAGTCCCCGAAGCCATGCATGACCGTCGAAATGTCGAGGGTCCTTGCACCGAACGCCTGTTCGCAATTACGCTGTTGTCATTCGATACGGACCCGTTGTCACAGGCCCTACCTAAGGTCACCTCCGACAACCCCGACAGATACAAAAGTCAGACGACCGGAACCACGAGGGTCCGGAGAACACGGAGCACACAATGGCGAAGCACGGCAGGACAATGAGCGGCGGCGACCTCGAGGCAGGTGTGGAACGCACCAAGGCGTTGGACATGGCGCTCGGCCAGATCGAGAAGCAGTTCGGCACCGGTGCCGTCATGAAGATGGGCGACAAGGGTTCCATGTCGATCGAGACGGTGCCCACCGGCGCCCTGGCGCTCGACCTGGCGCTCGGCATAGGTGGCATCCCCCGTGGCCGTGTCATCGAGATCTTCGGGCCGGAGGGCTCGGGCAAGACCACGCTGGCCACCCACATCGTGGCTGAAGCCCAGCGCAACGGTGGCATCTGCGCCTACATAGACGCAGAGCACGCCATGGACCCGATCTACGCCAGCGCCATCGGCGTGGACGTCGACGAGCTGCTGATCTCCCAGCCGGACACCGGCGAGCAGGCACTCGAGATCGCCGACATGCTCATCCGCTCGGGGGCGCTTGACGTGGTCGTCATCGATTCGGTGGCGGCACTCACCCCACGGGCCGAGATCGAGGGTGAGATGGGAGACACCCATGTCGGCCTGCAGGCACGGCTCATGTCACAGGCCCTGCGCAAGCTCACCTCGAACCTCAACAAGTCCAAGACGATCCTCATCTTCATCAACCAGTTGCGCGAGAAGATCGGCGTGATGTTCGGTTCGCCGGAGACCACGCCGGGCGGTCGGGCGCTTAAGTTCTACTCCTCGGTTCGCCTCGACATCCGCCGGATCGAAGCCATCAAGGACGGGCTCGAGGTCGTTGGCAACCGCACCCGGGTGAAGGTGGTCAAGAACAAGTGCGCACCGCCCTTCCGTCAGGCCGAGTTCGACATCATGTACGGGCGTGGCATCAGCCGTGAAGGCTCGGTGGTGGACCTCGGTGTGGACCTCGGCATCGTCAAGAAGGCGGGTGCCTGGTACACGTACGAGGGCGAGCAGCTGGGCCAGGGCCGGGAGAACGCCAAGAAGTTCCTGGTCGACAACCCCGAGATCATGGTTGAGATCACCGACCGGGTCTGGCGTGAGGTTCAGCCGCCCGTGGTGGCCGAGGAGCCCGAGTCCGAGACCGAGGTGGCTGAGGACGAGACGGCTGTCGACGGGTTCACCGAGGCCGACGACCTGCCCATTTCGCTGGACGGCTGACGCCCGCCCATAGTGGGCCAACCGACGGCCCCGTCACCGGTCCCCTCGCCGGTGGCGGGGCCGTAGCCTTCCCCGTGTGAAGCGGTTCTACGCGGTGCGCACCTACGGGTGCCAGATGAACGAGCACGACAGCGAACGAATCGCCGGCCTGCTCGAGGCCGACGGGATGGTGCTGGCCGCCTCCGAAGCCGAGGCCGATGTGATCGTCCTCAACACCTGCTGCATACGCGAGAACGCCGACAACAAGCTCTACGGGGCCCTGGGCAACCTGAAGGGCCTGAAGGAGGCTCGACCGGAGCTGCAGGTGGCGGTTGCCGGTTGCCTCGCACAGAAGGACCGGGAACGGATCCAGGAGCGGGCCGGGCACGTGGACGTGGTCTTCGGAACCCACAACGTGCATCGGGCAGCCGAACTCCTGGCCGAAGCCAGGGAGAACGGCCCTGTCATGGAGATCCTGGAGGAGACGGTGCGCAGCGACGCCGACGCCTTCCCCTCCGCCCTGCCCGCCCAGAGAAACTCCGATCACAAGGCGTGGGTGACCATCCAGATCGGCTGCGACAACAGCTGCGCATTCTGCATCGTGCCGGCGGTCCGCGGCCCGGAGATGAGCCGGCCGTTCGGCCAGATGGTGGCCGAGGTGGAGTCCCTCGCCGCAGCGGGCGTCACCGAGGTGACCCTCCTGGGCCAGAATGTCAACTCGTATGGTCGTGACCTGACATTGCGCCTCCGGTCGGAGTCGGAACTTCCTACGGATGCCTACGAGGTGGGTGTCGACTGGGTCGCCCAGGCCGGTCGCCGTGTTCGCCCCCTGTTCGCCGACCTGCTGGTAGCGACAGGTGCGGTCGACGGGATCCGGCGGGTCCGCTTCACCAGCCCGCACCCCAAGGACCTGCGGCCCGAGACCATCTCGGCGATGTCAGACACCCCGGAGGTGTGCGAGCACCTCCACCTCCCACTCCAGTCGGGTAGCGACCGGGTGCTCGCAGCCATGCACCGCGGCTACACCGCAGAGCGCTATCTGGAACGCCTGGCGGCGGCACGTGCCGGCATCGACGACCTCGCCGTCACCACCGACCTGATCGTCGGCTTTCCGGGGGAGACCGAGGCCGATTTCGACGAGACGCTCGAGGTGGTGGCCGAGGCGGCCTACGACTCGGCCTACTGCTTCGTGTTCTCACCACGCGAAGGCACCGAGGCGGCCGCCATGGCCGACCAGTTCGTTGACCACGCCGTGTGCGTTGACCGCTACGAGCGGCTCCAGCAGGTCCTGAAGCGCTCGGCGCGCATGACGCATCAGGCGAGGGTGGGCCGGATCGAGGAGATAATCATCGAGGGGCCGGCTAAACGGGAACCCGACCAGGTGACCGGGCGGACCCGCCAGTACAAGTTGGTGCACCTCGCAGCCGCAGAGGACCTGCGGGTCGGCGCCTACGCCGAGGTCAAGATCGTGGACGCTGCAAACCACTACCTCCTCGGCGAGCTTGTCGAGGTCACGGCGGCGGCTCGGCACAAACGTCGCATACCCGTCGCGTCGGCCTGAACCAGATGGGCTCCAACGGGCACCTGGTGATCATCGGTGCGACTGCATCGGGCAAATCGGCGCTGGCCATGGAGGTGGCACGGTCAAGGCCCGGAGTCGAGCTGGTCTCCATGGACTCCATGGCCCTCTACCGCGGCATGGACATCGGTACTGCCGCTCCGACTGCCGCCGAGTGCGCCGAGATTCCGCACCACCTTCTGGACCTCGTCGATCCGACCGAGGAGTTCACCGTGTCCGCCTTCCAGACGGCCGCCCGTGAGGCACTGGCCGATATGGAGGATCGGGGGGTCAGGGCTGTTCTCGTCGGGGGCACCGGCCTTCACGTCCGAGCGGTGGTCGACGACCTGGAGATCCCCGGGCAGTACGACGAGATCCGCGCTGGGCTGGACGCCGACGCCGACACCCACGGTCTCTATGCCCGCCTGGCTGAGCTGGATCCTGTCGCCGCCGGCCGGATGGAAGCGACGAATCGCCGCCGGGTGGTCCGCGCTCTGGAGGTGACCCTGGGTTCCGGACGGCCCTTCTCATCCTTCGGACCCGGTCTGGATGCCTACCCGGCGACGCCTTTCACCCAGGTTGGCCTCCGGGTGGATCGCGATGTCATGGATCGTCGAATTGAGGAGCGCTACCAACGCCAGCTCGACGACGGGTTCCTCGACGAGATCAGGACCCTGGCGGACCTCGACGGTGGGCTCTCACGCACTGCGGCCCAGGCGCTCGGCTACAAGGAGCTCCTGGCGCACCACCGGGGCGAGCGCACCCTCGTCGATGCCGTGGCCGACGCCGTGGTGGCTACCCGTCGTTTCGCCCGGCGCCAGGAACGCTGGTTCCGTCGGGATCCAAGGATCGAGTGGTTCGACGTGGCCGACGATCCGCTCGAGGTCCTCGACGAGGTGCTCGAGAGGTTCGACAACTGCGGCGTACCCGGATGACCCGGCGCACCCGATGTGAACGGATCGCGACTGGAACCCGGTGGTGGGTGAGACTGTCGCCGTGGAGCTGACAAGACACCACGGCCTCGGCAACGACTTCCTGATCACGTTCGCTGATGACGTTCCGGCCAATGGCGCCGACCTAGCGCGTCGGCTCTGCGATCGGGTGGACGGAATCGGTGCTGATGGCCTCGTGTTCGGTACGCCGATGGACGGGCTCCGAGACGCAACCTGGCGGTTCACTCTCTTCAACAGTGACGGCAGTTCGGCAGAGGTGAGCGGCAATGGCCTGCGCTGCTTCGGCCAGGCGCTGCTGCGTAGGCAGCCAGCTGGAACCACGGGCCTTGACGTGGTGGTCGAGACGCCGGCGGGAGATCGCCGGATCATGGTGGCGGGCTCGACATCGGACCTGGAGGTTGAGGCCGAGGTCGAGATGGGGACCGCAGAGCGGGGCCCATCCATCGAGGGCATCCGGATCGATCTGGGTGGCGTGCAGGTTCGGGCGGCCCACAGCATCGACTTCGGCAACCCGCACCTTGTGCTCCATGTCGACGACCCTGACGAGGTGGATCTGGCTGTCAGCGGTCCTGCGACCGAGTCCTTCTTCGCCCCGACGGGCTGCAACGTGCACCTGGTGGCCGTGGTGGATCGGTCCACGGTCCGGATGCGCACCTGGGAACGCGGCGCCGGCCTGACAACGGCGTGCGGTTCCGGTGCCTGCGCTGCGGCATATGTCCTCCATGCCGGCGGCCTTGTGGATGACGTGGTGGAGGTTCGGATGCCCGGCGGGACGGCGACGGTCACGGTCGGCGACACGGTGCGCCTGGCCGGAACCGCCACCTTCGTGGACGTCCATTCGGTGGACCTGCCTGCCGATGACGTCGGAGTCCTGGGCAACGGTGGGCCTGACAATGGGTGAGCCGACCGATCTGGACGAAGCGGGGGACCTGGGCGATGACCTGATCGGGGCCTCGGACCAGGAGTCGGGTTACGACCTGGATCAGGAATCGCACCGTGGCGCCTTCGGCGAGTTCGGTGGCGAGTCGAGCGGCCTCATCGACCGGACCTACCGGGAGCGCATAGTCCTTGCTGGCGTGAGCCTCGGCCGCGCCGACCCGGAGGCCACCGACGCCTCCATGGACGAGCTGGCCCGTCTGGTCGAGACCGCCGGTGCTGATCCGGTGGCACGCGTACTGCAGCACAGGGACTCTCCGGACCGTGCGACCTACGTGGGCAAGGGCAAGGTCATGGAGATCAAGACGGTGTCGGAGGCACTGGACGCCGACACCGTCGTGTTCGACAACGATCTAACCCCGGCGCAGCAGGGCAACCTCGAGGAGATCCTGAAGCGCTCCGCACTGGATCGCACCGCGGTGATCCTGGACATTTTCGCGCAGAACGCCAGCAGTCCAGAGGGAAGGGCGCAGGTGGAGCTGGCCCAGCTCCGCTATCGGCTTCCCCGTCTGAGGCGTTCCGGTCGCACCTTCAGCCAGCAGGCCGGCGGAATCGGCACCCGTGGCCCCGGCGAGACCCAGCTGGAGGTGGACAGGCGGCGCCTCATGCGACGCATCACGCGCCTCGAGTCGGACCTGCGTCGGATCCGTGGGAACCGTTCCACCCAGTCCAAGGCCCGCAAGCGCACCAGCAACAGGGCGGTGGCGATCGTGGGCTACACCAACGCCGGCAAGTCCACCCTCCTGAACTACCTGACCGACGCCGGCGTCCTCGTCGAGGACCGGCTCTTCGCAACCCTGGATGCCACCACCCGGCGCCTCCAGTTGCCCGGTGGCGAGGCGGTGTTCCTGAGCGACACAGTGGGTTTCATCCGCAAGCTGCCGCACCAGCTGGTCGAGGCCTTCAAGTCCACCCTCGACGTGGCTGTGGACGCCGACCTGCTCGTCCACGTGGTGGACGCCTCGGATCCCGACCCGGAGGGTTGCATAGCGGCCGTCAGGATCGTGCTGGATGAGATCGGTGCCGACCGGGTGCCCGAGCTGTTCGTATTCAACAAGGCCGACCTGGCGCCGGCGGCGGCTGCGCGACTGGTTGACCGCGAGCCCGGCTCCGTGGCCATCTCGGCCGAGACCGGGGAGGGTATGGACGACCTGCTGGCCATGGTCGGGCGTCGGCTCCGGCGCCAGACGATCGTGGTGAGGCTGCTGGTGCCGTACGCCCGGGGTGACGTGCTGGCCATGGCGCATCGCGAGGGTGAGGTGCTCGAGGTTGAGGAGGCCGTCGACGGGTGGGTCGTGCAGGTCCGCGTGGACGAGGGGTCCGCAGGCCGACTGGCCGAATTCCGTGTCGACGAGGAGTCCCGTGCATGGGCGGAAGCGGATGATCGTTCATGAGATCTGAGACGGGATCCTCGGGGTTCGTGCCTCCGCCATACCCGTTCGAGGTCCCGGTCGAGGTACGTGACCTGGCCGATGCCATGGAGGGTGGGGCAGTGGACCTGTCACGCGGCGTGCCGTGCGATCCGGTGCCCGACGTGGTGGCCACGGCCCTCGCCGAGCCTGACCCGGCCCGGCCGTACCCGCCGACTATCGGCACACCGGAGCTACTCGATGCGGTGGTCGGCTGGTGCGCGCTACGTATCGGTGTGGAGATCGAACCCGACCAGGTGGGTGCCTGCGTGGGGACCAAGGAGCTGGTCACGGGCCTACCGCACCTGCTGAAGCTGCGGAACCCCGAGCGCGACACCGTCCTCTATCCGGCAGTGTCGTATCCGTCATACGAGATGGGAGCGGTGCTGGCCGGTTGCCGTGCCGTGCCGGTGCCCCTGGATGCCTCCTGGCGAATCGACCTGTCGGCAATCCACGAGGACGATGCCGAGCGCGCCCTCTGCCTGTGGGTGAACACCCCCGGCAACCCGGCGGGCGCCCTCGACGACCTGGGAGCGGCGGCCGCATGGGGGAGGGCTCGGGGAATCCCGGTGCTGTCCGACGAGTGCTATGTGGAGTTCACCTGGAACGGCCCGTCGCGCTCGATCCTCCAGCACGGAACCGAAGGGGTGCTGGCTGTCCACTCCCTCTCGAAGCGATCCAACCTGGCCGGGCTGCGGGTCGGCTTCTACGCCGGCGACCCGGACCTGACCTGGTACCTGCGCGAGACCCGTCGGCATCAGGGCTTCATGATCCCCGGCCCCGCCCAGGCGGCAGGTGCGGCGGCACTGCGGGACCAGGACCATGTCGACGTCCAGGCCGCCCGGTACCTCAGGCGCCTGGAGGTCCTCGTCGAGGTCCTGGGTTCGATAGGTATCCGTGCCGCCCTGCCGGAGGGCGGCTTCTACCTGTGGGTTGAGGCCCCCGGGGGCGATGAGATTGCCCTGGTGCGCCGGTTGGCCGGTGACCTGGGGGTGATTACCAGCCCCGGCACCGTTTTCGGTCCCGAGGGCGCCGGCTGGGTGCGGGTGGCGGCCGTGGTGACCGACGATGACCTGGAGGTCGTGTGTCGTCGGGCTGCTGCGTTGGCCGGTTGACCCTCCCGGAGCGGAGCGGAACTGGTTCCGGTCGGCGACGGGCGCGGCGGTAGCCTCGGCGCCATGTCAGACCTCAAGGCACAGATCGAAGAGCTCTGGTCGGGCCGCGACGACCTGGACGTGGACGACACCGAGGCGAACGCCGTCATCCACGCCGCCATCGACCTGCTCGATACCGGCCAGGCCCGGGTGGCCGAGCCGGACGGCTCAGGCGGGGTGATCGTGAACGAGTGGCTGAAGCTGGCCATCCTGCTGTTGTTCCGCCAGTCGAAGATGGAGACGATCGAGCTGGGCCCGTTCGAGTTCGCCGACAAGATCCCACTCAAACGCGACTGGATCGAACGCAGGGTGAGGGTGGTTCCGGGGGCACAGGCCCGCTGGGGGAGCTACCAGGGGCCCGGCGTCATCATGATGCCGAGCTACACGAACATCGGCGCCTACGTGGGCGACAACACGATGGTCGACACGTGGGCGACGGTGGGATCGTGCGCCCAGATCGGCCGCAACGTCCACCTGTCCGGTGGCGTGGGCATCGGCGGCGTCCTGGAGCCACCCAACGCCGTGCCGGTAATGATCGGCGACGACTGCCTGATCGGCAGCCGCTGCATCGTGGCCGAGGGTGCCCGGGTGGGTGACGGTGTGGTGCTGGGTGCAGGAGCGGTGCTGACCGGCTCCATCCCGGTTATCGACGCTGCGACCGGCGAGGAGCTGGGTCGTGGCGTGGTGCCGGCGTGGTGCGTGGCCGTCCAGGCAATCCGGACGAAGGTCTTCGATGGCGGGGAGTTCGGCTTGCCGTGCGTCCTGGTCCTGAAGTACCTGGAACCCGGTGAACGCCACGACAAGTCCGCCCTGAACGACGTCCTGCGTACGCACGGCGTCTCCACCTGACGCCAGCAGTCGACAGTCCCGTGACCGACCTGCTGGCCCTCACCGCTGAACTGGTTGATATCCCATCCGTCAGCTTCGACGAGGCCGCCATCGTGGCGCACCTGGAGGCCGACCTGCGTGCCATCCCGGGCCTGGCCGTGGATCGCATCGGCGACAATCTGGTGGCTCGCACAAATCTGGGCCGTACCCACCGGGTGATCCTGGCGGGCCATACGGACACGGTTCCCGGCGACACCTCCGGTTCACGCCTCGATGGGGACGTCCTCTGGGGACTGGGCACGACGGACATGAAGGGTGGCCTGGCGGTGATGCTGGAGCTGGCCCGCGTGGTCAGCGAACCAGCGGTCGACGTGACCTGGGTCTTCTACGCCCGCGAGGAGGTGGCCATTGCCCACAACGGCCTGCGCGAGCTGTTCGCCGAGGCACCGGAGTTGCTGGCCGGCGACGTCGCCATCCTCGGCGAGCCGACCGCCGGCGCCATCGAGGCCGGATGCCAGGGAACGATGCGTTTCGAGGTGACCCTCGCCGGGGCCAGGGCCCACACGGCACGGCCATGGATGGGGCGCAATGCGGTCCACCGCCTGGGAGGGCTGCTGGACGCCCTGAACGGCTACGAGCACCGGGAGCCCGTAGTGGACGGCTGCCGTTACCGCGAGGCGCTCCAGGCGGTGCACGTTGAGGGTGGCGTGGCCGGCAACGTGGTTCCGGACAGCGCCATGGTGAGGATCAACCACCGTTATGCCCCGGATCGCTCCGGCGCCCAGGCCGAGGCCCACGTCCGCGAGTTCCTGGCGCCCTTCCTCGATGAGGGCGACGGCGACGACGGTGGTGACCGTGTCGAGCTGGTTGACCACTCGCCGGCTGCTCTGCCCGGGCTGTCGCATCCCCTGCTTCGTGCCGTCACGGATCGCCACCAACTGGAGGTGCGGGCCAAGTTGGGCTGGACCGACGTGGCGTTCTTCTCCGAGCACGGGGTTCCGGCCGTCAACCTTGGCCCCGGGGAGCCGACGTTGGCCCACACAGCGGGGGAGCGCCTGGAGCGGGCGCCCCTGGAGTCGTGCTTCATGGTCCTACGGGACCTGCTCGAACACGGCACCTGACCGGCCCTGGGTCGCGGCCCTGATTGCGGGCCGGGATGGGTCGTGGAGCTAGAACCCCGGTTGCGTGTCGAGGGGGATGGTCGGGTCAGGGCCTGGCAGGTCTGTCAGATTCGTCGTAGGACGGTCACGACCACGCCGAAGATGGTCACCTCGTCCGCTGGGTGACGTAGCTCCTGGAAGGCCGGGTTGGCCGGCACCAGGACCACCGTGTCGCCATCGCGTTCGAAGTACTTGACGGTCCCCTCGTCGCC
The DNA here is from genome assembly GCA_014240365.1 of Acidimicrobiales bacterium. Lineage (GTDB taxonomy): Bacteria > Actinomycetota > Acidimicrobiia > Acidimicrobiales > MedAcidi-G1 > UBA9410. The sequence continues at coordinate 33,586 of JAAZXC010000006.1, read as the reverse complement.
GGGGATACCAGCCACCACGAGGTCGCCGGGTTCGGCCGTCCGTTGGACCCTCACGACCACGTGGTCGCCGTCCAGGATGCCGGCCCCGATCATCGACTCGCCGCGGATGCGCAGCATGAAGAGGTCGCCGTCGCCGGTGAATTCGACCGGCATGGGTACCGACTCCACGATGTTCTCATGGGCCAGGACGTCTGTTCCGGCTGCGACGTCGCCGACCAGGGGCACGTGGCGCGCTGTGCCCCTCTCGACGGCGGCACCGCTGACCGGATCCAGGCAGATCTCCAGGGCCCTCGGCTTGGAAGGGTCCCGCCGCAGGTAGCCGCGGTCCTGGAGCGTGGCCAGGTGTGAGTGGACCGTGGACGGGGAGGTGAGGCCTACGGCAGAACCGATCTCGCGCACCGACGGCGGGTAGCCGCGTTCCCTGGTCTGGATGTCGATGAACTCGAGGATCTCCTGCTGGCGGCTGCTGAGCCCGGTGGTGGTCATGGGGGTGGGTCCTTGGATGGTCGACTGGCCGGTTGCCGGTTCGCTTGACAGCGAACACCTGTTCGATACACTAACATTGTGATCGAACGTCTGTACGCCGAATACATGTTCGCCGAACAGGCGTTCCATGTCAAGGACCCGCCCACGCCGACCGATCTCCGCTGTCACACCCCATCGTCAGGATGTAGAGCATGAACACGATGACCCTGGAACTTCCGTTCGATCTGGTTGCGGAGGCCGGCTCACGCCCGGCCGTGCGGCCCGGAGGGCGTGGCGTGGTCCAGCGTATGTTCGCCGACGTGCTCTCGGCTGAGCCCCACGCCGTGGGATCCCGGCGGATGCCATCGACTGCCGGCACCGGGTATGTCGGCGCTCCCGTCACAGGCAGTGTGCCCGTCCGCCCGCTGCCGGTCAGGGCGAGGGCGGTCGGTCCGGCCACCTATCGTCGTCGTCGCCTCCTGGCGGCTGCGGTCCTCGGCCTGGTTCTGTCGGCCCTGCCGCTTCTCGGCGGCGAGCTGATCGGTCGGGTTACCGGCACGCCGGGCGCCGCCGTTGTCGAGGCAGCCGGCGAGCCCGTGATCTACGTGGTCCAGCCCGGCGACACCCTCTGGTCCATTGCCGGGCGGATCAACCCTGCCGGTCGGGACCTGCGTCACACGGTCGACCGTCTGGCTTCGATCGCCGGCGGATCGCTACTGCACCCCGGTCAGCGGATACTCATCCCCCAGGGCTGACCCGGCCGACGGCTGCACCGTAGGGTCACCGGCCGCTACCGCTTCAGGCGACCAGATACCTGCAGAAGAGGAAGTCATCGTGGGCGAGCACCCGGTCCAGTCGGAGCCCCGACGGCACGGCGAACGTCCCGCCGGAGAGGAGCCCGGGTCCGGTTGTTCCGGCCCCGCCGACGAGATTGGGCGAGATGGTCAGGCAGAGCTCGTCCACCAGCCCGGCGGCCAGCAACTGGTGGTTCAGGTCGGGTCCGCCCTCACAGAGCACGGTTCGCGCTCCGATGTCGCCGAGGGCCGCCAACAACCCCGTGAGGTCGACCCGGGTCCGACCCAGGTCGATCAGGTCGGCCACCTCGGCGAGTGCTTCGCGTCGGTCCAACGGAGCGGAGCGCACAGTTGCGATCAGGGGAGGCGGGTCCTCGGGGAGGCGCTCGGTGAACAACGCCGCCGACGGGTCCAGGTCCAGGCGTGCGGAGACGACCACCAGCCGGGGTCTGACCGGCTGGCCGGCAGCGGCCCGAGCCGACGCCAGGCTGTCATCGGGGGAGCGCGGTGGCCGGTATCCCTCGGCCCTCACCGTTCCGGCACCTACGAGGATCATGTCGGCCAGGCCACGCAGGGTCCGAAAGACCTGCCGGTCCCCCGGGCCTCCCAGCTGTCCGGAGAGGCCCTTGACGGTCGTTGCACCGTCCACGGAGGCCACCATGTTGAGGATCACCCACGGTCGGCCCGGTGGCGGAGGACGTTCGAGGTCGAGGTGGAGGTCGGAGACATCCACCTCGGGTCCGGTCGTGGGATGGAGGAGTCGCACGGCGTGACGGTACAACGCTCCGACTGTGGAGAACATCCTCGTAATCCACTGGTTAATCCACAGTGAATCCCACTATCGGTCCACAGGCCGCTGTCCCTAGGTTTCGGATTCGTGGCCGGTGGCGGTCTGTCCGGCTGAAACCGTCGAACCGATCCGTCGGTGAGGCGTTGGGATGACCGCACTGATATCCGGAAATGGTGTTCGCATGGCGGGCTCCTCGACCTGGGCCCGCCGTCATCGGCCACGACACCAACGACCACCGAGTAGCCCCGGGGTCGTCACAGGTTGTCCGTACCTTCCGGAGCGGCGGTCGGGTCGGTTCGTAACGGGCGCAGGAGGACGAGGAACCAGATGTCTGTAGCGCCCGAGCGGGGGGTTCTTGGAATCCGTCGTCACTTCACGACACCCGGAATCGACCCGTACGACGAGATCGACTGGGACGTGCGGACGTCGCGCCTGGTGGACCACCGCGACGGTTCGGTCGCCTTCGAGCAGGACGGTGTCGAGGTGCCGTCCGACTGGTCCGTGAACGCCACCAACATCCTCGCCCAGAAGTACTTCCGCGGGCCGCTGGATGGTCCCGGTAGAGAGTCGTCGCTACGCCAGGTGGCCGACAGGGTCGCCGGCACGATCGCCGACTGGGGCCGGAGGGACGGCTACTTCTCCGACGAGGACGAAGCCGAGGCTTTCGCAGCCGAACTCCGGTACCTGATCGTGACGCAACGGGCCGCCTTCAACTCGCCGGTCTGGTTCAACATCGGCGTGCCCGGCGTCCCCCAACAGGCCTCGGCCTGCTTCATCCTCTCCGTCGAGGACCAGATGTCATCGATCCTGAACTGGTACGTGGAGGAGGGCACGATCTTCAAGGGCGGTTCGGGCGCCGGGGTCAACCTGAGCGCCATCCGGTCCTCCAGGGAGGCACTCAAGGGTGGCGGCCAGGCCAGCGGCCCGGTCAGCTTCATGAGGGGAGCAGATGCCTCGGCCGGCACTATCAAGAGCGGAGGCAAGACCCGCCGCGCCGCCAAGATGGTCATCCTCGACGTTGACCATCCGGACGTCCAGGAGTTCATCTGGTGCAAGGCCCACGAGGAGCGCAAGGTCCGGGTCCTGGCCGACGCCGGATTTGATGTCGGATTCGACGGCGCCGACAGCCACTCGATCATGTATCAGAACGCCAACAACTCCGTCCGCGTCACGGACGGGTTCATGGAGGCTGTCGAGGCCGACGCCGACTGGGACCTCACGGCGGTGACCGACGGATCGGTGATCGAGACGATCTCGGCCCGCACCCTGTTCCGGCAGATGTCCGAGTCGGCATGGGAGTGCGCAGATCCCGGCATCCAGTTCGATACCGCCATCAACCGGTGGCATACGGCGTCCAATACCGGCCGGATATCGGCAAGTAATCCATGCTCGGAATATGTTCATCTGGATGACAGCGCGTGCAATCTGGCGAGCATCAACCTGTTGAAATTCCTGGGTGGGACCGACGACGACACCGATGCGATCGGGGGCTTCGACATAGATGGTTTCCGCCATGCGATCGAGGTCGTCTTCACCGCCCAGGAGATCCTCGTCGGCAACGCCGACTATCCGACCGAGGCCATTGGCGACACCACTCGGGCCTTCCGCCAACTGGGCCTCGGCTACGCCAACCTTGGTGCGCTCCTCATGGCCCTGGGCCTTGCCTACGACAGCGAAGACGGTCGTGCGGTGGCCGCTGCGATCACATCGGTGATGACCGGGCACGCCTACCGGACCTCGGCCCGGCTGGCTGATCGCATGGGGCCCTTCGACGGCTTCGAGCACAACCGCCAGCCGATGCTCAACGTGCTGGAGATGCACCGTGATGCAGCCGAACTCCTGGACGTCGCGGCGGCACCCGCCCTGGTGGCAGCCGGTCGTACGGCCTGGTTCGAGGCTTGTGCACTCGCCCAGCGCGTCGGCGTGCGAAACAGCCAGGCCACGGTTCTGGCGCCCACCGGCACCATTGGCCTCCTCATGGACTGCGACACCACGGGGATCGAGCCCGATCTGAGCCTCGTGAAACTCAAGCGCCTGGTCGGTGGCGGCACGATGTCGATTGTCAACCGGACCATTCCAAGGGCGCTGTGTCGCCTCGGATACGACGAAGCCACCGCCACGACAATCGAGGCCTGGGTGGACGAACATCAGACGGTGGTCGGCTGTCCGGAAATCCGGGCGGAGCACCTGGCGGTGTTCGCCACGTCAATGGGTGACAATCCGATCCACCACATGGGCCACATCCGGATGATGGGCGCTGTGCAGCCGTTCCTGTCGGGCGCCATCTCCAAGACGTGCAACATGCCCGAGACCGTCAGCGTGGATGATGTCGAGGAGCTCTACCGGGAGTCGTGGCGCCTCGGCCTCAAGGCTGTCGCCATCTACCGGGACAACTGCAAGGTCGCCCAGCCGCTCTCAGGTGGCAGCGGGTCCGGAGCCAAGCCTGCCGAGGCCGTCGCCGACTTCGCAGCGACCCTGGCCGAGCCGCTCCGCCGCAAGCTGCCCCGGAGCCGACGCTCCCTCACCCTGGAGTTCCGTGTGGCCGACTGCAAGGGCTTCGTCACGGTCGGCGAGTACGAGGACGGCCGTCCGGGCGAGATCTTCCTCCGGGTCTCCAAGCAGGGGTCGACCCTTGCCGGGATCATGGACGCCTTCGCCATCTCGCTCAGCCACGGCCTCCAGTACGGGGTGCCGCTGAGGGCCTTCGTGGGTGCCTTCACGGGGATGAGGTTCGAGCCGGCCGGGATGACCGACGATCCGGACCTCCGGATTGCCACGAGCATCATCGACTACCTGTTCCGTCGCCTGGCCGTCGAGTACCTGAGCTTCGAAGAGCGCGCTGAGCTGAACATCCTCACCAGCAGCGAGCGGATCCAGCCCACCCTGCCGGGCGTGGAGGAGTCCGCCACGGAGACCCGTCAGGGTTCGGACGTGGAGCCCGATCCGCCCACGGTGCCCTCGCCGACCCAGTTCGCTGCCCAGTTGGCACTCAGTTCGGGAGGGGCCGATGCGCCGCTCTGCATGCAATGTGGCGTGGCGATGCAACGTGCAGGTTCCTGCTACGTGTGCACCGACTGTGGCGCCACTAGCGGTTGTTCATGATGTCCGCCGCCTGCAGCAGAGGTCGTCACCGCTGATGGCCATGCTGCGTTTCTCCTTCGGGACCATGGGCTCCGGCAAGAGCACCCTGGCGCTCCAGATCCACCACAACCTCCTGCAACGTGGCCTCCAGGGAATCCTCTGCAGCCAGCTGGACCGCTCAGGCGGGAGGGTCTCGAGTGCCCTCGGGGTTTCGGCTGACGCAGTCGAGGTGGGCCCGAGACTGGACCTGTTCGAGCTGGCGCTGGCCGTGGCATCGCGGCGCGGCAGCATCGACTACCTGGTGTGTGACGAAGCCCAGTTCTACCGACCCGAACAGATCGACCAGTTGGCTCGGATCGTCGACGACCTCGGCGCAGACGTGTTCGCCTTCGGCCTACTCACCTCGTTCCAGGGAGAGCTCTTCGATGGCACGAAGCGCCTCCTGGAACTGGCTGACGAGAGGGTCGAGGTGCAGGTTGAGGCGAGGTGCTGGTGTGGCGCACGGGCCACCCACAACGCCCGTCTGGTGGACGGGGTGCAGGTCTACGACGGAAAGCTCTTCGTCGTGGATGATCCCGATGACCTTCGGGTGACCTACGACCTGCGCTGCCGTCGCCACTGGCTGGCTGGGGATGCCGGGCCGGGCGGTGAACAGGCCGTTGACGGGCAGGGCTCAGAGGTCGAGGTGGCGCATCATGTGGTCTGAGAGGTCTCCCATGAGGTCAGCCAGGTAGATCCTCTCGGCAAACCGCCATGTGCCGTCAATGCATTCGAACCGGTCGTGGTAGCGGCCGCTGATGATTGGCTGCAACGGGCCGGCAGCGACCTGCTGGAAGACGGTGTAGGTGCTGCGACAGGTCGCGGTGCCGGCCTCGGCGTCCACCTCCAGGATCGGGGTGGCGACCAGATGGCGGGTTCGTGGGGTGCCGTCGTCGTAGATGGCGACCAGCGACCGCCAGACCTGCATGAGGCCGTCGCGGTCCACCACCACGGGAGGATCGGCTTCGGCGTCCAGCACGACGCGGGCGTCGGCGAACAGGTCGCAGCACTCCTCCAGCCGCCCGGCGTCCATGAGTTCGGCGTAGAGGTGGAGAAGGTTCGTGATCTGCGTGTCAGAGGTCGTCACAGCGAGGAACATAACCCGCTGGGGCCCGTCGCCCGGCTCCCATGTGCCCGGGAACGCGGCGGTAGCGTGCGGCCATGAGCGACTACCGGCCACCGTTGGATGACATCCGCCTCGTCCTGGACGAGATCAGTGACATAACAGCCATCTGCGACCTGCCGGGCTTCGAGCACGTGGACATCGAGACCATCGACGGGGTCCTCGACGAGTTGGGTCGTTTCGTGGCCGAGGTGGTCGCCCCGGTGAACAGGATCGGAGACGAGCAGGGCTGCTCGGTGACCGATGGCGTCGTGACCGTCCCCGACGAGTTCGGCGTCGCTTGGGACAGGTTCGTGGAGTCCGGCTGGGGTGCCATCAGCCAGGATCCTGACTACGGCGGCGGCGGCTTCCCCGGCGCCATCCAGACCGTGGCCACCGAACTGCTGGCCACGGCCTCGCGGGCCTGGTCCATGGGGCCGATGCTGACGGTCGGCGCCGTCGAGGCCATCCGTCTCTTTGGCGACGAGGGCCTGAAGGAGACCTACCTGCCCAGGATGGTCACCAGCGAGTGGTCGGGAACGATGAACCTGACCGAACCGCAGGCGGGTTCGGACGTCGGGGCGCTGACCACACGTGCCGTCCCCCAGGACGACGGCACCTATCGGATCTTTGGAACCAAGATCTTCATCACCTTCGGCGACCACGAGCTGACCGAGAACATCATCCAGCTGGTCCTGGCCCGGACCACGGACAGCCCGCCGGGCACACGGGGGATATCGCTTTTCATCGTCCCCAAGTACCTGGTGGCCGACGACGGCAGCCTCGGCGAGCGCAACGACTACAGGTGCCTCTCGGTCGAGCACAAGCTTGGCCTGCACGCCAGCCCGACCTGCGTTCTGGCTTTCGGCGACGCCGGCGACGGGGCGGTGGGCTACCTCCTCGGGGGTGAACACCAGGGAATGAAGTGCATGTTCTCGATGATGAACAACGCCCGTCTGGGCGTCGGCATCGAGGGCCTGGCCGTCACGGAGCGCGCCCTCCAGCAGGCCTCCGACTATGCGATGGAGCGTCGACAGGGCCGGGCCATTGGTGGCCCCGCCGGCGAACAGGCGGCGATCATCAGGCACGCCGACGTGCGGCGGATGCTGCTCACGATGCGGGCCTACACCGATGCCATGCGCTGCCTGCTCTACCTGAACGCCGCCACCCTGGATGTGGCCAGGCACCACCCGGACGCCGACACCCGCCAGCGGGCGGCCGAGCGGGCAGAGCTGCTGACGCCGATCTCGAAGGCCTGGTGCACGGATCTGGGCGTCGAGATGACCTCGGTCGGCATCCAGGTCCACGGCGGCTACGGCTACATCGAGGAGACCGGTGCCGCCCAGCACCTCCGGGATGCACGGATCTCACCGATCTACGAAGGAACCAACGGCATTCAGGCGATGGACCTGGTTGGCCGCAAGCTCCCGATGAGCGAGGGTGCCGTGGTGGCCGACCTGCTGGCCGACATCGCAGGCACGGTCTCGGACCTGGCTTCAGCGGGTGGTGACTTCGAGTCGATCAGTGCTGGCCTGGCCGACGCCCTGGCGGCGACCGAGGAGGCCACTACCTGGCTGATGGAACACGGCCTGGCCGACCCCAACGATGCCATGGCCGGAGCCTCGCCGTACCTGCGGATGTTCGGGCAGCTTGTCGGAGGCTGGCTGATTGCCCGCCTCGCCCTCGGAGCACATCGCAGGATTCTGGCCGGGGAGGGAGACGCCGACTTCCTGGGGTCCAAGATCGTGGCGGCCCGTTTCTACACCGAGCAGCTCCTGCCGGTCTCCAGGGCGCAGTTGGGTGCGGTGACCGCCGGTGCAGGCGACCTCTACGCAGTGGTGGACGATGCCTTCTCCGCCTGAGCCGCTTCTCCGGGAGCGGACATGATCCAGACAGCGGTGTTCGGCGCGATTCCGAGCCCGTCGGGGAGTTCGATCTCGATCGGCCCCCTGGAACTCCGGGCCTACGGCCTGATGATCGCCCTCGGCGTGCTCGCTGCGGTGCTGTTGAGCCAGAAACGCCTGACGGCCCGCGGCGGCGATCCCGAGGTCATCTCCACTATCGCCATGTGGGCGGTGCCGGCCGGCCTCATTGGTTCCCGGCTCTACCACGTGGCGACCGATTGGCGATCCTTCAGGGGCCGCTGGGAGGACGTGCCGGCCCTCTGGCAGGGCGGCCTGGGAATCCCCGGAGGTCTGATGGCCGGCGTGCTGGTGGGCGTGCTCGTGGCGCGTCGCAGCGGCCTGTCGACGGCGATGGTGCTGGACGTCATGATTCCGACCATCCCGGTAGCCCAGGCAATCGGCAGGTGGGGCAACTGGTTCAACCAGGAGGTCTTCGGCCGACCCACGGACCTGCCGTGGGCTCTCGAGATTGGAGTAGCGCACCGCCCGGCTGCCCATCTGGACGCTTCTACGTTCCACCCGACCTTCCTCTACGAGGGTCTCTGGAACATTGCGCTGGCGGTGGTCCTCGTGCGTGTCGAGCGGCGTGGCCTGCTCCGCCCGGGCTACATCGTGGCTCTGTGGGTATTCGGATATGGCCTGGGCCGGCTCTGGGTGGAGGCGTTGCGGTCCGATGCGGCCTCGTTGATCGCCGGGGTCAGGGTCAACATCTGGATGGCCCTCCTGGCGATCGTGGTGGGTGCTGTGGTGGCCCGGGCCGGACGGGTTCCTCCCGGGGAGCGAACTGGCCGGGACGTGGTCGCCCGATGAGTGGCGGTGAACTTCCCAGGAGGGCGCTGAAGAGGGTGGAACGGACCTTCGCGTTCCTGGACCTCTGTGGATTCACCGCCTACACGGACGAGAAGGGTGACGCTGCGGCGTACGACGTGATCTCCAGTTTCCGGACGGCGGTGCGCCAGGTCGCCTCCGAGCGGGGGGTTCGTCTCGCAAAGTGGCTGGGCGACGGCGTGATGATGATCGGCGTCGAGCAGGAGGACGTGGTCGAAGCGGTCATCGACATCGAGTACCTGGTTGACGAGAGCAGGTCGCCGCTACCCATGCGGGCCGGCATCGCAAGGGGCCGGGTGCTCCTCATCGACGGCGACGACCACGTCGGATCGGCGGTGATCCTGGCATCCAGGCTCTGTGACCGGGCCGAGCCGCACCAGATCCTGGCCCAGGCTGGAACGGTCTCGCTCCAGATGGTGAATGCCGTGGAGATCCGTCTGGGGGAGCATGACGTGCCGGGGTTTGCCCACAAGATCGAGTTAGTGCAGCTCACGTCGCCGGGCGGCCACTGAGACACCGTGACCGCTTCGACGCTGGGTGCCGATGAGGGCTTCACGCCGTTCGAGGCGTCGGTCGCAGCGGTGCTCGGCGCCCTACAGCCCGGCGAGGTGGTGACCTACGGCGAGGTGGCCGTCGAGGCTGGCCATCCCGGTGCCCACCGGGCGGTCGGGCGGTTTCTGGGAGCGCACGAGGGTTATCCGTGGTGGCGGGTTGTGACCTCCACCGGTCGCCTGGTTCCGGGTCACGAGGTGGAGCAGGCGGACCGCCTGGCCGCCGAGGGGGTGGTGACCGGAGACGGCAGGGTGCGGTCCGGGTGACCCTGCACCGTCCGGCACGCCCCGGCGCCGGCGCGCCGGTAGGATGGGGGCACCCACCCGGGTCCGGTCGGCCGCCTGTATGCCGACCCCGGGTCGGATTCGTCACCCGGGATGAGCGGTGACGGTACCCGCCGAGGCGTGGGTGACGATTCGGTGGTCAAGCCGCCGGGAAATAGGAAATCCAATGACGACGACCCAGTTCTCAGATCTGGGCATCAACCAGGATCTGGTTGATGCCCTTGCTGAGCGGGGGATCACCAACCCGTTCGAGATCCAGACTCTCGCCATTCCCGACGGCATTGCCGGCCGGGATGTGTGTGGCAAGGCCAAGACGGGGTCGGGCAAGACCCTCGCCTTCGGCATCCCGATGATCCAGCGCCTCTCGAAGGCGAAGCCGCATCGGCCCACCGGTCTGGCACTCGTGCCCACCCGTGAGCTGGCCGTGCAGGTCTGCAAGGAACTAGCGCCGCTGGCCGCCACCCGGGGCCTCGTCTTCGAGGCCATCTACGGCGGTTCGCCTATCGAGAAGCAGATCGCCGCACTGAAGAGGGGCGTCGACTTCGTCGTGGCCACGCCGGGTCGGATGATCGACCTCATCCAGCAGGAGGAGCTCTCGGTCGCCGACCTGGAGGGCGTCGTGCTCGACGAGGCTGACCGCATGGCCGACATGGGATTCATGCCCCAGGTCGAGTGGATCCTGAGGCGCACCGAGAAGAAGCACCAGACGTTGCTCTTCTCAGCCACCCTCGACGGCATGGTCGGAGCCCTGATCAGCCGCTACCAGACCGATCCGGTGACACACGAGGTGGAATCGCGCGAGGTGACGGTGGCCGAGATGGAGCACCGCTTCCTGGCCGTACACGAGATGGACCGGGTCCGCGTCGCCGCCAGGATCGTGGAAGCGTCCAACAAGACCATCATCTTCTCCCGCACCAAGTGGGGAGCCGACAAGATCACCGGGAAGTTGATCGACGAGGGTGTGACGGCTTCAGCCATCCACGGTGACCTCCGCCAGTCCCAGCGTGAGAAGGCACTCTCCGACTTCCAGGACGGCAGGATCAAGTGCCTGGTGGCCACCGACGTCGCCGCCCGTGGCATCCACGTGGACGATGTGGACGTGGTCATCCACTACGACCCGCCGTCCGACGCAAAGACCTATGTGCACCGCTCGGGCCGTACCGCGCGGGCAGGGGAGTCCGGCGTCGTGGTCAGCCTTGTGCTCTGGGACGAGGAGCTGGAGATTCGCAAGCTGCTGCGCCGCCTCGGAATGAAGCTGCCGATCGTGGAGGTCTACTCCAACGATGCGCGCCTCGACGACCTGATGGCATGGGACCCGGCCGACGAGGCCGCCTGACCTGACGCTGGAGATCGGGGCCGGCTCCAGGTGATCGACCGACACATGGACCTGGCGGCCGACCGGATCGCCGACGAGGCGGCTGTTCGACTGCAGTCGGTCGACGACCGTCGACGACGCGGTGCGTTCTTCACCCCGCCGGACGTCGCCGCCGCCCTCGTTGCCGAGGTCGTCGATAGCGGAACGGTCCTGGATCCTGCATGTGGCAGCGGGGTGTTCCTACTGGCTGCTGCCAGACGCCTCCTCGGGAACGGTGTGGCTGATCGTGGCTCCATCGTGCGTCGGCATCTGTTCGGGTCCGATGTGGATCCGGCCTCCGTGGAGGCCACACGGCGCGTCCTGGGGGCCTGGGCCGGTGTCGAATCCGACGAGGTGTCCGGCGTGGTCATGGCGGATCCGCTCCACGATGCAACCGACCCGTGGCCGGGCCGGCCGACCCATGGGTTCGATGCCGTGGTCGGCAATCCGCCGTTCCTGGGCCAGCTCCGGTCCTCCACCGCGGGCACGGGCGCTGACCGCGCTGTGCTGCGAGAGCGATTCGGCGACCTCGTGGGGGCCTACACGGACGTGGCGTGGCTGTTCCTGGCCCTCGGCCTTGAGGTGCTGGCACCCGGAGGCCGGATGCTCCTCATCCAGCCGCAGTCGCTTCTGGCGGCGAGGGATGCCGGCCCCGTCCGGGATCGACTGTTGACTGCGGGTCGGCTGACGGGCCTGTGGCTGGATCGCTCGGGTATCTTTGCCGGCCATACCGAGGTCTGCGCCCCGTTAGTCGACGCCAGGGCCACGGGGTCGCAGCCCGATGGCCCGGTTCGCCTACTGGTCGACGCTTCGGTCCAGTCGGCCGGGCATGTTCCGTTGCCGGTGCCGGGCGAGACCTGGGGCCCGCTGGTGGCCGGCCTTCTGGGAATCCCGGAAGTCGGTTGGGTCGGTCGCCGGTCAGCTGACGACGGGCGGGTCGGCGACATGGCTTGGGTGACGGCTGGTTTCCGGCAGCACTACTACGCGCTCGTCGGAGCCGTGCACGAGCGGTCCGGCCCTGGTGATCGTCGTGCGCCGCTGCTGACCACGTCTTCGGTGGATCCGCTGCACTCGCGTTGGTCGACGGTGCCGTGCCGCTTCGACGGACGTCGTTGGACGGCACCGGTGGTGGACCTGGCGGCGGTTGGAGCCACCGACCCGGCGGTCGGATCCTGGCTGGAGGCACGCCGTCGCCCGAAGCTGCTGGTGGCCACCCAGACGACGGTGGTCGAGGTCGTCGTGGATCCGGTCGGGGACCTGGTCCCCCTCACCCCGCTGGTCGTCGTCGAGCCGGAGCCCGGGGACCTCTGGCACCTGGCTGCAGCACTCAGCTCCCCGGCCGTCACAGCCCTGGCTGCCAGGCGATCGGTCGGCGCTGCCCGTTCGGCTGGACGCATCAAGTTGTCGGCCCGCCAACTGGCGGACCTGCCCCTGCCCACCGACCCGACGGCATGGGACGAGGGGGCCGGCCTGGCCAGGGCGCTCCACGAGGCCGGACGGGCCGCCACCCGGGATGCCTGGATGGAATTCGGCGAGGCCATGGGACGCGCCTACAAGACATCCGACGATGGCCTTCTGGAGTGGTGGTGGACCCGCCATCCGGCCCGTTCGAGGGCCTGATCGGCCATCTGGCACTGAAAGGTCCCGACCCGTCGCCACTACCTCCCGCGTTACTGGCGGTTTTCCCGCCTAGAATGTCGTCACAACATCTCGAGAGGCCCGGTTCGCCGGGTCCGGCAACCTGGGACGGACACCCAAGGTGCTCACCCGCCGGAGACGGTGGGGATGTGGCCTGAGAGGGCAACGAAGTGTCCGCCAGCTGGCCTACCGGTCACGCTGTCGGCGCAGAGCGCTGGTGTCACCCGGGCAGGAGACCTGCCGCATGACGCACGAACCGACGAGCGAAGACGGACACTCCGTCGACCTGCCTGTCCACCCGCGCGCCTACACGGCCGACCTCCCGGTCACCGGTGCATGGCGTTACGGCGACCCGGTCGGCGATCGGCTCTTCGCCCCGGTCGGGGGCGGCCGCCCGTTCGTGCTCGAGGGCGGCGGTGTCCTCACCGAGGTGACGATGGCCTTCGAGACATGGGGGGAGCTGTCCGCTGCCGCCGACAATGCGATCCTCATCTGCCATGCCCTTACGGGCGACAGCCACGCACATGGCCAGGCTGGAGTCGCCCATGCCACCCCCGGCTGGTGGAACGGTGTCATCGGGCCGGGGTGCGGCATCGACACCGACCAGTACTTCGTCGTCTGTGTCAATTCGTTGGGCGGCTGCCAGGGCTCCACCGGCCCCTCATCGCTGGACCCGGAGACCGGCACGCCCTACGGGTCCAGGTTCCCGACCGTCACCACCCGCGACATCGTCCGCTGCCAGGCAGCCGTCGCCGACCACCTCGGTATCGACACATGGCTTGCCGTCGTCGGCGGATCCATGGGCGGGATGCAGGTTCTGGAGTGGGGCGTCATGTTCCCCGAGCGCCTGCGCGTCATTGCCCCGATCGCCACGACGCTGGCTGCCAGCGCCCAGCAGGTTGCGTGGAGTGCTGTGGGGCGCACCGCCCTTGCCCTGGATCCGCGGTTCCGGGGCGGCGACTACTACGACGCGGAGCCCGGCGATGGGCCGTTCGCCGGTCTGGCGATAGCCAGGTCGGTGGCCCAGATCACCTACCGCAGTGCCGAGGTGTTCGACGACCGGTTCGCCCGTGAGCTGGTGGACCCCCGGGCGGTCTTCGGCCACTGGGACCGCTTCCAGGTGGAGTCCTACCTCGACTACCACGGCGAGAAGCTGGTCCGCCGGTTCGACGCCAACAGCTACCTGGCCCTGAACCGGACGATGGACCTGCATGATCTGTCGCGTGACAGGGGATCCATGGAGTCAGCGATTGGGCGTCTGGCGCACCTTCCCGCCATGACGCTGAGCATCAGTTCCGACGTGTTGTATCCGACCGCCCAGCAGGCAGCCATTCGAGATGCGATCCGTGCGGCAGGTGGTCGTTGCGACCACCATGTGATCCAGAGCCCTGACGGGCACGATGGCTTCCTGCTTGCAGCCCGACAGGTCGGGTCGATGCTGGCCGGCTTCCTGAGAGAGGTGGATGTCTGATGTCCGAACCACGGAACCATGCCGGAGCCGAGGGCCCGCCGGAGATCGCCCCTGAGACGGCAGCCATCATGGCCGGACGGACCGAGGGCGAGCGGTCGCTGGCGCCGGTGTTGTACCCGTCGTCGACGTTCGAGTTCTCCACGGTCGAGGAGGGAAGGCGTCAGGCCACCTCCGTTGCGCCCGACCGCTTCTACAGTCGCTACGGCAACCCGACCATCAACGCCTTCGAGGCGACGATCGCAGAATTGGAGGGTGCCGAGGCTGCGAGGGCCTTCGCCTCGGGGATGGGGGCGATAAGTGCCGTGATCCTGGGCATCTGTTCATCAGGCGACCACATCGTGGCCCAGCGCCAGATGTATGCGGGGACACAGCTGTTCCTGCAGACGGCCTGTCCGCGGTTCGGAATCGATGTCACCTTCGTGGACGGCACCCAGCCCGGAGCCTTCGCCGAGGCGGTCGTGCCCGGAAAGACGATGCTGGTGCTGGCCGAGACGCCGGCCAACCCGCGTCTCGACATCATCGACCTGGATGCCCTGGGATCCATCGTCAATGCCCTGACTGTCGTCGATTCGACGTTTGCCACGCCAATGGGCCAGAGGCCGCTCGCCCACGGGGTGGACCTGGTTCTCCACTCGGCGACGAAGGGGATAGCAGGCCACAACGATGCCACCATCGGCGTGGTGGCCGGATCCGAGGACCTCATGTCCTGGCTGTGGGGATTCGCTGTTCTGCATGGCGCCAACGCCTCGCCCTATGACGCGTACAACGCCCACAGGGGGGTCCGGACCCTGGGTGTCCGCCTACGCCAGCAGGCCGAGTCGGCACGGCTGCTGGCTGACTTCCTGGAAGCCCACGACGCCGTTTTCGACGTGCGGTATCCGGGCCTGGCGTCGCATCCGCAGCACGACCTGGCTGTACGCCAGATGCAGTCCATGGGTGGCCTGCTCACCTTCGACCTGGCGGGTGGGCTGGAGGCGGGCCGGAGGTTCGTGGAAGCCACGACGATCGCCCGCCAGGCCACCTCCCTGGGAGGACCTGAGACGCTGCTGTGCCATTCGGCCACGACCACGCACGTGAGCCTCACGCCAGAGGAGCTCGAGGCGTCCGGGATCGGCGAGGGGACGGTCCGGGTGTCGTGCGGGCTGGATAACGTCGACGACCTGGTGGCTGACTTCGGTCGAGGGCTGGACGCTGCGCGCTGACGCACGCAACTACCATCCGACCACGGAGGAGGGGTTGACCGTGATGTGTGCGCGTTCCACGAACAGAGGGTCGGTGCGTGCCGGCATGGCCGCTGTCGTGCTGGCCGGCGGGCTTCTGCTCGGCATTTCCGGACCTGCCTTCGCTCAGGTCACAACGGTCGAGACGGTGCCACCCGAGGTGGACGAGGAGGGCCGGACGGCGGAGGACCGCATAGATCGGATAGTCATCACGCTGCGGGTGCTGGCGGTGGTCCTGCTCGTTGGTACCGGTGCCTACTGGTGGCGGAGCCGGCCGGTCAACCCGGTGGCCGCCGGTATTGCCGATTCCGGTTCAACGGGGGGGTTGGCCCGGGTGGTTGCAGAGGCGGGTCCGTTTGACGAGGGAGCCCTGGAGGCCCGTATGCCGACGATCCAGCCACCAGACGAGGTTGAGGCTGTCACGCTGCTGTCTGCTTCGGAACCATCGCACGAGCCGCCTGACGGTCCGGTGCCCGGGCAACCTGTCTAGGGCCTGGACATGCCTGAACCAACTCTTGACCTTGAGGCCATGTTGGAGCGGTTCCGGGAGCGTGCCGCAGCGGTGCGGGGCCGCACCCTGCCTCCGGTGGGTGGCGAGGAGCGCCAGCGCTTCATCGACCAGGCCCAGAACGACTTCCAGGACTTCGCCATCATCGGTGATGCCGAGGCCAGCCTGGATGACGGCGTCCTGACGCTACGGATTGAATTGGGCGGCGCTTCCGGGGGTTGACGCCGCCGCAGCGCCAAACGGGCGGCCTTGCGCTATCGTTCCGATCTGGCGCGGACGTAGCTCAGCTGGTAGAGCATCACCTTGCCAAGGTGAGGGTCGCGGGTTCGAATCTCGTCGTCCGCTCCACTGGAATCCCCTGCTCGGCAGGGGATTCTTCTGTTTTCCGGGGTTCTAACGCTTTGACGACCCCGGCTCAACGCCAGACCACGCGGGCCACGCACAGGGTGGTGCAGTAGAAGACGTCGCGGTTGCCGCCGGGCGTTAGGAACATTCCGTTGGCGATCCGGGAACCGGTATGGACCCGGTCCAGCGGTGTGGTCATTGCAGGAACGCTATGACGTGGCCGTGATCAACCGGTGGTTCGACGGTTCCCGCCACCCGTCGTCTCCACGGCGAAGTGTCGTCGGGACAGGTAGGCGAACAGGGCGACCGCCAGTGGAAGCACGGTGAACCAGAGGCTGGCGCTCCGATAGTCACCGAAAGCGATGCTCCCCAGCGAGAAGGTCAGGGCACCCAGTGCCGAGGCCAGCACGCCTACGAGGCCGAGGGTTCCCGCTATCGAACCGATGTGTCCCACTCCGAAGAGCGCCGGTAGGAGGGAACTCTGCACGGCCGCACCGCTGCCCATCGTCAGCCCCAGCACCACCGAATAGAGAAGCACCGCCGGGAAGGCAGTGGACGTGCCTCCAAGCAGCATCGTCGAGGCCAGGAACAGCATCACGACCATCGGGAGGATCGGTCGGACAGCGCGATCGGCCAACCACCCGAACGTCAGCCCTCCTATGACGGCGCCGACAGCCTGCGGTAGGAACATGGCGGCGGCCTGCGAGTTCGAGTATCCGATCTCGCCGAGCAGGTTGGTCTGGTGGAAGAGCAGGCCGGTGCCGAGCAGTGAGTTCGTAGCGGTGACGGCGGCCAGCGCCCAGAAGGCGGTCGACCTGAGTGCCGTTGCCCGCGTGGCTGACGGTCGGGCCGAGCCGCGTCGCTCCACGTGGACCGGAGCCCCACCGTCAGGTACCTGCCCCAGGTCGGCGGGCCGGTTCACGTATCCGAACCAACTGACAGGTACCACCGTCAGGGCTATGACCGCTGAGGCGGCCAGCCAGGCGGTGCGCCATCCCCATGCCTCGACAGCGACCGCCAGCAGGATCGGCACGACGGACATGCCGCCCATGGTCAACGTCATCTTGAGGCCGAGTGCGAAGCCACGGCGGCGATCGAACCAGTGCATGACAGCCACGCTGGAGGTGAGGCTGAGGGCCCCCTGGCCGAGGAGTCGTATGCCGAAGAACCCGGCGGCCAGCCACACGACGCCGTGGACCATCGACATGTGTGCGAGGGCGAGAGCAAAGGTGATTCCAAAGACCGTGGATGCACGTCGCACACCGACCTGGTCGATCCAGCGCCCGATCCTCGGCTGGAAGGTCGAGGACAACAGCGTTCCCACCATGTAGGCGGTGGCGATTGCCGAATCGGAGAGATCCAGCCCGTCGGACAGGTGCTGGCGAAACACCGAGACCCCGATCGACTGTCCGGGACCGGTGAGAACACCTACGAGGCTGGCCAGTCCGACGATCCGCCAGCCGTAGAAACCGCCAGGCGAACGTGCGGCCGGTCGGGTGTCCGGTGCAGCGTTCACCGCGGCACGCTACCCAGCAGGCCGTCGGCTGATGGCGTCCCCTCAGGTCTGTCGGGATCCCGGACGGTCATTCGCTGCTGCGCTGGTACTACGATTCGGCGCTGGTCGATGAGCGACCGTGGCCCGTTGGTCCGGTCAGGGGTGTCCCGTGAGGATTGCGGTGCTGTGCGAACGGATGGCGGGTGAGCGCCGGGTCGCCGTTACCCCTGAGGCCGCCGCAGCACTCGTGGTTGACGGGCACCTCGTGGTGGTCGAGTCGGGTGCCGGAACCGCAGCCGGCATGTCCGACGAGGCGTACCTGTCGGCGGGCGCCACCGTGGCCCCGGACCTGGCTACGACCCTCGGCGAGGCCGGAGTGGTGGTGTCGGTGAACGGCCCGACAGACAGCACGACCCTCGGTCACCTCGGCGGCGGCCACATCCTCATCGGGCTGTTCGACCCGTTCTGGCTTCCTGATGTCGCCGCCAGCGGGGGGGCTACCGGCGCGACGATGCTCGCCCTGGACCTGGTGCCACGCAGCACCCGCGCCCAGGCGGTAGACGTGCTGTCCTCGATGGCGACCGTGGAGGGATTCCAGTCGGTGCTCCTGGCGGCCGGGCGGCTACCGAAGATACTCCCGATGCTCATGACGGCTGCCGGCACCGTTCCACCGGCACGGGTGCTGGTGCTGGGTGCCGGCGTTGCTGGCCTCCAGGCGATCGCCACGGCCCGACGCCTCGGCGCAGTGGTGGAGGGGTTCGACATCCGGGAGGAGGCCCTGGAACAGATCCGGTCCCTGGGTGCGAAGACGATCGACCCACCGCCCGCGCCGGATGGCGGCGTGCCCGATGCGGCGCTGATCCACGAGGTCCTGACCCCGCATGTGGCCGAAGCCGACATCGTCATAGCGACAGCCCAGATCCTCGGCCGCCAGAGCCCGCTACTGGTAACCGCCGCCATGGTCGCCGGTATGCGCCCGGGATCGGTGCTTGTGGACCTGGCGGTCCAGCGTGGTGGCAACTGTGAGGTGAGCATCGCCGACTCCGACGTCGACCATGGTGGCGTCACCGTGTTGGCGCCGACCAACCTGGCCTCCGGTTCGGCGGTGACGGCATCCAGGATGTTCGCCACGAACATCACCAACCTGGTGCGGATGCTGGACAATGACGGCGAGCCGTTGGTCGACCCGGACGACGACGTGCTGACCGGGATGCTGGTCGCTGCCGGCGGCGAGGTCGTACACCCGGTGGTCCTCTCCCTGCTGGAACAGCGGACGGAAGCTTCCGCAGGCGACGGAAAGGCCGAGGCATGACCCTGTTGATAGCCCTCACGCTGTTCGTGCTGGCCGTATTCCTGGGCATGGAGTTGATCTCCAAGGTCCCGTCGACCCTCCACACACCGCTGATGTCGGGATCCAACGCCGTGTCCGGCATCACCCTCATCGGAGCCCTCGTATCGGCCGGGACCGACCACTCCACCTTGACCACGGTGCTGGGCTTCGTTGCCGTCGTGCTGGCCACGATCAACGTGGTCGGCGGGTTCCTCGTGACCGGCCGGATGCTCTCCATGTTCTCGACGGGAAGGTCGAAGCGGTCATGAGCGCCGCCGACGTCACCTCGGTCGCCTACCTGGCCGCTGCGATCCTGTTCATCCTCGGCCTCAAGGGGCTGGCACGACCTCGCACGGCACCGCGCGGAAACCGGTTGGGTGCATCCGGGATGCTCATAGCCATCCTGGCCACGCTGCTGGACCGGTCGATAGTGGACTTCCGTGTGCTGCTGGCCGGCCTGGTGGTGGGCTCCGCCATCGGCGTCGTCCTGGCCGTCCGGGTGCAGATGACCGGCATGCCACAGCTGGTCGCCCTGTTCAACGGCTTCGGTGGCGGTGCATCGGTGCTTGTCGCCGGGGCGTCGTTCCTGCAGGTGGTGGACGAGGGCATGGTCGACAACCAGTTGGCGATCGCCGCTGCGTTGACGGCGCTCATCGGTGTCGTCACCCTCACCGGTTCGTTGGTGGCCTTCGCCAAGCTCCAGGAGGTGCTGTCACTGGGTGGCTTCCGTGGGCAGGGGGCACTCCGGGCCGTCCTGGCCATCGTGACTGTCGCAGCAGCGGTGATGGTGGTGGTCTGCCCGTATGACACCGGCTGGTTCTGGCTCCTGGTGGGCGCAGGGGCGCTCCTGGGAATCCTGGGCACGATTGCCATCGGGGGAGCCGACATGCCGGTCGTGATCGCCCTGCTGAACGCCTTCTCCGGACTGGCCGCATCAACCGCCGGGTTCGTGCTGGACAACCCACTGCTGGTCATCGCCGGTTCCCTGGTCGGGGCCAGCGGTGTGATCCTCACGCAGATCATGTGCACCTCCATGAACCGGTCGTTGTTCGACGTGGTCTTCGGATCCATGGCCACCGGTGGCGTGGTGGCCGATGCCGACGAGGTCTATGGCGACCGGGTCACCTCCACATCGGCTGAGGAGGTGGCGATGATCCTGGAGGTCGCCGAGCGGGTGGTGATCGTGCCCGGCTACGGCCTCGCCGTTGCCCAGGCGCAGCACGCCGTCCGGGACCTGATGCGGACCCTGAACGACGCCGGGACCGAGGTCGTGTTCGGTATCCATCCGGTGGCCGGGCGCATGCCGGGGCACATGAACGTCCTGCTGGCCGAGGCCGAGATCGACTACGAGTGCCTGCTGGACATGGACCAGGTCAACCCGATGTTCACCCAGACGGACGTGACGATCGTGATCGGCGCAAACGACGTCGTGAACCCGTTGGCCCGGACCGATCCCGATTCCCCGATAGCCGGCATGCCTGTCCTGAACGTCGACGACTCCAGGACGGTCGTGGTCATCAAGCGGTCCCTGGGTGCGGGGTTCGCCGGGATACCGAACCCGTTGTTCGCCGCCGACGGCACCCTGATGCTGTTCGGCGACGGCAAGAAGGCCGTCCTGGACATAGTCACCGCCCTCCTCAACGCCTGATCAGCGCCCTGACGAGCCGGAAGGGTCGAGTCAGCCGGCCCAGTCGGGGGATCGCTTCTCCAGGTAGGCCCGCATTCCCTCGATCGCCTCGTCGCTCCGGAACAGTTCGGCTGAGAGCTCAGCGGTCCAGGCGAAGGCCTCCTCGGTCGACATTCCGGGCACCCGGGTGAGGAGCCGCTTGGTGGCGGCCAGGGCATCAGGGCCACCGGCCAGCAGGTCGGCGACGAAGCCGTCGACCACGTCGTCCATCTCGTCGGCTGGTACGGCCCGGTTGACGAGGCCCATGCGGGCGGCGTCGGCACCGGTCATGCGGTTGCCCAGGAGCATTGCCTCGGCGGCGTCGGCGGGCCTCATCCTGGGAAGGCACAGCACCGAGATCATGGCCGGGGCCAGCCCACGTCTCACCTCCGTGAAGCCGAATTTGGCATCGTCGATGGCCACCGACAGGTCCATGGCGGCAGCCAGCCCCATGCCACCGGCTACGCAGTGCCCATTGATGCGTCCCACATAGACCTTCGGGGATCGGCTGAATCGGCTGAACAGGTCGGCGGTGTCGACCTTCGCTTTCGGCGCTCCATCCGACGAGCGTTCGGTCAGGTCGGCGCCGGCGCAGAACACGCGCCCTCTGTTCGTGAGCACGATGACGCGAACCGAAGGGTCTGCATCGGCAGCGTCCAGTGCGGTGACGAGCTCGCCCACCAGCGCAGAGCTGAGGGCGTTGCGGTTCTCCTCGTCGGCGAGGGTGACCGTGAGGACGCCGCCGTCCAGGTGGGTTTCCACAAGTGCCATCAGAAGCTCCCCGGTCCGGGTCCGTCGGTGGGTGGGCCGGCGAAGGCCTGCGCCCGGACCAGCCAGTCACGGACCACATCGCCGTTGACCTTCAGTCCGGTGTCGTCCAGGTGGCGTCGCTGGGTCACCACCAGGCAGAAGTCCTCGGCGGGGCCGTGGACGGTGTCGGCGGCATCATCGGGACCCCAGGTCCACACTTCTCCGGACGGTGCCTCGAGGGCTATGTGGACCTCGCCTGCCGGTGCCTCCATTCTCCTGTTGGCGTATGACCACGCACGGGTGATGACGCCCAACTGGGCGATGTGGCGGAGGCGGTCGGTCGGGGGCCGGTCACCGCCGACCGCATCCATGATGTCCTGTCCGTGGGCCCACGCCTCCATGAGGCGGGCGGTCAGGAAGGACCTGGAACCCATGGATGGCCCGTACCAGGCCACCCGGTCGTCGTCGGCAAGCGTGGCTGCCGCATCGGCCAGGCGGGCGCGGCCCGAGCGCCAGACGTCCAGCAGCGCTGTTGGGGAAAGGGTCCGGAAGGCACCCAGGGTCAGGTCGTCCACGGCGTCACCGCCTCCACCGGCGACGTCCATGAGGTCTCCGATGGATGCCCGGAATGCCTCGGGGTCGGTGATGGCGGTGGCGGCCGCCCCGTCGAAGTAGGTCAGGTGGGCGACCTGGTCGGCCACCGTCCAACCCTGGCTGGGCGTGTCCGTCGACCATTGGGCATCGTCCAGACCGGACACGATGTCGTCGAGGGCGTGCTGTTCGGCCGCCAGGTCGGCAGCTACGTCGTGGACGTGCATCGGTTCTCCGTTCATGGCGCTCAGGCGCCGGTCGTGAGGCCACGCAGGATGACGTCGACCATGGAGTCGGCTGCCTCCTTCGGGGTTGAGTCGATCGTTTCGAGGTTCTCGGGCAGGGCGAACATGGCGCCCAGGCCGGCCACGACCCGGGCTACGGCAGCAGTTTCGGTGGGTGCGATGTCGCCACGTTCGACGGCCAGGTCCAGGAGTGCCCGTGTGATGGCGACCAGGTAGTCGGAGTGGGCGGTGACCAGCCTGTGTGTGGCCGGTGTCGCCGCCTGGTCCCGGGCGAAGGCCGGCGTCGTGGCCGCCACCGCCAGGTTGGCCGCCGTCAGATAGGACCTGATGGCCACCAGCGGAGCCAGGTCGGGTTGGATAGCCGAGATGGCCCCTCGGCCGATTCGGCGGAGGTTCCGGTCGATGACCGTCAGCACCAGCTCGTCCCGACTGGGGGCCAGGTCGTAGAGGGTGCGCAGCGAGCAGCCGACGTTTGCGGCGATGTCGGCCATCGTGAGGTCGGCGAAGCCGTCGTCGAAGAGGTTGCCGAGCCGGTCCAGGACCTCGCGTTGGCGTTCGGTCAGCCTGGCTTCGCGGTCGCGGTCCAGCACGGGGCGGGGAGCGGGCACCGACCGGAGGCGACGGACCAGCTCGGTGGATTCCAGCGTCGATGCCTCGGTGGTCATGTCCCAGCCACTGGTGCGCCGTCCTCCAGGAGGGACTCGGGCACGTCCACGATCCTGGCGCGGAGCCATTCACCCAGGCTCTTGGCCTGGCCGTCCTGGCGGGTGGAGGCGGCCACGCCCTCGCCCAGGAGGCCACGCAGCATGAAGTTGAGCGACCGGATGGCCGGCAGGCGGTGCCGCTCGATCTGGAGTCCGGCGGCCTCCGGCAGGAGCTCCCGGAGGCGGTCGGTTGTGAGGTGGTCGTCCAGCCACGCCCACGCGGCGTCGCTGCGTGCGAACACCCCGAGGTTGGCGTCGCCTCCCTTGTCGCCGGAGCGGGCGCCGGCGATCCGACCCAGTGGGACGGCGACCGTGGGTCCATCGGGCACCGGTGTGCCTGGTCCATCAGCCGGGGTTACCTCGACGACGGCCTCGGGTGCCACGGATTCGACCACCGTCCGGTCCCCGCCGAGGACCACCACGTGCTGGGGAACCAGGTCGGCGGGAACCAGGCCGGACCTGTGTACGCCGAAGGGCCGGGCGCTGCCGCTGCTCTTCACGGCGAAGAAGCCGGGAATGCTGGCGAGCGCCAACTCGGTCATGGCGCTGAAGATGCCCCGTCCGACCTTGTGTTCGTCGGAGTCCTTGACGGTCAGGCACCACTGCGCCACCGCCTCCTCGTTGGATGCCGGATCCGCCTTGTCGGTTCGTACCAGCCGTGACTCGACGGCATCGAAGTCGTCGGGGTCGTTCGGACAGGCGATCCAGAACGCCTCCTCCACGAGGGCGGCCTTGGCCTCCACGTCCAGGCCGGTGAGGGCAATCGAGAGGTCGTAGCGGAAGCCACCCAACTCGTTCATGGAGACCTTCAGCGTGGAGGGGGGCGGCTCTCCCTTCGTGGCGTGGATGCGTACCCGGTCGGGTGCCGCCTGCTCCAGCTGGATGGTGTCGAATCGGGCGGTCACGTCGGGGCCAAGGTAGGCCGGGGAGCCGATCTCGTAGAGGAGCTGGGATGTGACCGTCCCTACGGAGACCTCGCCGCCGGTCTGGTCGTGCTTGCCGATCACCGTCGAGCCGTCTGCAGCGATCTCGGCCCACGGGAATCCCGGCCGGGTCAGCCCCGGCACCTCGGTGAAGAACGAGTAGTTGCCACCGGTGGCCTGTGTGCCGCACTCGATGACGTGGCCGGCGACGACGGCTCCGGCGAGGGCGTCCCAGTCGTCTCGTTCCCATCCGTGGTGCCACGCTGCAGGTCCGCAGACGACGGCGGCATCGGTGGTCCTACCGGTGATCACGATGTCGGCACCGCGTTCGAGGGCGTCCACGATGCCCCAGCATCCGAGGTAGGCGTTGGCGCTGACGAAGCGGCCCGGGTCGGCCAGCGGCTCGCCGGTGGCCATGTCGGGCAGGTCCACGCCGGCTGCCAGCAGGTCGTCCAGTCTGGGGATCAGGTCGTCACCGTTCACGTAGGCGATGGTCGGGGACAGTCCCAGCTTGGCGGCGACATCGGCCACGGCTTCGGCACAGTGGTCCGGGTCCAGCCCGCCGGCATTGGAGACGACCTTTATGCCACGGTCCAGGCAGGTGCCCATGACCTGTTCCATCTGGGTCACGAAGGTCCGGGCGTAGCCGGCGCCCGGGCGCTTGGCACGGGTGCGGGCCAGGATCAACATCGTCAGTTCGGCCAGCCAGTCTCCTGTGAGCACGTCGATCGGGCCGCCGTCGACCATCTCGCGTGCGGCCGAGAGGCGGTCGCCGTAGAAGCCGGAACAGTTGGCGATGCGGATCGGTTCGGCCACGTCAGTCGTCCCCGCCCTCAACCTCGTCCGGTTCGATGACGAGCAGCACTGCACCGTTGTCGACCTGGTTCCCTGCTGTCACCCTGACCTCGGTCACCGTTCCGTCGAATGGCGCTGTCATGTGGTGCTCCATTTTCATGGCCTCCAGCAGCAGCATCGTCTGTCCGGCGGTGACCGTGTCTCCGACAGCGGCACGGACCTCCAGGACCCGGCCCGGCATGGGGGCGACCAGCCCGCCGCTGGGCGTTTCGGCCCCGGGCACCGTGAAGCGCGGAACCACACGGAACGACGTGGTGGTGCCGGCACCGGTGAGGTGGACCACGTCGCCAGCGGGGTTGGCGGCCAGAGTGATCCGGACCGTTCGACGGACGCCGTCAACCTCGACATCGAGGTCCATGGGCGACCAGCGATGGACAACTGCGAGGTGACCGCCGTCAACGGTGAACGATCCGTCCCGCTGGGAGCGGTAGCGGACGTCGTGTTCCGTGGCGCCGACCGCGAGGAGGACCTGTTGCGCCGGCATCCGGGCGTTGCGCCAGCCGCTGGGGATGCGGTCCAGGACCCGGGCCGCCGCACGGTTGTGGCCCTGGAGCCACATGGCGGCGGCGATCGCCAACTGGCGTGCCGTCGCCTCGTCCACGGTGGGTCCGCTGCCCGGTGGGTAGCGCTGGATGAAGTCGGTGGTGGTGTCGCCTGCCAGGAAGGCCTCGTGGCGGAGCGTGGCCACGAGGAAGTCCCGGTTGGTGGTCACGCCGCCGAGGTGCATCCGCTCCAGGGCCAGGGCCAGGCGACCTGCCGCTTCGGAGCGTGTCGGACCGTGGGCGACCACCTTGGCCAGCATGGGATCGAAGTCGACACCCACGTGGCTGCCCTCCTCGACGCCCGTGTCCCACCTGACCGCAGGTTCGTCGGCGGGGCGCCAGGCGACCAGCGTGCCGGTGGCGGGGAGGAACCCGGCTGTCGGGTCCTCGGCGTAGAGGCGGGCCTCGACGGCGTGTCCGGTGAAGCCGATGTCGTCCTGGCCGTAGCCCAACGGCTCACCGGCGGCGACACGCAGCTGCTCGCGCACGAGGTCGATTCCGGTCACCTCCTCGGTGACGGGGTGCTCGACCTGGAGTCGGGTATTCACCTCCAGGAAGAAGAACTCTCCCGTGGTCTCGTCCACCAGGAACTCGACGGTTCCCGTCGACCTGTAGCCGATGCCGCGGGCCAGCTTCAGGGCCGACTCACCCATGACGTGGCGCTCTTCGGCGCTGAGGGTGGCTGCCGGCGACTCCTCGATGATCTTCTGGTGGCGACGCTGGATCGAGCATTCCCGCTCGCCCAGGTGGACCAGGCCCCCATGGGCGTCGCCCAGGATCTGGATCTCGATGTGGCGGGAGCGGGCCACGTAGCGCTCCAGGAATACCCGGTCATCGCCGAACGAACTGGCGGCCTCCCGCTGGGCGGTGGCCACCGCCTCAGCCAGGTCCTCGGGGCGCTCCACCAGGTGCATGCCCTTGCCGCCGCCGCCTGCCGCCGCCTTGACCAGGATCGGATAGCCGACCTCGTCGTCGGCCATCGGGTCGTTCGAGGAGGGAAGGGTGGGTACGCCAGCAGCCACTGCGGCCTTCTTGGCGGCCAGCTTGTCGCCCATCGACGAGATGACCTCGGGCGACGGACCTATCCAGATGATGCCGGCGGCCTCCACGGCGGCGGCGAAGGCGGCGTTCTCGGCCAGGAAGCCGTAGCCGGGATGGATGGCATCCGAACCGGTGGACAGCGCCGCGGCGATGATCGCCTCGCCGTCCAGGTATCCGCCGGACAGGCGTACGGCCTCGTCGGCCTCGGTGACGAATGGAGCGTCGGCATCGGCGTCCACGAAGACGGCGACGCAGCGCACGCCCATGGAGCGCGCCGTGCGGAAGACACGTCGGGCGATCTCGCCACGATTGGCGACGAGTACGCCGGTGATGGTCGGGAGTGTGGCGCTCACAGCCGGAACACCCCGTACTTTTCAGCGCCTTCAATCGGCGCTGTCCTCACCACCGAGAGGCAGAGACCGAGCACGGTCCGGGTGTCACGTGGGTCGATGATGCCGTCGTCACTGACGGTGCCGGTGGCCTCCAGGGCGAGCGAGCCCTTCTCCTGGGCGGCCTCGACCTGGCGGACGATCTCGGCGTCCTCCTCCTCGTCGAATTCCAGTCCCTTCCGGGCCGCCTGGCCCCGTCGCACGAGGGACATCACGCCGGCGATCTGCTTGGGACCCATCACGGCGATCTTGGCCATCGGCCACAGGAAGGTGAACCGGTTCTCGTAGCCCCGTCCCGACATGGCGTAGGTGCCGGCGCCGTACGAGGAACCGATGATGACCGTCAGGTGGGGCACGGTGGAGTTGGTCAGGGCGTTGATCATCTGGGAGCCCTTCTTGATGATCCCGGCCTCCTCGAACTCCCTGCCGACGATGAAGCCGGTGATGTTCTGGAGGAAGACCATCGGGGTGTCCTGGCGGTTGCAGAGCTGGATGAAGTGGGCGGCCTTCTCGGCGGCCTCCGGGTAGATCACGCCGTTGTTCCCGAGGATTCCGACCGGGTAGCCGTGGATCGTGGCGAAGCCGCAGATCAGCGTCGGGCCGTAGCGGGGCTTGAACTCCTCGAACCGCGAGCCGTCGACCACCCGACCGATGATCTCCTTCACGTCGACCGGCTGCCTGAGGTCCCGGCTGACCATGCCCATGAGGCCCTCGGGATCATGCACTGGCTCGTCAGCCACGTACGACGGTTCGGGACCGGCCTTGCGCCAGTCGAGGTGGGAGACCACCTCGCGGCACATGCGCAGGGCGTCCATCTCGTCCTCGGCCAGGTAGTCCGCCAGTCCCGACGTGGCGGCGTGCATCTCGCCGCCGCCCAGGGACTCGTCGTCGGAGTCCTCGCCGGTGGCCATCTTCACCAGGGGTGGTCCGGCCAGGAACACCTTGGACTGCTCCTTGATGAAGATGTTGTAGTCGGACATTCCCGGTTGGTAGGCGCCGCCGGCCGTGGACGAGCCGAAGACCACGCAGACGGTGGGGATGCCCAGCTTGGAGAGCTCGATCATCTCGTAGAAGAAGCGGCCGGTCTCGGCGAAGTGGTCTGTCCTGGCCCGGCGCCGGGTTCCTTCGCCGTCGCCGGTCTGGACCCGCAGGTCGGCACCGGCGGACTCCACGAAGCTCACGTAGGGCATCCGGTTGTGGCGGGCGATCTCGATGGCCCGCATCCATTTCTTGGACATGTAGGGGGTCATGGCGCCGCCCAGCACGGTGGGGTCGTTGCCGACGATGACACACTCCACGCCGGCGATCACGCCGATGCCGACCACGAAGCCACCGCCCACCGTGTACGAGGAGTCGTATCCGGCGAGGGGGCTGATCTCCAGGAACGGGCTGTCGGGGTCCAGGACGTGGCCGATGCGTTCACGGATCGGCATTTTGTCCCGGGAGCGCATGCGGTCCATGGCCTCGGGGCCGCCGCCGGCCTCTGCCTCGTCCAGCAGTTCGCCGACGACCTCCAGGTGCTCGAGCATGTCGGCCCGGTTCCGGGCGAACGCCTCGGCGCCGGTGTCGAGGTTGGAAGGTAGGGGAGGGGCGAGGAGATGCTGGAGCACGGGTTCCACCCTAAAGGAGTAAGAAATAATAGGCAATCTTACCCATCAAGTTACCTCTGAGTCCGTGTGGGAGGCTCCAGACATGGGATTCGGACCAATTCTCAACGCTGGAACCGTGGCCGACCTCTCGACTGACTGTGGCGACACGGTCCTGTGCGACGTGCGGTGGTACCTGGATGGGCGGTCCGGGCTGGAGGCCTATGAGGCCGGCCATCTGCCGGGGGCGGTGTTCGTGGACCTCGACGAGGACCTGACGGGGCCGCCGGGGCCGGAGGTGGGGCGCCACCCGCTTCCCAGCGCCGCAGCATTCGCCAGGTCCATGGGGGAGTTGGGGATAGGTCCTGACGACACTGTGGTGGCCTATGACGACTCTGGCGGCATGAGCGCCGGTCGACTCGTGTGGATGCTGCGGGTGCTGGGGCAGCCGGCGGCGCTCCTGGACGGAGGGATCGCCGCCTGGGATGGCCCGCTGGAGGCCCGCTCCACGGTGCGGACACCGGTGGATGTGGCGGTCCGTCCATGGCCGGACCGGGCGTTCGTCGACATCGACGAGGTCGCTGCCGGAGCCGCCGACAGGGTGCTCCTCGACGCCCGGGCACCCGAGCGGTTCCGTGGCGAGGTGGAACCCGTTGATCCCCGGGCCGGGCACGTGCCCGGCGCCCTCAACGCCCCGTTCACAGCGAACCTCGCCGACGGTCGGTTCCGGCCAGCCGACGAACTGGCTGAGGGTTATCGGGCGCTCGGTGTTGGCGATGGCGCCGACGTGGTCGTCTACTGCGGGTCGGGCGTGAGCGCCTGCCATGACCTGCTGGCCATGGAGCACGCAGGTCTGGGTCGCGGTCGCCTGTACGTGGGGTCGTGGTCCCAGTGGAGCCACACGGACCGACCGGTGGCCACCGGTGGCGAGGCCGACTGACCTGACCTGTCAGTCAGCCATCTCCTACACTCCGCCACCGTGACCGATCGCCAGTGGGGATTCAGGACCCGGGCCCTGCACGCCGGTGGGCAGCCGGATCCGACCACCGGTGCCCGGGCGGTGCCCATCTACCAGTCGACCAGCTTCGTGTTCGACGACGTGTCCGATGCCGCCGACCTGTTCGCCCTCCAGAAGTACGGCACCATCTACTCCCGCATCTCGAACCCCACGACGGCGGCCTTCGAGGAGCGAATGGCCAGTCTGGAGGGTGGCATCGGCGCCGTGGCGACAGCCTCGGGCCAGGCCGCCGAGTTCCTGACCGCTCTGGCGTTGGCCGAGCAGGGCACCAACCTCGTGTCCTCTTCGGCTCTCTACGGCGGCACCCACACCATGTTCGAGACCACGCTGGGCCGCCTCGGCATCGAGGCCCGCTTCGTGGATGGCGACGCCCCGGATGCCTTCGCCGCCTCGATTGACGATGACACCCGGTTCCTGTACACGGAGGTCATCGGAAACCCGTCGGGGGCCGTGGCCGACCTGGCGGCGCTGGCCGACGTGGCCCACGCCCACGACCTGCCGTTGGTGGTGGACTCCACCTTCGCCACGCCGTACCTCTGCCGACCGTTCGAGCACGGCGCCGACATCGTCGTGCACTCGGCGACAAAGTTCATCGGCGGCCACGGAACGTCGATCGGTGGCGTCATGGTGGAGTCCGGGCGGTTCGACTGGGGCAGCGGCCGCTTCCCACAGATGACCGAACCGAACGCCGGCTACAACGGACTGCGGTTCTGGGAGAACTTCGGCGAGTTGGCCTTCTGCACCAAGTTCCGGGCCGAACAGCTCCGCGACGTGGGCGCCTCGCTGTCGCCCTTCAACGCCTTCCTGCTGCTCCAGGGTCTGGAGACCCTGCCCCAGCGCATGGAGGAACACGTGGCCAACGCCCTGGCGGTCGCCGAGTTCCTCGACGCACACCCGGCGGTCGGGTGGGTGGCCTACGCGGGGTTGGAGTCGTCGCCCTACCGGGAGCTGGCCGATCGCTACCTCCCGAAGGGTCCGGGCGCCGTGTTCACCTTCGGCGTGGATGGTGGTCGGGAGGAGGGAGCGGCGTTCATCGAGCGGCTCCAGATGGTCAGCCACCTCGCCAACGTCGGCGACGCCCGCACGCTTGTCATCCACCCGGCGTCGACGACCCACCAGCAGCTCTCTGCCGAGGCGATGGCAGCTGGCGGGGTGAGCCCCGACATGGTCCGGCTCTCGATCGGCCTCGAGGACCTGGATGACATCCTCTGGGACCTGGACCAGGCCCTGACAGGAGGCTCCCGATGAGCGACGGGAAGGATCCGATCGCGGACTGGACCGAACCGTCGTTGAACGAGCGTCGCCGGCTGCTGGCCGGGATTCGCACGATCGCCATGGTCGGCGTCTCAGCCAACCCGGCCCGACCATCCAACTTCGTCGCCACCTACCTGCTGGGCACCGACTACGAGGTGTTCTTCGTCAACCCGATGGCCAACCAGGTGCTGGGGCGACCGTGCGTCCCGACGCTGGCCGACCTGCCGGTGGTCCCGGACTGCGTGGACGTGTTCCGGAAGTTGTCCGACGTGCCGACGGTCGCAGACGACGCTGTGGCCGTGGGAGCCGGCGTGTTCTGGACGCAGTTCGGGCTCTGGAGCCCTGAGGCCGCCCGCACTGTCCTGGACGCCGGGATGGACCTGGTGATGGACCGGTGCCTGAAGGTGGAGCACGCCCGGTTCAACGGTGGCCTGCACCTGGCCGGCTTCGATACCGGTGTGATCGACTCCCGGCGCCGCTGACCGGCGGGTCAGCGGGGTTCGCAGATGACCAGCGGGATGTCCCGGTCGGTCTTCAACTGGTAGTTGGCGTAGTCCGGCCAGGCCGCTATGGCTGCCGGCCAGCGTTCGGCCTTCTCCTCAGGTGTGGCGGTCCGGGCCACCAGATGGTGCACCTCTGACCGGTCCTGGATGATGATTTCGGGATTCGCCTGCAGGTTCAGGTACCAGACCGGGTTCAGCGGAGCACCGCCGAGGGACGCCACGACCAGGTAGTTGCTGCCGTCATGTACCCGGATCAGCGGGGTCCTCCGCAGGCTGCCCGACTTGCGGCCGGTGGTGGTCAGGATGATGCACTGGGCCCCGTTGAAGTCGAATCCGTCGACTCCGTCGGTGGCCAGATAGCGATCCACGTGGTCGGCAACGGGTTCCCAGGGGCTCGGGTCGTACTCTGCGTCGGTCATGGCCCCGACCCTACGACCGGGCCATCGCCGGCCACGATCCGGGCCCGGAGGATCAGGTCGGCACCAGGTCCAGGGCTCGACCGAGGGTGTCCAGTCGATCCTCGAGCGTGGCGCCGGCCGGGTAGAGGCGGACGTGGTCTATTCCCACGTCCGCCCAGGCCCTGAGGCGGTCGGCCACCTGTGACTCGGAGCCGAGCAGTGTGGTTGCGAGCACCATCTCGTCCGGGATGGCCGCAGCGGCGGCATCCCTGCGGCCGGCCAACCAGAGGGCCTGGGACTCGGCAGCCACCTCGGCGAAGCCCTGACGGGCGTAGGCCTCGTTGTAGAAGTTGGTGGTCGCCGATCCCATGCCTCCGAGGCTGAATGCGAGGCCGGCCTTTCGACCCTGGACCATCGCCTGCAGCTCGGCCTCGTCCCTGGCGAAGGCGACCTCTGCGCCCTGGCAGAGGTCAAGGTCGGCCAGGGAGCGACCCGTCCTGGCGGCACCCCCGGCAAGGGCATCCATCGACGACTGTGCGCCCTCTGGAACGAAGCTGGTTCCCAGCCAACCATCGGCCACCTCTCCGGTGAGGGCGAGCATGCGGGGGGAGAGCGAGGCGATGTAGATGGCCAGTGGCTCGCCTGCCGGCCCGATCGAGAGTCGCAGGGCCTTGCCCTCGCCGCCGGGGAGCGGCAGCCGCACCTGTTCGCCCTCCAGGGCCAGTCGCTCGCCGGCTTCGGCGAGCCGGACAACTTGGATGGTCTCGCGCATGCGGGTGAGCGGTCGGGCGAAGGGCACGCCGTGGAGTCCCTCGATTACCTGGGGGCCGGACGCCCCGAGCCCCAGAACGAAGCGGCCGCCGGTGATCTGCTGCAGTGTGAGGGCGGTCATTGCGGTGTTTGCAGCGGAGCGCGCCCCGACCTGGAACACCCCGGACCCGAAGACAATCCGTTGGGTGTGCTGCGAGAGGGCGGCGATCGGGGTGGCGGCATCGCCTCCCCAGGCTTCGGCCACCCAGCAGTTGTCGATGCCGAGTCGCTCGGCCTCGGTCACGTAGGAGACGAGGTCCGACCACGGCCCGGTTCCTACGGACAACTGGATTGCAGTCCTCATGCCGACCAGCTTTCCCGGCGTCCCGCTAGGGCACCAGGACGGCGTGCACGGGCGGCGGCTCCGACCTCTCGCCGGACCATGATCGCCAGCAGGTCGGCGGCACCGGCGAGGGGTGCCACGACCCGGCTGATCGACCGGAACGGGTACCGGTCGCGCCCCACCTGGTCGAGGGCCTTGGGTAGGCGGGGGTGTCCACGCCGAGAGCGCCTATGAGGGTCAGTTCCTTGTAGACGATTGCGTCCGGTGCGAAGCCGGGGGCCTCGACGCAGTTGCGGGTCCAGGCCAGCACGATCCGGCCGTCCGGTCCTGTCCGCTCCTCCACGAATGCGTAGCGTACGCGCCGGCCTGACGACGGGGGAGAGGACCGACCATGGGTGAACACCTCCGGCACGCCAGCGGCGACAGGATTTCACTTCTGGAGGTGGACGAGGCCCGTCGCCCCCGCCGCTACCATTGGTACCGCTTCCACCCCGGTGGGAGCGACGCACCGGTGCCCGAGTGGCCCAAGGGGACGGCCTGCAAAGCCGTAAAGCCGCGGGTTCAAATCCCGCCCGGTGCTCGACGAATCGGGCGATCCGCAACCGCGGGTCGGGGCTACCGATGAGTATCGGGGGAACCCCATGAACAGCGACAGGCCGGCCAACGGACCAGAGGGCGACGACGGCAGGTCAACGCTGCCGCACACGCCGCCGTTCGGCATCAGGGCGATACACCCGGGTGACGAGCCGCCTGTGACGCCCCCAGACGGCCAGACGGCACCCGGGCCCCGGGACCGGCCGGCCAGCAACGGCCTGGCGGCCATGGTGT
>JAAZXC010000069.1 GCA_014240365.1 Acidimicrobiales bacterium | reverse complement strand
ATCCACGCCGGAACGTCCATCGCCACGGTTTGCAGGCGGGCCGCCCGGCGGGTCTCGCGTCGTAGCCTGAGGCGACGCTTCATCTTGAGGCGTTTACGTCGCATCACGTTGCCGAAGCCGCGCACAACCCACCGGGCCACCGCCGAAACGTCCTGCGGCGAACGGATCGACCCCAACTTGCGAAAGACCTTGCCCGCCAACACAACCACCGGCGGGTTGTCAACCGGCTTGAAGGCACTGGCCAGCCGGGTCCTCGGGCCCTTGGCCAACTTCATGGCCTTGAGGCCCAGGGCGTCGGTGCCCATGGTGCGCGAGCCGAACAGCTCGCCGGCCGCCGTCCACGGGTCGTCGGCCCCGGCGTGCATGGCCCGGTGCAGCGCCCGGGTACGCACCATGCGTACCTCCATTCCGGGCCCACCAGCCTCAGCTTCGGCACACACCAGGCCGAGGCCTTCGAGGCCCTTCAGCATCGACGCCAGGTCGGTGGGCCAGAGCCGTACCTGGGGTGGGACTTCGAGGCGAACGGCGGCGTGGGGCACGTCAACCAGCAGGTCGTCTGTGAGTACGACACGTGGGTCTGATCCGAACTCGCGTCGGACGCGGGCTGCCTCAGGGTGGTCGTCGGGCACCGAGATGCCGACCACCAGATCGTGGAATCCTGAAGCGAGGACATTCTCGACCTGGTCAGCCACGTCGTCGAAACTGCGGCCAGCGGCATCAACGGCGACGGTCACTAGCGGCACGGTGAAACTGCGTCCAGCCACCGACCTGCGGAAACCCTTCTCAGCAATCAGGTGGGACAGTTTGTGTCGCTGCTCGACCTGGGAACGCTGCTCATCCGGGTCGGGACCCGCCGCCCCCTCACCCTGATGCCATGCCATGGCACGCCGCTCCGGCACCAGCACACCGCCGGCGTTAAACGCCCGGTAGCCCAACTCGGTGTCCTCAGCCCCCCACTGCGTGAACGACTCGTCACTGCCACCGAGGTGGTCATAGAAAACCTTCGAGATGCCGAGGTTGCCGCCGGTGACGATGCGAAACAGGTCGGTGTCGGCCGAGGTGAGGTCCTTCGTACGGCTCATGTGGAACTCGATCCACTGTGGCGACGTCACTTTGCGGCCCGCCACCACGTCGCCGATGCTGTCGGCTACCCGGAGGTCGTCCACGGTCACACCGCTGAAGTCGGCGTGCTGGCGGAAGCCGAGCGTGAGGATGCGGTCGTCGAGGTGGTGCCAGCGGGCGTGGGCCTCGATGTGGTCGGGTTCGGGGACCATGTCGCAATCCAGGAACACCAGGATCGACCCGGTAGCGGCCGCCGCTCCGGTGTTACGTGCCCTGGCCAGGCCGAACCCTGCACGCTCCTGGGCCACCACCCTGGCATCGAACGGGGCGCCCGGCGGGACGGTTATAGGCGGATCGGACCCGTCGTCGGCGATGACCACCTCCAGGAGGTCCATCGGGTAGGTCTGCCTGGCCAGCGCCGCGAACGTAAGGGCGAGTGGCTCCTGGCCGTTGTAGCAGGGCACCACCACCGTGACGCGCTGCGTGGGCTCCCACGAGCCGATCTCACCGGGGGTGAGCGACCGCCAGTCGTTTCCGTGCACGACGTCCGGGTTCACGGTCGGTCACCCGCCATGACCGGCCCGGGGCGGACCGTCGTCGTGTTGGGAAGGTTCATGGTCAGGTCCGTCACTGGGAGAGGAGGTGGCGTCGGAGGTCGCTTCCGGTTACCACGGCGTAGGAGCCGCGGACGGCCAACGCATCTTCGCCCACCGAGCCGTCGAGGAAGGTCGGGAGGAGGTCGAGGCGTACGACCACCCGGTCGCTGTCGGCAACGGTAGCCACGTCATCCGGCGAGGCCACGACACTCGGCGCAAGACCCCACGCCCGCGATATCCAGGTGGGCCACGGCACCTGCGCTGTGTGCCACACCGTCGTCTGGCCGTCGGCCGGCCCCACGGCCTCGACCAGGAGACCCGCCTCGGCCGGGGCGCCGAAGTAGCGGTCGTGGATACCGCCCGGCGAGAGGCCGACCAGGGCAAGCGCCAGCAGGACCGCCACCGCCCCCTCGGCCACGCCGCGCCTCAGGCCCGTTGTGGACCCGTCGGCCTCGCCACGTCGCATACCCGCCAGGCCACAGCCCGCCCGTTCGGCCAGGGCCGCGAAGCCCGGGAACAGGGCCATGAGCGCCGGGAAGTTCCAGTAGTCATGAACCCAGGCATTGTCGGCCGGGACCACGGCGAAGACAACGACCATGGAGGCCAGGACGGCGGTCAGGAACCGCGACCGGGCATCGGCCAGGCCCGCCACCAGGGCCGGCACGGCCAGCACCAGGTACCAGGCGGGCAGCAGGCCCCGGGCGAACATCCACTGGCGCTCCAGGAACTCGCTCAGCGTCCAGTCGAAGCCGACCCGTGTGCCTGCATGGTCCGAGAGTTCGGCGACGCCACCACCCTGGGTGACCCAGGCCAGCACCACCAACGCCCCGACGGCCATACCCGCTCCCACGACTACGACCGTGCGGTCAAGGCCACGGCGCCTCAGCAGCCAGAGCCACAGCAGCGGAGCCAGGAACACCCCCTGCCAGGAGGCCGCCACGGCTGCGGCCGAAGCCACAGCGGCTCGGCGCAGGCCCCGGCCGGCCTCCCCGTCAGCCTTTTCGTCGGCCACCGTGAGCAGCATCCCGATCATCAGAAGGTTGGGCAGGAAGCCCAGGCCGAGACGGCCGTAGACGAACCAGAACGGCGTGGCCACGAGTGCTCCCGTGGCGGCCGCCACCGGCAGCGGTCCGAAGCCCATGCGGCGACCCACCCAGAAGAACGCCGGCACGGTGGCGAGCCCCGACAGGTAACTGACGGCCTTCAGCTGCCAGAGGCCCTGCCCGAACACCGTCGAGACCGCCAGGTGCAGGCCCGTCAGGAGCGGCGGATGATGGGTGTAGGGCACCTCGGAGAAAGGCCCCCAGGCGGCACCGAAGGACGAGCCGAACGGGCCCAGGTCCCAGAAATTGCGGACGTGGAGGGCGAACTGGCCCATGATCCGTCCCTCGTGCGAGTCGCCCAACGGCAGGCCGAATGAGCGGGCCCAGGTGACCGCCAGGAACGCAGTGAGGGCCGCCACGAGCAGCGTCGGCGCCCGGACCACGACCCGGGACAGGGCATCCGTGTTGGAGGGCGCCCCCGACCTGTTCATCACCTCACGATAGTGTCGACCATCGTGGTTGACCGGGTGACCGTAGGCGGGTGGGTCGGCTCGACGAACCTCGGCGACGAACTGCTGTTCCGCATCCTGAACGACCTGTTGGGAGACCGTGGCGTCGCCGTCAGTGGACCTTCCGTGGACCCGGCCGGCACCATGGCCGTCCACGGCTCCGAAGCCCACGGCCACCTGAACCCGTCGGCACTGCGCCGCAGCCTGGTCGCATCGGACGCCTTCGTGTTCGGCCCCGGCGGCCTTCTACAGGACGAGACCGGCATCTGGAACCTCCCCTACCACCTGCGGCGCATCCGGATCGCCCGCCGGACCGGGCTGCCGTGGGCCGGCATCGGCCTTGGCGCCGATGGCCTGACGACCGACCGTGGGCGGTCACAGGTGCGCCGGATGCTTACCGGACATACGGCGATCGCCGTGCGTGACGTGGCGTCGTTCGACGCCCTGAAGGCACTCGGCGTGGACCGGGTGGTACGGGCCGCCGACCTGGCGTTCCTGGCCGAGGTGCCACAGGTTTCCGGCGACGGCGTGCTCGGGGTGTGCCTACGGGCCCCGCAGAGCGGACGGTTCCGACCCGGGGCGCTCGACCATGGCCACCGGTGGCGCGACGGCCAGGCCGCCGCCATGGCGACGGCGCTGGACGAAACGGCCCGGGCAACCGGGCTGACCGTGCGGTTCCTGGCCTTCGACGCCCGCAGCGACGGCGTGGTCCACAGGCAGGTCGCCGAGCGGATGACCACGGCGGCCGAGGTGGTCGAACCGGAACTGGACGGCCTGGTGGCCGCCCTGGCCCGGGTCGACGCCATGGCCACCATGCGCTACCACGGCGCCGTGCTGGCGGCCCTCGGAGGAGCCGGCGTGGTGGCCCTTCCGTTCTCACCGAAGCTCCGGTCGATAGCCGCCGACCTGGGGCCCGGCGCCACGGTGCTCGACGACGTCGATACAGGCCTCGCCAGTGCCGTAGCCGATGTGTTGGAGAACCGCCACCACCTGGCCGACCACGTGGATCGCCTGACCAGGCTGGCCGGACGCAACATCGAGGTCCTGGACGAGTTACTGGAGGCGTCGTGAACTCCCTGAGGCGTCTGGGGAGCCTCCGGGCGCTCTGGCTGGCCCTCGTGGTCACCCTGGCCCTCTGGCTGGCCACGACACGCTGGTCGGCCATGGCAGGCCTCGTGGGCGACCTCAGGCCGCTGCCCCTGGCCCTGCTGATCGGCGCCTCGTGCCTGCTGCTGGTGCCAAACGCCGTCTTCTGGACCCTGGCCCTGCGGTCGATGGGCCAGCAGCCCCGGTACACGACGGTGCTGGTCGTGTCGGCCCGGGCGCTGCTGACCCGCTATGTGCCCGGCGGCATCTGGTACGCCGCTGGCCGCGGAACGCTGCTGCGACGCCACGGGATCCCCATGGCGGCATCAGCAACCGCCGGTGGCCTGGAGCTGGCCCTGGGCGCTCCGATGGCCGTCGTGGTCGGCATGGTGCTCCTCGCCGTCGCCGGCGAGCTGGCCGCATGGGTTGCCGTCGTGGCCGTGACAGCCCTGCTCGTCGGCCTGACGGTCGGCGGATCGCTCATCGACCGACTCATGACCCGCTGGGCCCGGAGGAACGGCGACGAAGCCCCCTCGATACCACGGTCGGCCACGTTGCTGAAGCTGGCCGCCGTACTGGTCGGCTACTGGCTGGCGATCGGAACCCTGTTCTGGGCCTACCTGGAGGTCGTCGGCCCGACGGCCCTGCAATGGAGCCGCACAGTGGGCGCCTTCGGCGTGTCGTGGGGCATCGGGTTCTTCACCCTCTTCGCCCCACAGGGCATCGGCGTGTTCGAAGGGGCGCTGGTGACGGTGCTGGACTGGGGAACCGACGCCGTCCTGCTGGTGGCCGGGTTCCGGGCAGTGCTGCTGGCCCGCGACCTGCTGCTGACGGTGGTCGCCGAGCTGCTGGTACGGCGAGGTCGGGACGAAAGCTAGTTTTGGCGCTAAGCGCCGCCCGACATCTCGACGAGCACGTCGACCACCTCGGCCGCCGGTCGCTCGTCGCCGAGGCGTCGGGGTCGCCGCCAGTGTTCCGGGTCAGCTAGCAAATCGTCGACCAGAGCATCGTCGTAATGGCTGACCAGCACGTTCTCCCCAACACCATCCGGGCGTTCGGTGCGATCACGCCAAAGCACCGTGGGGACACCGAGGCGTGCGCACTCCTCCTGGATGGATCCGCCGTCGGTGATCACCAGGGGCGCAGCGGCCAGCATCGTCACAAACTCGTCGTAGGCAACCAGATCGCCTGTAGCCACCCCCATGGCTTCGACCGACGCTCGCCCGCCCTTGCGGGTCAGCACACCGTCGGTCGGTGGATGCACCACGAACTTCACCGCCAGGCCACGACTGGCCAGGCGGCCAAGGACAGCCAGGAACCCGTCGAAGCGTTCAGACCGGTGCAGGTTCTCCACCCGGTGCAAGGTGGCCACAACAGGCCCGGAAGCCGGCTCTACGTCGACCAGGGCGTCTCGGAGGGCCTCCAGGCCGGTGTTGCCGGACGTCTCGACAATGCGGGCCTTCAGTCCCATTGAACGCAGGTTGCCTACTGACGAAGCATCCGGAGCGAAGCACACGTCGGCTCGGCGCATCACCAGCACCCGTATCAACTCCTCAGGGAACGGGTTCATGAAGCTGCCGGACCGCAGCCCGGACTCCAGGTGGGCCACCGGTAGGCCGGCCCGTCGGGCCATGAGGGTGGCCAGCAGCGTTGACGGAGTGTCGCCGTGAACGAGGCAGACGCCTTCGCCGCCGCCGAATACCCGGGTCTTCAGGCGACGCCGACCGGCCAGTAGCCAGACGAGGCCAAGCGCCCAGCGGACCGCGGCCGGCACGGTATCGGCGTCGCTCTCGCCACCGAGGCGAACATCAGGATCGCGGATGCCGAGGCGTTCTCGCAGTACCGGCAGGTAGGCGCCGTGCTGGCCAGTCTCGATAAGACGGTAGGGCAGGGCGCGCCGATCCAACTCGCGCAGCACCGGTGCCACCTTGATGGCCTCTGCTTTGGTCCCCCAGATGACGTGGATCAGTGGAGTATCGCCATTGCAGCCGTCAGTCAGTGGTGATCATGCAGCTGTCGTTGCGAAGCGTTCCATCGTTGTAGATGGTGCTGCACCAGAATGACCGCCGGTCGACCGTTCCGTTCATGAGGGCACCGGTCATGTTCACCGACTTGATGTCGGCCTCCATGAACAGTGCCGCTGTCAGGTCGGCGCGGACCATAGAGGCGTGTGACAGGTTGGTGCGGAAGAACAACGCACCGGCCGCCTTCACATCGTCCATGTTGGCGCCAGCAAGGTTCGTGTTCGACAGTGCCGTACCTGCCATGTTCGCTCCCGACAGGTTCGCACCGGTCAGCATCGTGCCGTTGAAGAGAACCCCCTCCAGGTTGGCCCCTGAGAGGTCGATACCGGGAAGGATCATGCCAGCCAGATTTTCCCCAGCCAGATCCACCTCGGAGCAGTCGGCGTTGGGTGCCAGCACACAGATCGGCCGCGTCGACGACGTCGGACCCGGCACGGTAGTGGTCGCTGCCGCTTCCTCGGCTGCCGCTTCCTCGGCTGCCGCTGCCTCCTCGGCTGCTGCCTCCTCGGCTGCTTCCTCGGCTGCTGCTGCTGCCTCCTCGGCTGCCTCGGCTGCCGCTGCCTCCTCGGCTGCCGCTGGTGCCGCCTCGTCGTCACCTCCACCACCGCAGGCGCCGGCTAGGAGCGCCAACGCAACCAGTCCGGCTGCGATCCCAGCGCCCGTTTGGCGTCCCTTGGTGTTAGTCATGTTGACTCCCGATCCGTTCGTGTCCGTCATGTTCATCCTGTTCAGCCCTGGGCGAAGAGCAGCACCATGGCGGTGAGGGCTTCTGCCGTGTACGGCTCACCGTCCTCATCTACCGCCGCAGAGCCGTCAGCCTGGAACAACCCGATAACACCATCAGCCGACCGGGTTGCAATCAACTCGGATCCGTCTGAAGCCAGGACCGGCTGCAGTTCACCGTCAGCGAGGTTGTCCAGCGCTGCGGCGAGCGTCGCTGCAGCCATTGTGATCACCACGCCACTGTCCGAGGTGACAGCCGTCGCCGAGTTGCCCTCTGTGTCCCTAATGGACTGCTGGGTGCCATCGGCAGAGACCTCCACCGTGGCTGCCTGCGCCTGGCGGGCAGCAACTGCTTCGTCGACGACCACCTGTGCCTCGTCAACCGCCTCCTGAGCGTCAGCGGCCGCTTCCTGGGCTTCCTCCAGATCGGCTTGGGCCTCGGGACTCTCGTCGCCAATGGCGGCCAATGTCGCCATCTGTACGGCGACCAGCGCATCCTGCAGCTCGTCGGCCTTCTCGTCCGCCTCGGCTGCAGCCTCATCGGCCTCAGCAGCTGCCTCTGTGTATGCCTCACCGTTGGACGGCACCTCGATCGCCATCCCACCGGTATCGGTGAATGTCGATTCGACCACCATCTGCCCACCCTCTGTGATGACGGCGCCGGCTGATGGATTGAACACCACCACGCGGGCCGACTCTTCGGAAGGTGCGGCGTCGATTGCAGCCGCCGTCGCCGAGTCGCTAGCAGCGACGGCATCCTCGGCGCTGCTCACAGCTTCATCAGCGGTCGCAACGAGGCTCGCTGCGTAGGCGTCGCGGTCACCAAAGTTTTCGACAGCTGTCTCTGCCGCCGCAAGGAAATCGTTCGCCGCTGCGAGTGACTCTGTGGCGGTCGCCAATGCCTCGGGGTCGTCCGGGTCGACAGCATCCATAGCTGCCTGCGCCGTACTGACCTGGGACTGTGCCAACTCAGCGGACTCGGTCGCCCGGTCCGGAAGCGTGAGAGCCGACTGCACTGCAGCGGCCAGGGCTGCTGCTGCTGTCGCTTCAGCGCCCTCAGTGGAGGCGGTCACGTTGGCGCTAGCCAAATCGGCACGTGCGTCGGCAGCTGCTTCAACCGCAGCGAAGACGTCCATGTTCGGGTCGGCTACGGCGGTCACAACCGCGGTTGCCTCCGCCTCGCTCGCCTCCATCAGATCCACCAGGAACTCAGCCTGTCGAGCCGTAGCCGAAGTCTCCTGGACCAAGGCCAGCGCCGTCTGCGCTGCCGCGACGTCGTCGTCGGTGGCGCCTTCGGCCGTGGCGGCGGTTACAAGCCCTTCAGCAGTTTCCATGGCTTCGGTCGCCAAGTCCTGAGCGGCTGATAGTTCGCCCTCAGCGTCCTCCCTGGCCTCGGATGCCGCAGACAAGGCGTCGTTGGCCACGCCTGCCGTCATGTCGGGGTTGTCCAATGCCACGGCGACTGCGTTGGCGTGTAGGACCGCTGTCTCCGCGGCGTCGACCGCTGCGGTCGCGTCTGCGGCCTCATCTTCGGCCAGTTCGGCAGCGTCATCTACAGCAGTCGTGTCGCCTGCAAGGACCGCATCGGCGATCGCCTGTGCCCGGTCTGCTGCAGCGCTAGCCACGTCTGCAGTCGCCTCGGCTTCGGCTGCAGCGACAAGATTCGGGTCGGCAGCAGCCGACGACTGGAGCGTAATGACGCCGTCGTCGCTGAGTACGTAGCCGACGGAGTTGCCGCTGGACAGCGTCACCGTTGTCGCGCCTTCGTCCGGGTTCTGTAGAATTCCTCGAGGTGCGACACCTGGGACCGGTTCGTCCGGCGCCTCAGCGGCGTACTCGGCTGCCTCTTCGGCTACCTCCGCTGCAGCCTCGGCAACTTCGGTAGCGGAGTCGGCGGCCTCAGCAGCAGCCGCCGCGTATGCGTCGGTATCGGCGTACTCCTCGGCCGTCGCCTGGGCCGCTTCGGTAGCGGCCTCGACATCTGCCAGTACAGCCGCAGCCTGGGCGACAGCTTCTGCGTTGTCCGGGTCGACATTGGCTACCGCTGCCTCAACAGCTTGGAGCTCCAACTCGGCGGCAGCGGCCGCTTCAGCAGCCTCTGCCGGCTCAGCGAGAGCAGCACTGGCGGCAGCGGCGATGGCTGCATCGGCGCTGGCGGCGTTAGCTGCAGTCACGGCCTCGTCGGCGGCGGCCTGCGCTGCGGCGCGAGAGGCGTCGAGCGCCGCCGAGGCGGCCTCAGCATCCATGTCGGGATCACTCACAGCCGCTGCTACAGCCGCTGTCTCGGCGGCATCCTGGCTGAGCAGGGCGGCCACGGCATCGGCCCGCGTTGATGCGGCACTGGATTCCTGGGCGTCGGCGACAACAGCGGTCGCAGTTGCGAGGAGGTTCTGGACCGCGTTGGCGGCATCGAAGAGCATCAGAAGCGGATTGTCGTCATCAGTCTGGGTGGAACGACGCGACGAGGTCTGTTGTCCCTCTGCGTTCCCCGCTGCTTCCAGGTAGGCCTGGATCTCCTCCATGGTGAAGCCAGCGTCCAGAGCGTCCTGTAGGGCTGCCTGCTGGTCTGCAGCAGCCTCCTGGAGGTCTTCGGTCGCCTCGGCCATCGCCACGGCATCGGCTTCAGCCTCGGCCTCGGCCTCGGCCTGCACGGATTCCGCTTCGCCCAGGGCCGCCTGGGCAGAGGCAGCCTCCTCAACCTTTTCAAGGACCAGTGCCTCCTCAGCGGCGGCTGCTTCTTCCTCACCCAAACCTTCCGTGGCCGCTTCAAGCTCCTGCTGGGCCTCATTAACCGCTAAAGCCTTCTGCCACTCTTCGGCAGCCTCATCAACTACCTCAGCGGCAGCCTCGGCTTCGCCGGCTGATTCCGCAGCCTCCGCATCCACTGCAGCGGTATCACCCGAGTCGATCGCATCGGCAACGGCAACGGCACGTTCGGCGAGAAGCTCGGCCGTAGCCGACTCTTCAGCAAAACCGGCGGCAATATCCTCGGCCACGTCGGCCTGAGACGGAGACTCATAGAGGGCAACGAGGGCGCCATCCTCATTTTCGGCGCTCAGCATCGCTACACCGTCCGGCGTGTTTGTGAGCATCGAGCCGTCGTCGTTCACAAGAGTCTCAGAGACATTGCCTTCGGTATCGACAAACTCAGTGGCACCGTTGGGCTGAATCTCGACCGTGGAACCATCGGACATCTCTGTCTGAAGGGCGCCGTTCGCCGCTCGCTCGGTGATCTGCGTGCTGCCATCAGGGAACGTCACAGCGGTCTTGCCGGTGACCGGATTCGACTCTGTGACCATGCCCAGCGGGTCGGTAACAACCAAGCTGCCGTCCGGGTTCTCGCGACTGATGTAGTCGCCACCATCTGCACTGGTGAAGGTAGTGGCCCCGGATGCCGGGTTGTAGCGCTGAACACCACCGTCAGGCATGTTCTTCTGAACGGTTCCGTCATCGAGGGTGGATGTGACCGTCTGGTCGCCGTTGGGGGCAACCTCGATGGACCAACTGCCGTCCTCGGCCTCCATCGTCGAACTGCCGTCCGTCATCAGGGTCACAGTGGAGCCGTCATCTGCAACAACCGTTTTGCCACCGAAGCCCCATTCGTCGGTGAACTCCTCAGAGCCGTCAGCGTTCTCGACGTGGACGGAGCCGTCACCCATCTGGGTGACCAGCGACCCGTCTTCCTGGAAGAACGACTCGTCAGTCGTACCGTCCGGGTTGACGCGCTCGAATGTGCCGTCGGGCCGGGTCACTTCGACCAGGCCGTCGGAGCCGCGGGTCATGAAGTTGCCGGTCTCCTCATCGAGGACCTTCTCCAGAGACCAGCCGGACGGCTCGATGTAGAGCTCACCACCGTTTTCCATTTCCATCTTGGTGGCGCCGTCAGCAGAGGTGATTACCTTCGCTCCGTCATCTGTGATCTCAGTAACCGTTGTG
This sequence comes from Acidimicrobiales bacterium, assembly GCA_014240365.1. Taxonomy (GTDB): domain Bacteria; phylum Actinomycetota; class Acidimicrobiia; order Acidimicrobiales; family MedAcidi-G1; genus UBA9410. The sequence goes on along the minus strand of JAAZXC010000069.1, from coordinate 891 downwards.
GCGCCCGTGATACTTGTGAACTGGCCTGAACCGTCGGCGTTCTCCAGGAGAACAGTGCCGTCGGGGTTGGTCTGTAGGAAGCCTCCGTCATCGTTGACCTCACGCGTCATGGACTTACCATCGCCCCAGAACGTTGTGAAACTGCCGTCATCACGGACGACCTGAGTCATGCCGTCCTCCCAGGCCATGGCCTGACCACCGTCACCCATGTCGAATGCCATCGGCGGCTGGAACTGGTCGATGCCTTCGTCCTCAAATATTGGTGGACCAAACTCGCCCTCAGGGCCAAACTCGCCCTCAGGACCAAAGTCGCCCTCAGGACCAAACTCGCCCTCAGGACCAAAGTCGCCAGGTGCGCCGAAGAACTCGGACGCATCGAAGCCGCCTTCCATTCTGGGATCGAAGAAGTCCATGACCCCGCGTTCCATACCGCCAGCCTCAGGGTCGAATTCGCCCTCAGGACCGCCCGCGTAGGACTCGAAGAAGTTGCCGAACGGGTCGTTACCCGGTCCACCCTCGCCCTTGGGGTCGAACTCGCCCTCAGGGCCAAAGTCGCCAGGTTCGCCGAAGGTGAAGGCCCGCTGCGGTTTGAAGAAGTCGCCCTCGAGGCCACCCTCCTCGTTGAACTCGAAGACCGGACCGCGCCAGCCATCGTCACCCGAAGGGGGTCCGAACGGATCTCCCTCAGCACCAGGACCGAAGGGATCGCCACCGTCGGGACCGAAGTCACCGAAACCAGTGGCGCCACGGTCGAAACCATCGTCGCCGGGCGCACCCATCATCATGGAAAAGAAGTCGTCGCCTACTGCGTCGGGGTCTTCACCGAACGACTGGAAGCCAGCGAACTTCGCCTGACGCCCCGCGCTGTCAGCGAATTCGTTCATGAAACCA
>JAAZXC010000068.1 GCA_014240365.1 Acidimicrobiales bacterium | reverse complement strand
GGAAACGGGTTCGGCTGGAATTGCGGACACCAGCCGAATCGACGCCGGGCGATCTTTTAATCCTCAGGTGCCGGGTTCGAGCCCCGGGCGACCCACGAAGTTAGAGCTGGCTTCTTGCGGTGCCAGATGGCCGTTTCGGCCGGGTTGTCCAGAAGTTGTCCAACCCGGTTGCGAATCCGAGTTGCGGCTACTGATCGAAGACGAGTACGCCCCCTGGCGCACTCCCGCCACAGGCGGCAAACGTGGCCACGCCGAACTGATGGCGATCTACTAGTCGTCCTACTCCTTGTCGACGGACAGCTGTCTGGCGACGACAGCTGAACCTATGGCCGCTGCGGCGGCCAGGAACATGGGTATCCGGTAGGAGCCGGTCACTTCGAATAGGTGGCCGGCGCCTACGGGACCGACCAAACCAGCGGTGCCCCAGGCGGTGAATACACGGCCGTAGGCCTGGGAGTAACCGTCCTGCCCGAATCTCTGGGCGACAGCGAGCGGGTAGATGGCTATTAACGCTCCGTAGGTGAAAGCAATCCCGGCTACGGCGACCATCAGGACGACACCGTGAGACGCCATGGCAGCGACGACGAGCACAGTGGCCGATCCGAGTGGAAGTAGGCGCAGCAGACGATCTGTCGCCGTCCGGTCGGCGACAAGCGCGATCCATAAGCCTCCCGAAGCGCTCGCCAGCCCGGCGGCCACGACAGCGGCGCCACCTGGCCCACCGGCATCGTCGACGATGGCAGCGGCATGACCGAGTGCCATTAGGCCGGCGAGCACGGCGAGCAGGTAGGCCATCCAGAGAGGCGCGAGTGTGCGGAGATTCGCACTCGAGAGACGAGCCGATGATCCACGGGCCGGAGAGTCGTTGTTGGCGAGCAGGGCAGAGGTGACAATCCCGGTCACAGCTATGGCGAGGGCGAGCCAGCGAAGGGCACTGGTAGCGCCACTCGCAGCGACGTGCTTGTCGAGGACCAGGGCGGTTGATGCGCCACCGAGGGCGTAGGCCGCAGTGACAAGGCCGAGAGCGAATCCGCGACGGTCCGGGTTCGACTCGGAGGCCCGCTGGAGTGAGAAGGCGTAGCCGAGGCCGTTGAAGGCACCGAACACGATGCCGTACCCAAGGACAACGCCAGCCAGGGAGTTGGCTGACGCAGCAAGCAGCAGCCCGATGGCAGCGCCTCCTGAAGCGATCAGGACAACCAGAGGGCCTGGCACTAGCCGGGACAACCGGTGGCTGACCAATACGGCGAGAGTGAGGCTGGCCAGGGCTACGGAGTAGGGGGCACCCGCCCCGCCGCGTCCTACGCCGAGGTCGGACTCGAAGGACTCGATGAACAGGCTGTACGCGTGGATGCTTCCGAGAACACCGCTCAGGAGCACACATCCCGCAAGCGAACGGGTAGGCGGTCGCATTGCCGGCGACCTTACGTCGTGTGTCGGTGCCGGGTGGCGTCGAAGGTGACCTCGGCGCCATCGTCGTGGAGGTTTCAGACTCCGTCGTCAACGATCGCGCCACTGCCTGTTTGAGTAACGACAACCTTCGGCTACGGAAGATTCCGATCCCCCTGCGGAGTTCGAACCTCACCCCGTGAACTAGTACCACGAATGGGACTTTCACGATGCCGTTTGCCAGACTCAACCGGATCGGCAACAGGGAGGGATCGATGACTCAGATACATGGCGAGGTGGCAGAAGGGTTCGGGGCCGTCGCCGACGCCTTTGCCGACAACTTTGATGACCACGGCGAGGTTGGGGCCGCTTTCTGCCTTTACGTCGGTGGTGCCAGCGTGGTTGACGTCTGGGGTGGGATGGCTGATCCGGCAACCGGCCGCCCATGGGAGCAGGACGCCCTCCAGTTGCACTTCTCGACCACCAAGGGCGTAGCCGCAATCTGTGCCGCCATCCTCCACGAAAGAGGCCAGCTCGACTACGACTCGCCGGTGGCCGACTACTGGCCCGAATTCGCAGCTGGTGGTAAGGCAACAGTGACCGTCGCCCAGTGCATGTGCCACCAAGCTGGCCTGGCAGCTGTCGACACCCCGCTCACCCTCGATGAGATCTGCGACAAGGAACCGGTGCTACGCGCCCTGGAGATTCAAGAGCCCTTGTGGGAGCCGGGAACGGCCAACGGATATCACGCCATCACCTACGGCTGGATCGTCGGCGAGATCGTGAAGCGGATCGATGGACGGCCCATCGGCCGCTTCCTGGCCGACGAGATGGCCGGCCCTCTGGGCGTCGATTCGTTCATCGGACTTCCGGAATCCGAGGAGCACCGGGTCACCCGGATCATCCCCGCTCCTGTGATCACTGACCCGCCGACCATCGAACTGATAGCGGCGATGCTGGGTCCCGGATCCCTCGGATATCGGGCGCTCACCATGGACGGGGCGATGCTTGCCGGCCAGGAATACGATCCCTCGGTTCCCCTTCAAATAGACGCCTTCAACACCCGCCAGGTACATGCAGCCGAGATTCCCGGAGCAGCCGGCATCAGCGAGGCCCGCGCTCTGGCTCGGATGTATGGGGCGTGTGTCAGCGAGGTCGACGGGATCCGACTGATCAGTGACGAAACGGTCCGGACGGTGAGGGCCGAGCGCTCGCGCGGGCCGGACAAGAGCCTTGTCGTGGAGTGCGCGTGGGGAATGGGATTCATGAGGCACCTTGATACGAATCCAATGTTGACCGGGGAATCATTCGGACACCCGGGAGCGGGTGGTTCGCTTGCCTTCGGCGACCTCGACCATCAGGTTGGCTTCGGCTACGTCATGAACCAGATGGGAAACGGAGTCGCCGGCGACCCAAGGGCGAACGCGTTGATCGAGGCGGTCCGCTCCTGCCTCTGAAAAGCCGGTGTAGCCACTGTTGGTCGGTCAGCGGATAGGTCCCGGAGGCAGCGGCTGCCTCGGGTAGTCGGCACGAGGAAGCCACGAAAAGAGCCTCACCACAGGCAGCTGCATTCAACGGTCGCGTCCAGCGCTTTCCAGCGGAATGGTGAGGGTTCCGACATGGCGCCGCAGCCTGTGCACTGGAGTGCGAATCCTTCGGATCGCTTGACAAGGGTTACTGGCTGCTCCCCAGTCGATAGCCGTGCTGCCTTGGACTTTGAGACGCGTTTTTCACCGAGTGCTGGAAGCTCAGGCATTTCGAATTCCAGATAGGGCGGAGCGGCGACACTGCCAGGATCTAAATCCCAGGCCCCGGCATGATCCTTGGTTTTCTCACGCCATGCCAGGAAGTTGAGCCATGCGTACCGCTCGACAAGGTCGCTTCGAGAAGGGATGTCGTCCAGCGAAGACATGGGGCCGATTGTTTTCGGCTGAGTCAGAACCTCCGGGCCCGAATAATCGAGGAAGCTTGCGAGGTGTTCATGATCGTCAGCGCCAAAGATCCGCGATGATTCGGCAATGTCTTGGATTTCCTCCATGAAACCGTCTCGTTCGTCCGCCCGTGGGTCCTCGAGTGTGTCGCTAGCGAAAAGGATTACGAATCGAGCGCCGCTGCCGAGTGGCTTGCGCCGCAAGATTCGGCCCATTCGTTGGATCATCTGACGGCGTGTCCTGCTTGCACTGATGACAATGCCGAGATTGGCGTTGGGCACATCAATTCCCTCGTCCAAAACACGCGGTGCGGCTACAGCGTCGATTGTCCCAACCCGAAGCTCGTGAAGGATTCGTTCTCGTTCACCACGGCTCGTTTCCCCTGTGATGATGTCAATATTCAGAAGCGGATCTAGTCGGTTGATGGCGTGGTTTGCCGCCTTCACAGTCTGGGTGAACAGCAGACTCCCTGCCGCCTGTCTGATTAACGGAGCGAACCGGGACAGGACTTCGTACTTTGTCCGGCTCGTAGCCACGATCTCGCGCCGCCTTGAGAACGCCTCTAGGTACGTGACGGCAGCCTTGCCGTTCGGTCCGGCGTCGTGCTCGGCGAGGTGACTCACCGCTATGAGGAACGCGCTGAACGAACCTTGTGGCATATCCGGAATTGCTCGGAGGGCCTGCCGTGCCTGGACGAGAGACCTTTCGATGGCGTCGTATTCGGCGCGTTCTTCGCTGGCCAGTGGAACAGCCACGAACGCGACCCTGGGCTGAGCACAGACGCCGTCGGCGATTGCTGGACCGAAGCCGTAGCGATAGCAGACACCGCCAAAGTACGGAAGCAAAGTGTTTTCGACGGCCTGATCAGAGCGTTCCAGCGTCGCTGTGAGCCCCAGGCGCTCTTGGTAGTCGTGGATTAGCGACTGTCTGAGGGTCTTACCACCGAAACCGTGGCATTCGTCTGCGATGATCAGTCCGCCGGCATCGGTCGGGGGTACAGGATGCCTCGTACTTGCCGAATGTCTCGTAGTGACGAGAACGTCGCAGTTGGCGACCCGATCGCTGTAGGTGTCGCCAAGGCGTCCAATCTGACAATCAGGAAGAGCCTCGGCCAGGTGGAACGCCCACTGGTTCATTAATACCCGGCTTGGTACGACGACGAGTACAAACAGACCCCGCCGGTTTGCGTCAGCGGCAGCAGCCAGAGCGACATTGGTTTTGCCGGAGCCCGTGACAGCCTCGACGATGCCGCGGCGTCCGCAACGAAGCCAACTGGTGAGCGCTTCGAATTGCCAACGGTAGAGAAATTGGTCGGTGCCGCTCACGCGGTGATCATGTCAGCAGATGTTGTGTGAGGCTCCAGTTCGACGCATTTTTCGACCAGTCGGCGGGCAAATGAGGATCCTTCACCTCGGCCAGGTGATGCTTCCAACTGCACCCAGTGGTCCGTGCCTACGGGCGTCCCCACGCGAGTCCCGGGTTGTCTCTACCTGAGAACGGCCACTGGCCGCCGGAGGCGGTTCCGCTGCGGCGGTACAAGTAGCGTGAGGCGGTGGCTGAGTTCGGTGCCAATACGTTTCCACGACCGGTCGACCCGGCGGTCCTCTCTACCTTCGAGGCCGTGTGGGACGGACTTGCAGTCGCAGGTACCTGGTGGACGGCCGCCGAGCGGGTGGCAATCGTGGCGGCGACCCGAAGGTCGCTGAGGCTTCCCCTCGGAGAGACCGTCCCCGACATCGCCGGGATCTCTGACGCTGTCGGCCCCGATGGCTTGTCTCCACTGATCCATGAGGTCGTCCGGCGTCTGTCTGTCGACGCGGGGCGTATCACCCGTGACTGGGCCACCGCTGTGATCGAAAGGACGGGCGTGGGCCACTACGTCGAGACGGTCGCCCTGGTCGTCCAGACGGTTCCCGTTGACATGCTCTGCGATCTGTTGGGCAGGCCACGCCAGGACCTGCCGGTTCCCGGGATGGGCGAACCGTCCCGCGTTGTTCCAGACGGTCTCGGCCAGGAAGGGGCCTTTGTGCCGTGGGTCGTGGACGGTTGGTCCGGACCCAACGTGGCTCGTGCGTTGTCGTTCGTGCCCGAGGACAACTCGCTGCGCATGGGAATCGTGACGAGCATGTACAGCGGCCGGCACTTCGAGGAGATGGTCTGGAGCCACCGGTCTCTCAGCCGCCCCCAGGTTGAGCTGGTCGCCGCCCGCACTTCGGCCGTCAACGAGTGCTTCTACTGAACGTCGGCCCACGTGATGCTGCTCCGTGCGAGCAGCAACGCCATCGACGCCGGAGCGGATCTCCACGGGGCGGTCGGCGGGGCCACGGGGAACGTCGCCCACGGAGGCCTACTCATGGCATACGCGGAGGCAGCCAACCGTGACCCGGAAGCGGCACGGGCCCTTGACGATGAGGTGATTGCTGCCGTCGGGGAGGCCGGCCTGGTCGACGCCGCCGTGACTGTGGCGGTGTTCAACGGTCTGGTCCGGTCAGCCGATGGGATCGGGATACCGCTCGACGACACGATGCTGGCCGCCACCGCCGAAGCGCGAGCTGAGCTCGGACTCGACAGCTATGCCGGAGCGGCCAACAGCCGCGGCTGACAGCTGAGGAGTTCAGGGGCGTCCAGGTCCCCCGACACTCTGATAGATGCTGGAGCGATCTTCGAGCAGGGCCATTCGGCAGATCTCCTCCAGATCGCGGGATATCACCAACCAGCGTGAACCAGCAAAACATGCCGATCACCGGGAACGGAAGTTCAGGGATAGGTCCTGAGAGTTGGCTCTGGGCAGCGAGGTGCATTGAACCAATCTGGGGATCGACGGTCGAATTCGGAGTTCGTCACGTCGGCCAGGCCTACGTGGCCGTTTCTGGTCTCTACCGATTGGCGCCGTTACTGTAAGGCCATGAGGTTGGCGAGGGCGGTTGTCGCGTGCGCTCTGGTTGCCGGATCGTGCGCTGGCAGTGGTTCGGATAGTGGAGCGCCGACCTCGACCTCGATCTCGACCTTGACCTCGTCCGTCGAAGTAGGTACGACGGTCGGCGAAGTGGCCTCCGCCGAGACGACGTCGACTTCCACGGCATCGGATGTGCCAGAGACCACTGCCTCGACGGCGGTCGCATTGCCTTCAACCTCGGCACCCTCTGGTGAGGAGATGGAGGGCGAAGCTGGATCCGGTGGTGAGCATGCAGGTTCGGAGTTGGTGGACATCGCCAGTCCCGAAGGCCCAGCCAGCCTGGCCAGCCTGGCCAGCGGCATCGTGGCCTACGGGAACCTGGGACTCGAACCGGTCAGGCGGAAAAACGACCGGTCCTTCGTGCCCGTTGCCACCCGCATCCAGGTCTCGTCTCCGGATGGAAACGGCATGGTCACGGTCACCGGGTCGGCAGGCGCTGTGCCCTACGGCGATCCCGAACTGCCATGGGGCTACGTCGACGTCATTGCCGTCGAGTGGGGCACCCAGGACTGCGTCGAGCGACGGTCGGACGGTTCGTTCAGCGCCCGCCTTGAGGCGGCTGCCGGTTCGACCCTCTACGTCCTGCCCATCCAGCGCGGGATGTGCACCGGGCAGGGGATCCAGACCGGCCCGGCTGCCGTGCTGGAGGTCCCCGGACCCGGTGCCGCCACCACGCTCGGCCGGGCCGGCGACTCCCTGAAGTGGTCAGCCGTGGGTTCGCTTGCCGGGTCCGACCGTCAGATCCACTTCACAGTCCACGACGACGCCGGTGACCAGTGCCTCGTTCCACGGATCCACCTCTACCGGCTCTTCGACGGCCAGGGCGCCTACCTCACCCAGGTGAACGTCAACGTCCACGGCCCGGTCCTGACGCCCACCGGCCTACCGATCGAGTCGAGCGACGGCTCCAACGGCTACTACGAGATAGTCGAGTTCGTCGATGCTCCGGAGTGCCTCCAGTCCAGTTTGACGTTGACCCCGGCCGCCCTTCCCGCCTCCCTGGCGTCAGGTTGGTACCTGCCGCGCATCGTCTTCGGGGAGGCGAATCCCGGAGGCACCCCCGAGTTCGGGTCCGGCACCAACTTTCCGGGTAGCGACGGCCGGGACTTCGAAGGCAACACCGGCTTTGGCTACCTCCCCCTGGTCGGGGTCGGAACCACCGCCCGACCCCGGCTTCCTGCCACCCTGCTCAACGAGGCGCCGAGCTGGGCGGCGGCCGGGGTCCGTGGCGTGGTCGCCGGGGAGGACGCCGGCCGGTTCGTCCTCGGGAGTCGGCGGGCGGTCAACGGTCCGTTCATCGCCTCACCCACCGACCCGCTGTCCGGGCAGGCAGTCCACTACACGCTGGAGCCCTACCTCCCGACCGTCGGCTACACGGGATTCGCCGCCTCCATGCCCGAGCCCCTCTTCCGGCTGGACGCCGACCAGCCGGGAAACATCACGGTCTCGTTGACCACACCGGACGGTTTGACGACGACGCTCGCTGACGACTCCGAGGTCCGGATGTTCGTCTCCTCGGCCTGGTTCGCCGGCTACCCGGTGGAGCTGCCGTTCTCCGGTCCGTCCCGCACTCTGGGGCTCACCACCGGAGTCGATGCCCTCGACCTGGCGTTCGACCAGTTCGGGCTCCACACCGTCGCCCTCGATGGAACGCTCCGGTCCTCCCGCGGCGACGAGTTCGTCCTCCGGGGCACCTACGACATCTGGGTCGCGGAGCCACTTGATCTGTCGCTCGGGGTCTTCGAGGGCACGCCGTTGGAGGTCGGCGACGCCTGGAACCCGACCGTGGTCGTGGAACCCGGTGTGCCAGCCGATATCGACATCGCCATCGCCCACTACCCGAACGGCGACGTCGCACTTCGCCGAAGCCATACGGTGTCCGGTACCGCCAACCGGTTCGGCTACTTCGCCTCGGACCAGCAGTGGCGGCCTGCCGAGCACGGCGAATACCGGGTGGACGTCACTGCCTCGTACCTGGATCCGGTCGACGGCACCCTCTGGATGGGTGCCCGCTCCTCGGCCGCCATCGTGGCCACCCCTGACACGCCTCTGGTTGCCCACGGTGAACGGAACGCCCAGCTGGCCAGGGCAGTCGGCGACAACGTCCTTCGGACCTGGTTCTTCAACCGGACCGTCGACCCGACCTGCGGTGAAGAAGGCTGCGATCCGATGGTCGGAACGAAAAGTCTGGACTATCCGTTCTTTTCCGGGGACGTGGCCTGGTTGGTGGATATGAGCCCGATCGTGCCCCGCATCACGGTCGGTGGCCCGGCCACCGCTCTGGCCGCCGTTGCTCCCCAGTTGCGACCGATCACCTACTGCCTTCCGGGTATGGACGGCTGTGTCGAAGCACCGGACGCACACTTCCTGTTCTCCGACCGCACGGCGTACAACGGTTCCCACCAGCGCCCTGACGAGGTCGACTCGTGGGCGTACTGGTACTCGACCAGCGTCCGGGCCGACGTCAGCGTCTTCTCGGCCGTGGGCGAGGGCCAGGGAGGCCAACACAACCACTGGTACGGCCACGACACCTACAGCTGCCAGATCGGCCTCACCTGTCGGGACTCCTACTTCGGGCCTCCGCAGGGGGGGAGAGGAGGTTCCGATAGTCGAGGTGACGAGGAGGGCGACGTCAAGCTGTTGTTCGGCGGTGCGGTGCTCAAGAACGGCAACCAGCAGCACTTCCTGCCGTATGCCTCCATGGCCGTCATAGTGGAGGAGGGATCACGCTCCGAGTCTGGCGTCTGGTCGTTCGGCGACGCCAAGGGCAACCGGATCTGTCCGCCCTACCAGGGGGCGGCCGGGGGGCTCGGAACCTGTGGACCACTCTTCATGCACCGTGGACGCGAGGTCGACCTCTTCATCACGCCGACGGGAACGCGTCCCGGTAGCGTGCTCCAGCCCGGCGATCGCTTCAGTTTCAGTGGCCAGGCCTGGCCGACGCTGGACGTCGCCGTCGAGATCACGGTCACGGAACCCGGCGGCCAGGTTCGTAGCTTCCAGAACCGGGCCAACCCGTCGGGCTTCGTGGACGCCGACGACATGGCTTTCGTCGTCGAGCGGCCGGGCGTCTACGAGGTGCACGTGTCGGCCACCCAGGACCGGGCCCTCCCGTCGACGGGGCTTGCGCCCGTTCCGGCGGTCGTGGCCGACGGCCGCACGACGATGGACGTCTACGGGTACCGCCACCCCCTGTCGGCCGTACTCGGGACGACAGATTCGACCTATCGCTTCTACGTGGTCGAGGAGCAGGCGACGGCGCCGATCCGATCTGTCACCTCCATCCTGCACGGGCCACCCGGCCCGACGTCGGTATTCGGCTGGGCCGGGAACCGGGTGGAGAAGGTCACGTTCGACTTCTCGTTGCCCGCAGGTGTGGGTGACGCCCACTTCAGCCTCACCGCCCCCGGTCTGGTCATCGAGGAGGGGACTGTCGCCGGTTCGTCGGTTGTCACGGTGGAGGTAATCCAGGACGACCTCTACGAGGCCGGGTTCACCCAGATCATCCTGGGTGCTGACACCATGCAACTCTCGATCGCCTACGAGACCCCGGATGGTTGGGAAGCCCAGATCCTGAACCAGCGTGGCTTCTCTCCGCTGGGTGGCGTCTCGGCGCAGTAGGTATGGGAGAAGCGGGGCACGTCGACCTACGGCGTGTGTCGGCCGTGCTCGCGGCCGCCCTGCTTGCCGGTGGGTGCTCGATCGGGGCGACCACCGTCGAGCCGGAACACGCGTCGACCACGGCGGTTGAGACGGCTACCACGACCACACCGGTCGACGATCCGCAGACGACAGCCGGGTCCGATTTCAACCTGGCACCTGCTGCTGGTACAGGTGCCCGGTGGAGTTCGACGATCGTGCTGTCGCCAGATGGCTCCCTCGTCTACGTGGCCAACCCGGACAGTGCCTCGGTCAGCGCCGTCGACACGGCCGCTGGAAGTACCAGATGGGAGGTCACGGTGGGGGAGCGTCCGACCTCCGTGGCGCTTGACGGCGCCGGCGCCATGCTCTTTGTGACTGTCACCGGCGAGGACCGTCTGGTAGTGCTGGATGCCCGAACCGGAGACCTCCGAGCCGAGATCATGACGGGCCGACGGCCCGCCGGAGTGGTCGTCACACCGGATGACCGCATGATCGTGGTCGCCGAGGGTGACGTGGGCACGGTCGCCCTCTTCGACCTGCAGGAATTCGTACCGATCACCCGGATCAGCGTCGGAGCCGAACCTCGGGGGTTGGCGGTCACAGCTGACGGGTCGTCGATCCTTGTGACCCACTTACTGACCGGTGACCTCACCGTCATTGACCTGACGGCCCGGGAGGTCCGGGCGGTCATCGCCACCGGACAGGAGAACAACGCTTCGCAACACGTGGCCCTCCACCCGGACGGCAGACGGGCGTTCATGCCCCTGATCAGGTCCCGGACCTCGAACCCCGACCTGATGTTCGAGACCACGATCATGCCGAGGGTCGCCGTGGTCGACCTGGAGGCCGGGCGGGTCGTCCCGCGGGAGCTACTCGGCCTGGACGCAGTGGACCGGCCGGTCAACATGCCATCCGCAGTGGCTTTCTCACCGGACGGAGTGGTCGCCTACGTGGCCAACTCGGGGAGCGACGACCTGTCCGTCATCGATCTGACGAAGGGCTTCGGAATCGGCCACATCGAGGTGGGAGCCAACCCACGGGGTCTGGTGGTCACCGCGGATGGCCGGACCGCCTACGTCCACAACGCACTCTCCGACGACCTGTCGGTGGTCGACCTCGACGAGCTGGTCGAGGTTCGCCGTATCGCCACAACCAGCAGCCTGCTGCCCGACGACGTCCGGGCCGGCAAGGTCCTCTTCTTCGGCACATCACGACCCGAGATGGCCCGTGACCAGTGGATCAGCTGCGCCAGCTGCCATCTGGAGGGCGGGCACGACGCCCGGACCTGGATTCTGGACGACGGGCCCCGCAACACGCCGCCGATCCGGGGGCTGATGCTTACCGATCCGTTCCACTGGTCTGGAGACCGGGTCGACCTCTTCGACTTCCAGAAGACGATCCGGGACCTGCAGGCCGGCACCGGCCTGTCCGACACCGAGAACGGTGACCTGGCGGCCTTCCTGAGCCACGCCCTGGTCCAGCCCAGCCCATACCCGCCTACCGAACGGACGGACCGGGGCCGGGAGGTGTTCGGAGCCTCCGGGTGTGCAACCTGTCATGCAGGGCCGGTGTTCACCGACGGACTCCTCCACGACGTCGGGACCGGTGATGGGTCCGGGGAGAACCAGGGATCCGCTTTCGACACGCCGACGCTGCTCGGCCTCTACGACAGCGCCCCGTACCTGCACGATGGCAGTGCGCGTACGCTCGGGGAGGTCTTCACCTCGGGTGACCGGTTGGGTCCTCATTTCCTGGCCGAACTGCTGACCGACCAGGAACTCGAGGCCGTCCTCGATTACCTACGTTCCCTACCGCAGTGAGGTGGGAGGCCGGATACGGGCCATGGCGGGACTCCGGCATGGGCCTAGCCTCGGGCCATGCCCAGCGACAGATTCCTGAAGGCGATGAACGGGGTCCACAAGGGCCTCCTGAGGTTGAGCGGAGGACGGCTGGGCTGGACGGCGGCGGACATGCCGGTGCTGGAGTTGACCACCACCGGTCGGAGGTCGGGCCGGCCCCGGTCGGTTCTGCTGACGTCGCCGCTGATGGACGTGCCCACGCGGAGCCGCTTGCCCACGAACGAGCCGCCGCCGCACGTTCCTCCGCTGCAATAGCCCCCAGTGTTCCAACTCTGGGACACGAGGAAGCCGCCGCC
>JAAZXC010000067.1 GCA_014240365.1 Acidimicrobiales bacterium | reverse complement strand
TTCTCCTCTGATGGCAAGGTTGTCGTAGATATCGACTCGAAAGATGACGTTGGCCATTCGGTTGCCATTCAGTCGGATGGGAAGATCGTCGTTGCTGGGGCGAGCGCGACTGACAGTTTTGGCGTGAGCTTTGACTTCGCAATTGTCAGATTGACGACGGCCGGCTCTCTTGATTCCACTTTTGGAACCAATGGCATAGTGACTGTTGGGTTCGGATTCGGCTCCGATTACGCGACGGGTCTTGCCATCGCCTCGGACGGCGACATCGTGGCGGGCGGGTACGGCTCCAACGGTTCCAACTTCGACTTCGCGGTCGCCCGCCTGACCAGCGCCGGCGTTCTGGACACGGCATTTGACACCGACGGCAAGGTGCTCGTACCCGTGGGCGCCGGAGCCGACTACGGCCACGCCGTGTCCATCGCTTCCGATGGCGACATCGTCGTGGCCGGCGTCGCCCACAACGGCACGGACGACGACGTGGCCGTGGTGCGCCTCACCAGCGCCGGCGCCCTGGACACGGCGTTCGACTCCGACGGCAAACTCACGGTGGCCGTCGGTTCCGGTAACGACCTTGGACGTGCGGTGGCCATCGCGACCGATGGCGACATTCTGGTGGCCGGCACATCCCACAACGGCACCAACGAGGACATGGCGGTCGTGCGCCTGACCAGCGCCGGTGCCCTGGACACGGCGTTCGACTCCGACGGAAAGGCCACGGTGGCCGTCGGTTCCGGCGACGACGAGGCCAGGGGGATCGCCCTTCTGGCCGACGGTGGGATCGTCATCGCCGGCGAGAGCAGCAACGGATCAAATGATGACGTGGCCGTGGTGCGCCTCACATCAACGGGAGCGCTGGACACCACGTTCTCCACCGACGGGAAAGCGGCCGTCGCCGTCGGATCAGGTGCAGACGTCGGCCATGCCGTCGTCGTCACGTCTGCCTGGAAGGTCGTCGTGGCCGGTACGGCCGCAGGTGGGGATGACGACGTGGTCGTGGTCGTGGTCGACGGCACGGCTCCACCGGTGGCACCGACGAGCCTGCTCGGAGCAGCAGGCACGGCCAGGGTGGACCTCTCGTGGACGGCGCCGTCAGTGACCGGCGGTTCCGCCGTCACCGGGTACAGGATCGAGTACTCCACGGACTCGGGCTCGTCATGGACGGTCGCTACGGCGTCTACGGGAACGACCGCCACGACCTATGCGGCCGTCGGCCTGTCGTCCGGCACTGTGCACCAGTTCCGGGTCTCGGCGGTCACGGCGGTCGGAACCGGCGCTCCCTCCGCCACTGCGACGGCAACACCGTTGGCCACCCCCGGGGCACCCACGGGCCTGACCGCCACCGCAGGACCCAACCAGATCACCCTGGCCTGGACGGCGCCCACGGTCGTCGGCGGTTCGGCCATTTCCGGCTACCGCATCGAGTACGCGGCCGACGGTGGGATCTCGTGGGGGGACCTCGTGGCGTCCACCGGTTCGACGTCGACCGGATATTCGATCGCCGGCCTGTTGAACGGCTTCCCGTACCACTTCAGGATCTCGGCTCTGAACCAGCAGGGCGCCGGGCCGGCCTCAACCGTGGCGTGGGCCACCCCGGATCGACTGCCGGCGATGCCGACAGCGGTGACCGGGACCTTCGGAGACAGGCAGGCGGTGATCACGTGGAGTCCGCCCGTCGCCAACGGCGGCACGGCGATCACGGGATACCTGGTCGTCTGGTCGGGTTCCATCGCATCGGGTCAGGTGAGCGGGTCGGCTTCTCTCACACCCGTGACCACCTCCTACACCGCCGTCGGCCTGACGAACGGAGCGTCGTACACGTTCACGGTGGCAGGGGTGAATGCCGGGGGGACGGGGACGGCATCGGGTGCCGCGGTGGTGGTGCCATCTGCGACCACGGCCACGACCGCGACCACTATCACGACACCCACGACACCCACGACGGTCGCGCCGACGACCACTGCTGCACCAGCGACGACGACCGTCCCGGCGGCCACTGCCGTACCAGTGGTCACGACCACGACGGTCGCACCGACCACCACCGCCGCACCAGCGACTACCCGGCCGCCGGCCACCCCTACCGGGACGACCGTTGCGCCCACCACGTCGTCAGCCATCCCGGCTACCACCACGGTTGCCCCACCGCCCACGACGACGCGGAGCCCCGCTCTCGGCATGGTGCCGCCCCGGCCCGTCTACATCGGCTGATACGCGCACAGGGGAGCCGCCCTATGCTCCACTCCCGGAACGTCCACCGCCGACGAGAGCACCCAACGCCCCCATGGAACTGGTCACACACAAGAAGCTCTACCTCGTATCCGGACGCATCAGCCGGCCGCTGGCCGAGTCGATCGCAGCAGAGATGGGCGAGTCCCTGGGTGAGCCCAACATCGCTGAATTCGCCAACGGCGAGGTCCACTGCCGGTTCTCGGAATCGATCCGGGGCTGCGACGTGTTCATCATCCAGACCCACTGTCACGAGCCGGGGACGTCCATCAACGACGCGCTGATGGAGCAGCTGATCATGGTGGATGCGGCCCGTCGGGCCTCGGCCAAGCGCATCACGGTCGTGTGCCCCCACTACGGCTACGCCAGACAGGATCGCAAGGCGTCCGGTCGCGAGCCGATCACCGCCAAGCTGGTGGCCAACCTCCTGAAGGAGGCGGGTGCCAGCCGCCTCGTCAGCGTCGACCTCCACTCCGGCCAGATCCAGGGGTTCTTCGAGGGACCGGTCGACCACCTCACGGCGATGCCGGTTCTGGTCGACCGCCTGCGGTCACTGGAGGGCGACCTCTCGATCGTCTCGCCGGACGCCGGTCGGGTGAAGGTGGCGGAGCGGTACGCCATGCAGCTGGGTGCCGACCTGGCCATTGTCCACAAGCGCCGCAGCCACTCGACGTTCAACACCGTCGAGGCCAAGGAGGTCGTGGGCGAGGTGGCCGGCAAGGTCTGCGTGATCGTCGACGACATGATCGACACCGCCGGCACGATCTGCGCTGCGGCCGACCAGCTCACCGACCGAGGCGCCTCCCGGGTCCTGGCGGCGACCACGCACGGCGTGTTCTCCGGGCCGGCCATGGAACGCCTCGCCGCCTCCTCGATCGAGAAGGTGATCGTCACCGACACCCTGCCCCTTCCGGAGGGCACCGATCCCGATCTGGTCGAGGTCCTGTCGGTGGCACCACTCATCGCCAAGGCCATCAGCGCCGTATTCAGCGATACGTCGGTCAGCGAGATATTCGGCGGCGACAACCTGGCCTGATGCCGGGCTGGGTCCGGTGCCGGGGGACACGGGTCCTGCACGTCGGCTGACCGGCCCGACGTGATCCACCGGTAGACTCACCTGTCGGTTCCATCGGATCCGCACATTCGCCTCTCTCCTCTCCTAAAGGTCATTCCATGAGCGAGATCGTCCTCACAGCAGACACGACCCGACAGACGGGCACCCGGCCGAGCAAGCGACTTCGTCGCGAACAACGCATTCCAGCCGTTGTCTACGGGCTCTCCCAGGACCCGGTCAGCATTGACGTGGCGTGGGCTGACCTACGCGTGGCGCTCACCACCGATGCAGGCGTGAACGCCGTCATCCACCTCGAGATCGCTGGCGAGAAGCAGATGTCGATCGTGAAGGACATCCAGCGCCATCCTGTGCGCCGTGACGTCATCCACGTCGACTTCCTCAGGATCGACCCGGATCAGGACGTCACCGTGGACGTGCCGCTCGTGATGATCGGCGAGGCCAAGGCCGTCACCGACGCCGACGGCATGGTCGATCAGAACCTTTTCAGCCTCACCGTCAACGCCTCACCGGAGAACATCCCGAACGAGTTGGAGATGGATATCTCCGCTCTGGGCATCGGCGATTCGCTGAGGGTTTCCGACATCGTCCTCCCGGCGGGTGTCACCACCGACATGGATCCCGAGGAGACGGTTGCCATCGGCATGATCACCCGGTCCACCCTCGAGGCAATGGCCGCCGAGGAAGCAGCCGAGTTGGAGGCCGAGGCCGTCGAGTTGGAGGGTGCCGACGACGGCGATTCCGACGGCGATTCCGACGGCGACACGGGCGACAGCTCCGACGACTCCTAGCGGTCAGGGCCGACCCTTGTTGCGGCGGTCCCGAACCGAACGAACCGGGGAACCGGCGGCCTGGCTGGTCGTCGGCCTGGGCAATCCGGGTGAGGACTACGCGGGGACCCGCCACAACCTGGGTGCCGAGGTCGCCGCAGCGTTGGCGGACCGGCACGGTGGCTCGCTGCGAAGGTCCCGGGAGCTGGCCCTGTCCTGCGAGGTTCGTATCGGTGGCCAGCGCGTCGCCGTGGCGTTCCCGCAGACCTTCATGAACGAGTCCGGCCAGTCGGTCTCCAGCCTGGTGAGACGTCACGGGATTGACGACCCGGGCCGGATAGTGGTCGTGCACGATGAGCTGGACCTGGAGGTCGGAACGCTTCGCGTGAAGGCCGGTGGCGGCCTGGCCGGGCACAACGGCCTGAAGTCGATAACCGCCCACCTCAAGACCCAGGACTACCTGCGTGTCCGTATCGGGGTGGGTAGGCCCCCGGGGCGCCGATCGGGCGCCGACCATGTCCTGCGGCATCCGTCGCGGGCCGAGGCCGCCGAGCTGGGCGTGGTCATCGTCGAAGCGGTCGATGCCGTCGAGGCGATCCTGGCCGACGGCGTGGATGCGACCATGGGCCGCTTCAACGCCGGCCCGTGACGCGACCCACCCCGACCGCTCGGAGATGATCCCCTACCTGGAGCGACTTTCAGCCCTCCTCGACGACGAGCCAGCCATCACGGCGGTCCTGGGTCGACGGGCGGCATCGCTTGCAGTTGCAGAGCCTGCCCGTGCAATGGTGATTGCCGCCCTCGTGCGCAGGACCGGTCGACACCCGCTGGTGGTGGCGGTACCCACCGGGACCGAGGCCGAGCGGCTCGCCAACGACCTTCGCATCTACCTGGGTGACGACGCCGTCGAGTTGTTCCCCGCCTGGGAGACCCTGCCGTTCGAGCGGATAAGTCCCGGCGTGGAGACCATGGGCCGACGCCTCCGGGTTCTGCACAGGTTGGGTGACCTGGCCGATAGGCCGTCGGTCCTGGTGGCCTCGGGCAGGGCGCTCGTGCAGCGCCTCGGTCCGGGAGCCGGACGCACCGACCCGATCACCCTGGGGCCTGGAGACGTCGTGGACCAGACGACGCTGGTGGCCGACCTGGTGGCTATCGGCTATCGCCGCGGTTACCAGGTGGAGCACCGGGGTGAGCTGGCCGTACGGGGATCCATCCTCGACGTCTGGCCCTCCACGGCCGAGGCACCGGTACGAATCGACCTCTGGGGCGACGAGGTGGATCGCCTGACGGAGTTCGGCGTGGCAGACCAGCTCTCCACCGTTGCCAGGTCCGTCGTCGAGATCCATCCCTGTAGAGAGCTGATCCCGGATGAGGCTGTGCGAAGGCGTGCAGAGGCCCTCGTGGCCGAGCAGCCGTGGGGTGCCGAACAGTGGAATCGGCTGGCGGCCGGCGAGCTGTTCGACGGCATGGAGTCCTGGCTTCCATGGCTGTCCGGCGGGGAGCGGGTCCTCTTCGACCTCGTGGACGATGACGCCCTGGTCATTGCAGTGGAGCCCCGGCGTCTGAGGGACCGAATTGCCGACCTCCAGGCGGAGGAGGCCGACCTGGCGTCCAGCCTCGCAACCACCTGGGGGGCCGAGGGCATCGAGTTCCCCCGGCTACACACCGACTGGGAGCGCCTCCTGGTCCACACCGGTGCACCCGTCTGGACGATCGACGCCGTGCCCGACGGCCCGGGCGTGGCCACCATTGCCGCCGCCGGGTTCGGGCGGGACCTGATGCCCGAAGACGGCGAAGGCGTACCCGGACGCCTTCGACGCCTGCTGGCAGACGGTCACCGGGTGGTGGTCGCCGCAGACGGGGCCGGCTCCGTCGACCAACTTGTTCGCCGCCTGCGTGAGGCCGGTATCGAGGTCACCCCGGTCGGCCCGGACGAAGAAGCCGTCGTGCAGGGTCCCGGCGCCTCGCTTGTGGTGGCGTCCGTGGAACGGGGCTTCGTCCTCTCCGGTTCGCGCCTTGCGCTGGTCACCGAGACCGAGTTGACGGGTCGGCGTCGGACCCGCCGTCGGACACGGCCACGGCGCAGTGCAGCTGTACGCGTATTCGAGGATCTCTCGCCCGGGGACCACGTCGTCCACGAGCAGCACGGCGTGGCCCGTTTCGCCGGGCTGGTCACACGCACTCTGGCGGGTGTCGAGCGCGACTACCTGCTGCTGGAGTACAGGGGAGACGATCGCCTCTACCTCCCGACGGAGCAGATCGACAGCATCCGGCCCCACACGGGTGGCACGACCCCGAGCCTCAGCCGGATGGGGGGCGCCGACTGGCAGAGGAGCAGGGCCAGGGTGCGCTCGGTGGTGGCCGAGATCGCCCAGGAACTCGTCGTCCTGTACCAGGCCAGGGTCACGACGATCGGCCACGCGTTCGCCGCTGACACCCCCTGGCAGAGGGAGATGGAACAGGCTTTTCCCTTCCAGGAGACGCCGGACCAGTTGCAGGCCATCGATGACGTCAAGGCCGACATGGAGCGCCCAGTACCGATGGACCGTCTCGTGTGCGGAGACGTGGGCTTCGGCAAGACCGAGGTGGCGATCCGAGCCGTGTTCAAGGCCGTGCAGGACGGACGGCAGGCGGCCGTGCTGGTGCCGACCACGCTCCTGGCCCAACAGCACGGCCAGACCTTCCGCGACCGTTTCGCCCCGTACCCGATACGGGTGGAGGTTCTCAGCCGCTTCCTCACCACAGCCGAGGCGCGGCGTGTAGTCGAGGGGCTGGCCGACGGGTCGGTGGATGTGGTGATCGGCACGCACCGCTTACTTTCCGAGCAGGTCCGCTTCAAGCGGCTGGGCCTGCTGGTCATCGACGAGGAGCAGCGTTTCGGGGTGAGCCACAAGGAGTCGATCAAGACGCTCCGGGCCGACGTGGACGTGCTCACCCTGACAGCCACCCCCATCCCGCGGACCCTGGAGATGTCCCTGACAGGAATACGGGACCTCAGCCTCCTGAACACGCCGCCCGCCGACCGGCAGCCGATCCTCACCTACGTCGGGGACTACGACGAGCGGCCGGTGGCCGAAGCCATCCGCCGCGAACTGCTCCGGGAGGGCCAGGTCTTCTTCGTGCACAACAGGGTCCTCGACATTGACCGCGTCGCTGCCGGCGTGCGGGAGCTGGTTCCGGAGGCGAGGGTGGTGGTGGCGCACGGCCAGATGGACGAGGCATCGCTGGAGTCGACTGTCATGGACTTCTGGGAGGGCATGTACGACGTCCTGGTGTGCACCACGATCATCGAGTCCGGGATCGACATGCCGACGGTGAACACCCTGGTGGTGGACAGGGCCGACCTGCTGGGTCTCGGACAGCTCCACCAGCTGCGTGGCCGGGTGGGTCGTGCCGGCCAACGGGCTTACGCCTACCTCTTCACCCCTCCTGACAAGGCCCTCAGCGAGCAGGCCCACGAGAGGCTCCGCACCATCGGGGAGACGACCGAGCTGGGGTCCGGCTTTCGTATTGCAATGCGCGACCTGGAGATCCGTGGGGCCGGCAACCTCCTGGGTACCGGTCAGAGCGGCCACATGGCCGCCGTGGGCTACGACCTGTACTGCCAGATGGTCACCGAGGCCGTAGCCGAGTTGGCCGGCACGGTGATCGACGAGCTGCCGGAGATACGCGTGGAACTACCCGTCGACGCTCACCTGCCCGAGGAGTACGTCTCACGCAATGACCTGCGCCTGGAGGCGTACCGGAAGCTGGCCGCAGCGGGGGTCACGGCCGATGCCCTCGGCGTCGAGGCGCTGCGTTCCGAGTGGGAGGACCGCTACGGCCCCCTGCCGGCTCCGGCGAAGGCACTCCTGTCGGTGGCCGCTCTGCGGACCGTCTGCGTGGCCCGCGGCATAACCGAGGTCGTGGTCACCAAGGGTCCCGGTCTGGGTGGCCCGGAGTTCATGGCCCGATGCTCGCCGGTTGTCCTACCGTTGAGCCGCCAGACCCGACTGGGGCGCCTGCATCGTGACGCCCGCTACAAGGAGGGTCCACGCCAACTGCTCCTGCCGCTCCGTAAGGGAGATATGACAGGCGCTCTGACCGGAATGCTCGAGGACCTGGTGCCGACCCCCAATGACGTGGGCACGCCCGCCGGTGGCGCCGCCGAAGGCTGAGTAACGGCGTAGCATCGGTCCCTCGTGAGACGCCCTCCCCGCTTCCTCCTCGCCAGGTACAGCCACCATCTGGTGGCGCTGCTTGTCGTGGCCCTGGTGGCATCTTCCTGTGGCTCGTCGGTCGTCGCCGTGAAGGTGGGCAACAGCACCCTGGACCGTGACGGCGTGGCCGCCCTCGTGGCCGAGATGAGCGGCCAGCCTTTCGACGCCACCATCGACGCCGCGACCACTGCCGGGTTGGTGGATCGATACGTCCAGTACGAGGCACTGGTGGATCTCCTGGCCGACTACGACGTGGTGGCCACACCGGAGCAGAGGTCGACGGCGCGGGACCGTCTCCTGGCGGCCGGCGTGGGCCCGGGCGATCTTTCCCTACCGCGCCTGATCGGGTGGCAGGCCGCCCTGGACCTGGTGGAGGCCGGCGGTCCCGGAGTGCGTGCCGCCTACGAGGCGCACGTCGGGCTCCTGTCCTACGAACTCTGCACCAGCCACATCCTGGTGTCCGCCGAGGACGACGCCCATGCCGTCATCCACCTGCTCGACAACGGTGGCAACTTTGCTGCTCTGGCCGTCTCGGTATCCCAGGACCCGGGTTCCGGTCAGGCCGGTGGTTCGCTCGGCTGTGTTCCGCTCGGCGCCTTCGTGCCCACCTTCGAGCGTGCCGTCCTGGGTGCGTTGGCCGGGGGCCGGAGCCTCGTCGGGCCCGTGCCCAGCCAATTCGGGTTCCATGTGATCCGCATCGACGAGGTGAGAACCGTTGACCCGGTGCCGTTCGAGGCTCTGGGTCGGAGGGCGTCGGGCGCCCTGCTGCAGGTGGCCGGGCTCAGCCGGGAGGTCCAGGTGGATGCCCGGTACGGCGTCTGGGACAGGGCCGTGGGTCGGGTGGCGCCGCCGGCGGGACCGCTGGCACCCGCCCTGGCGCGGCTGGTCTCGTGACCCTCCGCCGACCCGGCGTCACCGTGGTCGGCCTCGGCCCCGCCGGACCCGAGCTCTGCAACACGGCGACCCTGGATGCGATAGCGGCTCATCGGCACACGTTCGTGCGCACCGCCCGCCACCCTTCGGTCGGCGTAATGGGTGCCGACGTGGTGGCTCTGGACCACCACTATGAGACTGCGGAGACCTTCGAGGAGGTCTACGCCGGGGTGGTCGCCGAGGTCGTGGCGGCCGCCGAGGCCCACGGAACCGTCCTCTACGCCGTGCCCGGGTCGCCAATGGTGGCCGAGCACACGGTCGAGCTACTGCTGGCAGACGACCGCGTGGACGTGCACCTCGTCCCTGCACTCTCGTTCGTGGACCTGGCCTGGGTCCGCCTTGGCATCGATCCCCTGGCGGACGGTGTGCGGATCGTCGACGGTAGGCGGTTCCCGGTGGAGGCGGCCGGCGAGCGGGGACCGTTGCTGGTGGCCCAGGTTGACACCACCGAGGTGCTGGCCGACCTGGTGGCATCCGTGCCGGACCCACCAGAGCAACCGGTGGTCGTGCTCCAGGGACTGGGAGGCCCCGACGAGAGGATCCTCACGGTGGCGTGGGACGACCTGGTGACCACGGTCGTGGCCGATCACCTCACATCACTGTTCATTCCCCGCCTGGCCGCACCAATCGCCGTCGAGTTGCAGCGGTTCGCCGAGTTGGTCTCGATCCTGCGGAGGGAGTGTCCGTGGGACGCCGACCAGACCCACACCTCGCTGCGGCCACACCTCCTGGAGGAGGCCCACGAGGTCCTCGAAGCCCTTGACGACTTCGACGAGGCCACCGGCGACGGGTCCGAGGCCCTGGAGGAGGAGCTGGGCGACCTGCTCTTCCAGGTGGTGTTCCATTCCCGCATTGCCGCCGACGATGGTCGATTCGACCTTGCCGACGTGGCCAGGGGGATCCACGACAAGCTGCGCCACCGTCACCCCCACGTATTCGGCGACGTGGAGGCGGCCGATTCGGGAGCCGTGCTGGCCAACTGGGACAGGATCAAGCAGGCGGAGAAGGGTCGGGCTTCGAGCCTCGACGGGATACCTCCCACGCTCCCGGCGTTGGCCACCGCCCAGAAGGTGATCCGCCGGGCCGCCGGGGTGGGCATGGCCCCCGGGGTGCCGACCGTCGACGTGCCCGCAGACGGCGACGCCCTTGGAGACCTCCTCCTCGGCATGGTGGTTGCCGCCAGTGATGCCGGCGTGGACGCCGAGGAGGCGCTGCGAGGTGCCGTGGCCAGATTCACAGCCGAGGTGAGGGCAGTGGAGGCCATTGCCGCTGACGACGACGTGGACCTGCGTGACGCCGGTCCCGAGGTGGTTGCCGGCTATCGGGGGCGGGGTACCTCGACCACGGGGCACAGCTAGCGTCGTATCGTGGATGGCCCGGCCGCAACGCAGTCCGGTACCGGGTGCCTGGGAGGCAGTCATGAGCACGATTGAGGTCGTCAGCGGACGACAGGTCCTGGACAGTCGGGGCAATCCGACGGTCGAGGTGGACGTCGTCCTGGACTCGGGAGCGATGGGGCGCGCCATTGTCCCGAGCGGTGCCTCCACGGGGATGTTCGAGGCCGTGGAGTTGCGCGATGGCGGAGACGCCTGGGGTGGGAAGGGCGTGACGATTGCCGTGGCCAACGTGAACGGCGAGTTGGCGGCGGCCGTGCGGGGCATGGACGCCTACGACCAGCGGGCGGTCGACCGGGCGCTGTGCGACGCCGATGGCACCGACGACAAGGGTCGCCTCGGGGCGAACGCGATCCTCGGCCTGTCGTTGGCCACAGCCCGCGCTGCGGCGTCTGATGCGGACGCACCCCTCTTCCGGTATGTGGGCGGAGCCAACGCCCATGTCCTCCCGGTGCCGATGCTCAACGTCCTGAATGGCGGCGAACATGCCGACAACAACATCGACCTGCAGGAGTTCATGCTCATGCCGGTGGGTGCGGCCTCATTCTCCGAGGGCCTCCGCTGGGGCGTCGAGTGCTACCACGTCCTGAAGGGGGTGCTCGCGGACCGGGGGCTGTCCACCTCGGTCGGCGACGAGGGCGGGTTCGCCCCGAACCTCGGATCCAACGAGGAGGCGGTCCAGCTCCTGGTGGAGGCTGTCGAGAAGGCGGGCCTGACCCCTGGCGAGGACATGGCCCTGGCCCTTGACGTGGCATCGACCGAGTTCTTCTCTGACGGCGCCTATCACCTGGCGGGCGAGGGCCGGACGCTGGCATCGGACGAGATGGCCGCCTACCTGGCCGACCTGGCCGACCGGTACCCGATCGTGTCGATCGAGGACGGTATGGCCGAGGAGGACTGGGATGGCTGGGCGGCCCTCCACGGCCTGGTGGGTGACCGGGTGCAGCTGGTGGGCGACGACCTGTTCGTCACGAACGTGGAGCGCCTCGAGCGCGGCATCCAGCTCGGGGTGGCCAACTCGATCCTGGTGAAGGTGAACCAGATCGGGACCCTCACCGAGACTCTCGAGGCCGTCGAGATGGCCAACGCCAACGGTTGGACGGCGGTCATGTCGCACCGGTCCGGTGAGACCGAGGACACGACGATCGCTGACCTGGCGGTGGCCACCAACTGCGGTCAGATCAAGACCGGTGCCCCGGCCCGTAGCGACCGGGTGGCCAAGTACAACCAGCTTCTCCGGATCGAGGAGATGCTGGGCGAGGCGGCCGCCTACAAGGGTGGGGCCGCCCTCGCAGGCCACTGAGACGATGCGTTCCGGCACCACGCGCCGGCTTTCACTGCTGGCTGTCACCCTGACGGCGGTCGCTGCCGCCCTGGCGCTCGGCGTGGTGCCGCTCCGGGACTGGTTCGAACAGCGTGACCGCACAGCCGACCTTCAGGTCCAGGTCCAAGAGGTGGAGGCTCGCAACTCCGACTACGAGGACCGCATCGATGCCTTGAACACAGACGAGGAGATCGAGCGTCGGGCCCGGTCCGACTACAACCTCGTGATGCCTGACGAGGAGGCCTACGCGGTCTCTCCGCCGCCAAGTGTCGAGCAC
>JAAZXC010000066.1 GCA_014240365.1 Acidimicrobiales bacterium | reverse complement strand
CGAGGAATCGATCATTGTCGGCAATACCGTGCTCTACGGCGCAATTTCCGGCGAATGCTACTTCCGCGGCGTTGCCGGCGAGCGCTTTGCCGTCAGGAATTCCGGCGCGACCGCCATCGTCGAGGGCGCCGGCGACGAGGCTGAGATCTCCGGTCGCATCGCCCAGATCAAGGGCGAGATCGAGAACACCGACTCCGACTACGACCGCGAGAAGCTCCAGGAACGTCTGGCGAAGCTCTCCGGTGGCGTGGCCGTCCTGAAGGTCGGCGCTGCCACGGAGGTGGAGTTGAAGGAGAAGAAGCACCGCATCGAGGATGCGGTGAGCACCACGAAGGCGGCCATCGAGGAAGGTGTCGTCGCCGGTGGTGGTGTCACCCTGCTGCGTGCCCAGGACGCTGCCCGGACCGCCGGTGAGGGTCTCGGCGACGACGAGGCGACCGGTGCACGCATCGTGGCCAAGGCGCTTGAGGCTCCCCTCCACCAGATCGCGGTCAACGCCGGTCTGGATGGCGGCGTGGTCGTCGACAAGGTGCGCAACCTTGAGGGCCCCAACGGCCTCAACGCCGCTACCGACGAGTACGAGGACCTGATGGCCGCTGGCATCATCGATGCCGCGAAGGTCACCCGTTCAGCGCTCCAGAACGCCGGTTCGATCGCGGCACTGTTCCTCACCACCGATGTGGTCATCGCCGACGCCCCGAGCGACGGCGCCGATGGCGGCATGGGCGGCATGGACTTCTAGGCACTGCAAGACGTCCTCCGATCCACGGATCGGACCTGACGCTGGACCGACGGGCGCCCTCCGGGGCGCCCGTCGTGCGCCCGGCGCCCGGTCCGACCGGATACGGGTGTTCACTGGAGCCCATGGACGCACGCGCTCAGGATGGAATACGCCCGTGAGTCGGGGCAGGACAGCGAGGGTGATGACCCGGCGCGTCGACGCCCAGGGCAGCCGTCGGGTACCCGACGAGCTAATTGTCGAGGAGCCGATGTCGATCCGCCTGGATGGTGGGCTGATCGCCACGACGATGCGGACCCCCGGCGACGACTTCGAGCTGGCCGTCGGCTTCTGCGTGACGGAGGGGGTCCTGCACGACGCACCGGTGCGTTCCGTCCGCTACTGCGGACAGGGGCCCGCTGCGGAGTCCGAGTACAACGACGTGACGGTCGATACCGGTGGCCTTGCCCCCGCGCCGACGCCCCGTCTGGGTCCGGCCTCCTCCTCGTGTGGCGTGTGCGGGACCGTCGCCATAGGCGACCTGCTGGAGCGACTGCTCCCACTCGAGACCGAACCGTTCGACATCGACGTCCTGGCTGGGATGGCCGACCGGATCGACGGGCAGGCCCTCTTCACCACCACCGGAGCGGTGCATGCCGCAGTTGCGTTCGACCGGACCGGTGAGCCCATGGTTCTGCGTGAGGACATTGGCCGGCACAACGCGGTCGACAAGGTGGTTGGCCGTCTGTACATGGATGAGCGTCTGCCGGCGGGTGACCTTGGCCTCTGGGTGAGCGGTAGGGCCTCGTTCGAGATGGCCCAGAAGGCGTGGGCTGCCGGCTTCGCCTGCCTGATAGCGGTCAGTGGCCCGTCGGCGCTCGCGGTCGAGACGGCCCGCGTCGCCAACCTGCAGTTGGCTGGGTTCGCCCGTGGGGATCGTTTCAACCTCTACACCGGCGACTGATCGGCCCGGCTCCGTAGGATCCCTCCGATGAACGATCCGCTGACACCAGCCGACGGCCTCGGCGTCCTCCACCTCTTCTGCAGGATCCCCCGGTCCAGGTTCGCTCCGCCGCTGAACCGACGGAGGCTGCGGGCCGCCGTGGCGGCAGCCACCGCCGCCGGCGACCAGGTGGTCACCGTGGCGATCCTGGGCCACAAGGCCGATCTGGCCTTCATGGTCCTGGGCGAGGACCTGTGGCGCCTCCGGGACTTCCAGACCCGCATCGCCAACGCCGGTCTCGTGGTGGTCGACAGCTATGTGTCGATGACCGAACTCTCCGAGTACTCCCAGGGCCTCCCTGAGGAGATGCGACGGGCCAGGCTCCACCCGGTGCTGCCCCCCGAGGGCAAGCCGGCGTGGTGCTTCTATCCGATGTCCAAGCGTCGCAACGTGGATGCAAACTGGTTCACCCTGCCGTATGACGACCGCCGCGACCTGATGATGGAGCACGGCACCTCGGGCCGCAAGTTCGCCGGTCGGATCCTGCAGGTCGTGACCGGTTCCACCGGCGTCGACGACTTCGAGTGGGGCGTGACCCTCTTCGGGCAGCGTCCCGACGACCTGAAGGACGTCGTCTACACCATGCGCTATGACCGTGCGTCGGCCGTCTACGGCGAGTTCGGCGTGTTCTATGCCGGGATGGTGGCCGATCTGGACACCGTCCTGGCTGGAATAGGGCGGCGCTGACCGTGGTCTCCGGGGCGGAGGTCGCCGGTCCGGGCATGGACCGCCTCCGTCAGTCCCTTAGGGGCCTCGGCCGTGTCGTGGTGGCCTTCTCCGGGGGCGCCGACTCGGCGTTCCTGGCACGCGTAGCCCACGACACCCTCGGTGCAGACCGGGTGCACGTCGTGACTGCGGTGTCACCGTCCCTGGCCGGCGACGAGCGCGACGACGCCGCCGCCCTCGCCGACGAGTGGGGTCTGCGCTGGTCGGAGGTGGCGACGCATGAGATGGCCGACGCCGCGTACCGGGTGAACGACCCCGACCGCTGTGGCCGCTGCAAGGACGCCCTCATGGACGTGCTGGTCCCGATTGCCGAGTCCGAGGCGGCCACCGTGGTCCTCGGGGTGAACGTCGACGACCTCGCTGACCACCGACCGGGCCAGACCGTGGCAGCTGACCGCGGTGCCAGCTTCCCGATGGTGGAGGCCGGCCTTACCAAGGCTGACGTCCGTCAGCACTCCCGCGAGATGGGGCTCCGCACCGCCGACAAGCCCGCTGCGGCATGCCTCGCCTCGAGGGTCCCCTACGGCACCGAGGTGACCGTCGCCGTCCTGACATCGGTGGACAGGGCTGAGGCCGCCCTCCGGCGCCTGGGCTTCGACGACCTGCGGGTCCGACACGTTGACGAGACCGCCAGGATCGAGGTCCCCCTGGATCGACTGGCCGACGTCGTGGAGCGCCGTGCCGAGGTGGTGGCCGCCGTGGCTGGCGCCGGCTACACCTATGTGACCCTGGACCTGGAGGGTCTCAGGTCAGGCAACCTGAACCTGGCCCTGAATGGCGGGAAGCCGGACGGTGGCTGAGCAGACCGTTGAGATGGCCGACGACGAGGCCCGTCTGGCCGGCCTGGCACTCAGGCTTGCGGACGGGATCGTGGTGGCCCTGCCGGGCTGGGTCGAGCGCTGCGTGACCGCCAGGTCCGAGGGGGTGGTCATCGACGACGATGCGGTCGCCGACGCCGGCCGTCTTGCCGCCCACGAGGTGGGTCCGCTCGTCCGGGGCCTGCTGTCTGCTGACATCGACGAGCAGCGGACCGGGCCGCTGGCGCTGGTGCGCGCCGCCGTGAAATATCCCGCATCGGTTCTCTCAGCCGCCGGGGTGGTACCGGTCCAGCGGGATGCCGACGCACTCCGCCTCTTCCCCGATGACGCCTATGACCTCTCTCCGGCATCCTTTGCCGAACTCCACCCGGACCTGCGCGTTCCGGGACTCGAGTGGGGCGCCGCAAAGGCATACGTGCACCGCCGTCGACATGCCGGTGGAACCACCGGTTGAGGCTCCGGTTCGGGCCTGTCTCACAGGGCTTGTTCACGATCCCGGAACATTTCGTGTGACAGCGCTGTGACCTGCGGGCGGCAGGCTGGGCCCTCGTTGTTCAATCGGAGGGAAACCCGTCGTGGCCTGAACGCCGCCGCTACCGTCGGGCCGGTGACCCGTCTCGACACGACCGACCTCCTGGCGGACCGGTCGCTGCGGGGGCCCGATTTCTGCCGGGCGCTGTCCGATCGGATCGACGGGTTCCTGGCTGAGGTGTTGGAGGCGGCCGACCCGCCGCCGGGTACCGCCCTGGTGGCGGTCGGCGGCTACGGCCGCCGGGAGCAGTGCCCCGGCAGCGACGTTGACGTGGTGCTCGTGCACCGGCGGGGCCTCGACATGGCCGATGTCGCCGAGAGGGTCTGGTACCCGCTCTGGGATGCGGGCCTGAAACTCGGGCATCAGGTGGGGACGCTGCCCCAGCTCCTGGAGGTGGCTTCCGAGCACCTGGACACGGCCACCAGCCTTCTGGCGGCCCGCCCGGTTGCAGGCGACGCGACGGTGGCCAACGAGCTGGCAGCCGCCGCACTGCGGCAGTGGTCCGGCAGGTCCCGCAGACACCTCGACGACCTGCAGGCATCGGTGGCCGAGCGTCACGCCCGGTTCGGAGAGGTCGCGTTCCTGTTGGAGCCCGACCTGAAGGAGTCCCGGGGCGGGCTCCGCGACGTTCACAGCCTTCTCTGGGTTGAGCAGGCCACCCTGCCGATCCTGCGTGAGTCCGAGTCGGCGGGCCTGGCCGCAGCGGCCGAGACGCTCCTGACCGTGCGCGTCGAGCTGCACCGTCTCACCGGGCAGCGGGCCGATCGCCTCCTGTTGGAGCTCCAGGATGACGTGGCGGCGGCACTGGACCTGGCTGATGCCGATGTCCTCATGGCCGAGGTGGCTGCAGCGGCCCGCACGATCGCGTGGACAGGCGAGGGAGCGGCCCGCCGCACCACCCGGGCCGTCCGCCGGCGTGGACCGCTGGGGGCCATTGCCAACCTGCGTCGTCGGGAGGTGGCGCCGGGCCTGGTCCTGGACGACGGCCGCCTTGCGTTCACCGACGGTGTGGACCTGACCGATCCGCTCCTCACGCTGAGGTGTGCACAGGTCGCTGCCGAGAACGACGCATACATCCAGCGCGGGTCCCTGGAGCGCCTGGTCGAGCACGCTCCGGCCCTCAGCCTTCCGTGGCCGGACGAGGCCAGGGAGTTGTTCGTGGGCCTTCTGGCCACCGGGTCGTCGGCTGTGCAGGTCATAGAGGACCTCGACCACGTGGGGCTCTTCGTCCAACTGGTGCCCGAGTGGGAGCCGTGCAGGTCCCGGCCCCAGCGCAACGCCTATCACCGCTTCACGGTCGACAGGCACCTCATGGAGGCCGCCGCCGAGGCGTCACGCCTGGTCGACAGGGTGGATCGGCCGGACCTCCTACTGGTGGGTGCCCTGTTCCACGACATCGGGAAGGGGTACCCGGGTGACCACACCGAGGTGGGCGTCGTCCTCTTCCGGACCATCGCCACCCGCATGGGCTTTGACGCCGACGACGTCGACACCCTGGTGGCGATGATCCAGCACCATCTGCTGCTCCCTGACGTGGCGACGCGTCGGGACCTCGACGACGATGGCACCATTGCCATGGTTGCCGATGCGGTCGGCAACAGCCGACTACTCCACCTGCTGGGAGCCCTCACCGAGGCCGACTCGATCGCCACGGGCCCCTCGGCGTGGAGCAGCTGGAAGGGCGGCCTGGTCAACGAGCTGGTCTCCAGGGTTTCCCACGTGCTGGCCGGCGGTGACGTCGGCGAGGTTCTCGGTGGGTCGTTCCCGGATGCCGAGCAACGTCTGTTACTCGAGGAGGGTTCGCTCCTGGTGAGCGGTGAGGGTCGGACGCTGACAGTGGTGGCAGCTGACCGGCCCGGCACCTTCTCCAAGGCGGCGGGCGTCCTGGCGCTCAACGGTGCCGACGTCCTCGATGCCTCAGCCCACTCGGAGAACGGTTGGACGTTGTCCGTGTTCAGGGTCGCTTCGGCCCCGGACGGTGACCCTGACTGGACCCGGATCACCGACCAGATCCGCCTGGCCCTGGCGGGTCGTCTGGCGTTGTCGGCCCGCCTCGGGGACAGGTCCCGGACCTACCGCCCGGTCCGGCTGGCAGCGAAGCCCGCCCGGCCTCGGATGACGGTGGACAACCTCACCTCGGCGACAGCCACGGTCCTGGAGGTGACCTGTCCGGACGGTGTCGGCGTCCTGTACCGGATGACCCGGGCCTTCGCCGAGTTGGACCTGAACATCGTGGGGGCACACGTCCAGACGTTGGGTTCGGACGTCGTGGATGCCTTCTACGTACGGGACGTCTCGGGCGACAAGATCACCGACGATGACCACCTTGCTGAGATTGAACTCTCGGTCCTGCGCTGGGTGGCAGTCGACTTCTGAGCCGGAGCGGCAGGCCGGCCGACCGCAGCGCCTACGGTTCAGCCATGTCAGATCACGCCGTGGGCCCGCCTTCCCAGTTGGACCTCCTGCGCTGGGCCGAGGCCCTCGCAGGTTCGGCCCGGACAGGTCTCGGCTTCACGGAGTCCCTTTACGAGCGGGAGCGCTACGAGGAGGTCCTCCAGGTGGCGGCGGAGATCAGGGCCAGGGCCGATGCCCTTGCCGGCGGCTCCTTCGACGTCGAGACCCAGGTCGTGGACTGGCTGGCTTCGGTCGGGCGTGGGGTGCCCGGCTACGTGACTCCGAAGGTGACCGTCGGGGCGGTCGTGGGCAACTATGCCGGCGAGCTCCTGATGGTGCAGAGGGCCGACTCGGGCGTCTGGCTCTACCCGACCGGCTGGGCCGACGTCGGCTATTCGGCTGCTGAGGTAGTGATCAAGGAGGTCCTGGAGGAGACGGGCATCCAGTGCGAGGTGGTGCGTCCCATCGCCATCCTGGATGGACTGCGCCTCGGCATCACCGGCATTCCGCTCTACTCGCTGGTGTTCCACTGCCGGATGACGGGAGGCGAGCTCTCCGCCCATCCCCTGGAATGCTCGGATGTCGGGTTCTTCGCCGAGGGCATGCTGCCCGAGGGTTCGGCGCTGCCCGAGGAGTGGGCGGCGGAGGCCTTCGCCGCCATCCGGGGCGAGGAACTCGACGTGCGGTTCGACCGGCCCCGGGATCCTCCCTGGCTGGTTGAGGAGAACTGAATTCTCAGGTGCCGGGCTGGTTCCGGAGGAAGTCCTCGACCTCGGCGACCAGGCTGTCCGGGTCGTCGACAGTCTCCTCGTCGAAGTCGGCTTCGAGTTGTTCGACGTACTCCATGGTGCCGTCGTCCTCGTTGACCAGCTCGGTGACCTGGCGTTCGTAGGCGGCCGCGGCGATCTCCAGGTCGGTGCATGGCAGATCGACCTCCAGCACCTGGGAGAGTCGTTCGACCAGGGCCAGGGCCGCCTTGGGTGACGGCACGTTGGAGACGTAGGCGGGCACGCTGGCCCAGAACGAGGCCGTGGTGACCCCGCGGTCGCGTAGGCCGGCAGCCAGGACGCCGACGATGCCGGTGGGTCCCTCGTAGGTGGATGGCGAGAGGCACAGGCGCAGCGCCAGTTCCTCGTCGTCGGTGCCTCCGTAGACTTGGGTGGGCGGCTGTGGGGGACGTCGGTCAGCAGCGCCCCCAGCGTGCAGACCATGGAGGCGCCGAAGGCCTCGGCCGTGATTGCGAGGTGGTCCACGAACGTCCTCCAGCGCAGCTGGGGCTCGTGGCCTATGGCGCACACCAGATCATGGGCGCTGCCCGGTACTCGGGCAACGTGTATGCCGGTGGAGGGCCACACGATCTGGCGGGCGTCGTTGTCGTCGATGCACACGTTCGGCCGGGCCACGGTGAAGTCGAAGAAGTCCTCGGCGTCGATGGTGGCGACGTGCTCGGCCTCGAAGTGGTCGCGTACATAGCGCGCTGCGGTGGAACTCGCTTCACCGGCGTCGTTCCATCCCTCGAATGCGGCTATGAGGATGGGTGACCGCAGGTCCGTCGGTATCTCGTCGACGTTCCAGATGAGGTGCGGAGCTGGGTCGGGGGCCATTGCTTCCGGAGGCTAGCCAGACGCGTTCGCACGCGCGCCGGGAGGCGACGGCGCCGGGTCCTAGGCTCACCGACCATGGATGGAGAGGCTCGGGATGTGACGTTCGTCGTCCGTGAGGTGGTCGAGGTCGATGATCGCCTGGTATCGGCGATGGCCAGGCTGATTCCACAGTTGTCCAGCTCAAGCCCGCCACCCGATGCCGCCGCTCTGGCGGCCATGGTGGCTTCCGAGGCTTCGATCCTGCTGGTGGCCGAGGACGCGGACGTGGACGGCGAGCAGGCCATCGTGGGGACCATGACGCTGGCGATCTTCCGGATCCCGACGGGCCTGCGGGCCTGGATCGAGGACGTTGTGGTCGACGGGTCGGCCCGGGGTAGGGGTGTCGGCGAAGCCCTGAACCGGGTTGCGATTGATCGGGCCAGGGCAGCCGGCGCCACGACCGTTGACCTGACGTCGAGGCCGTCGCGTGAGGCCGCCAACCGCCTGTACCGCCGTCTCGGCTTCGAGCAGCGGACCACCAACGTCTACCGCCTGGACCTCTGAGCGACGACGGCGACTGACCGGCGGGGTCGTAGCACTGTCGTGCGCCGGTGTGCTGGTGCAGAATGGGGGTCGCCGAGATTTCTTTTGCCGGGAGGCATCCGATGACCGCCACTGAGACCACCATTGCCGAACTGGACGAGGCCCAGGTCCGCGTCGACCTGGCAGCGGCCTTCCGTCTGGCCGCCCGGATGGACCTCCACGAGTCGGTGGCCAACCACTTCAGCGCCACGGTCTCGGCTGATGGCAGGAGGTTCCTCTGCAACCCGAGGTGGCGTCACTTCGGCCTCGTGACGGCCAGCGAGCTGCTCCTGCTGGACGTCGACGATCCCTCCACGATGGATCGCCCGGATGCGCCGGATCCCTCGGCCTGGTGCATCCACGGCGCCATCCACGCACGGATCCCGACCGCCAGGGCCGTGCTGCACTGCCATCCGCCGTATGCCACGGCCATGTGTGGCCTGGTGGATCCGACGATTCCGCCCATCGACCAGGCCACGGCACGCTTCTGGGGTCGCACCGTCTACGACATGGAGATCGGCGGGCCACCGGATGATCCGGCTGAGGGCGCCCGGGTGGCGAGCGCCATGGTCGGCAATTCGGTGATGATGATGGGTAACCACGGCGTGACGGTGGTTGGCGAGACCGTGGCCCATGCGTTCGAGGAGCTGTACTACCTGGAGCGGGCCTGTCGCAGCGCGGTCATTGCGCTCAGCACGGGCAGGCCGCTGCGGGTCATGGGCGATGCCCTGGCTTCCAGCATCGCCGAGATGTGGACCCGGTTCACCGACCAGGGCGTGGCCCACTTCGCTGAGCAGAAGGGGCTTTTGGATCGCGACGACCCCGGATACCGGGACTGACGTGGCTACCGACGGATCCCGGGACCGCGCCGTGGCCGACGCTCCGGGCGATGCGGACCGTCGGGCCGCCAACCGGGCGCTGCTGGAGCATGTCATCTCGCTGTATGGCACCGACAGGGCCGGTGAGCTGGCCTGTTGCTACACGTCGGACTGGGTGCTGGAGCTGCCCTTCTCCGACCCGCCCCGCCGGCTCGAGGGCGGCGCCGAGGTCCGGGACTACCTGGCTTCCAAATTGGGGATCTTCGTCTTCACCCTCTCGCTGACGGCGGTGCACGAGTGCGTGGATCCGGATCTGCTGGTGGTCGAGTACGAGAGTGACGGGCACGTGGCGCACACCGGCAAGCCCTACTGCAACACCTATATCGCCCTGTGGCGGTTCCGGGACGGGAAGGTCTGCGGCGTGAAGGAGTTCCCCAACCCGGTGGTCGCCACCGAGGCCCTCATCCCCGGACCGACTGACGGGTGGGAAGGCGACGACCTCCCAGACGACGAGGAGGAGTGACGCCTCCAGAGGGCACTGCCCACCGGCCCCCGTTCCCGGTGGGATGGTTCGCCGTGGCCGCGCTGGACGAGGTGCCCGTCGGGGAGCTCATGCCCCTGGCCGCGTTCGGTCGTGATCTGGCGGTGGGCAGCGCCCCGGGTGGTCGGGCGCTGGTCACCGACTCGGTCTGCCCGCACCTCGGAGCCGATCTGGCCGCCGGGGGGCGGATCGACGACGGGCAGGTGGTCTGCCCGTTGCACGGGTGGTGCTTCAGCCATGCAGGGTCCTGCGTCTCGAGTGGTGCTGAACCCCTGACGGCTGCCATCAGGCTCCGCGTGTGGCCCACCGAGGTGGTGGGTGCCACGGTGCTGGCCTTCAATGGCCGGGACGGTGAGGTCCCCGCTGTCGGCCCACCGGACCTGGCCTCCACCGGGGGCGTGGATGACCGGGTGGAGAGGTGCGAGGGCCACGCCGAGGATGTGGTCGTCGGTCTCCTGCTCGCCGCCGGGGTCGCTGACGGGACGGCCAGTGGCGACAGGTGGTTGGCCAACGGCAGCGACGGGTCCACGGTCATAGTCCACGGCCCGGGCACCGTCGAGCACCGTCACCCTGGAGGGACCACCGACGTGGTGTACGTGACGCCGGTCGACGGTTTCGCGGTGCAGGTGCGTTCTGCCGGCACGGCGGCGGTCACCGCCGCTGCTTCTGATGGCCCTGTTTCCGGAGCGGTCGGCACACTGCCCGGGTTCCGTGTGTGGTACCGGCGTTTCGACTCATCGTCGGCACCCCGGCCCAGGCCGGTCAGGTCGGGTCGGCGGAACCGAAGCGACGCTCCGGCCGGTTGAACCGGGGTCAGCCGGAACGCGCCATGAAGCCCTCCATGCCATAGGGCCTGTAAGGGCCGACGCAGAGCTGTTCGAGGACCCCGATCCCCACCCGGTCGCCCATGGTGGCCCGCACCAGGTGCTGGCAGTGCTGGTTCTCGTACACCTGGTCGTCCACCTCGTCCATGTCCCACGACTCGCTGGCCATGGCCAGGTCGCCCTTCCACGCACCGTGGCCCCACTCGGGGTGGTGGTAGCCGATGCCCTTCATCCTGAAGGTGAAGATCTTCTCCAGGTGGAACTCGTGGAGGGTCCCGTCATCCACGGAAACGAAGGACATGTCTGCCGTGTGCACCATCCGGCTGCCGTCCTCGAACTGCAGGCGGTGCTCGTGGGACCGCATGTGCCGGGCGGCCGGGTCCTCGATGCCGGGTAGGTCATCGAGGGTGTCGTAGGTGGGAAGGAGCGCCCCGACGCTCGACAGCGGCCGGCCCAGCGAGTCCTCGAACAGCTGGTAGTGCACGCAGATGTCGTCGAAGTTGAGCGGAGCCCACAGGAAGAACATGGAGTTGCGGGCCGGGGGAGCCGGGGCTCCGCGCTTGTCACCTCCGTCGAGGGGACGGATGCCCCACGAGCGGTCCTTGGTTCCCCGGATGGTGGCCGGGTCCAACTCGATCCTCCGGCCATCGAACTGGATCCAACCGGACCACCGGCCGAGCTGCGTGAAGCGTGTGGTGTCCATGACCCGGCGGATGTCGCCGCCCCAGTAGTGGCGGGGTTCCTCGACGTTGCCGGTCCGACCCTCGAAGGTCAGGTCGCAGGAGAAGTCGGTCTCGTTCTCCTCCAACACGATCCGACAGGAGCGCATCGGCTCCAGGATTTCGATGCGGAACGGCCCGACCTGTTGGTCGGCGGGGTCACCGTCGGCCCTGCACGAGGCGTGGAAGGAGCGCTGCACGCCGTCGATGGCGATGCTGATTCCGCAGTCCCGGATTCCGAGGTGCGGGTAGTGGGCCGTGCCGATGCCCAGGTACATGTCGCCGGCGGTGGAGTAGGCGTTGAACCAGTACCGCTCGTAGACGTCCTTGTCGCTGGAGGCTGGTGTGGCCAGCGGGTCCGGCGTCTGGTGGATCGGGTAGTCGTCGAACTTCGAGAGCATGGCGGCCTCCTCGGCAGGATCAGCGATTCAGTGGATCGGCGGGGCCGCGGGTCAGCGGGTCAGCGGCGGGTATGTCACCAGGCCAGCTTCGGTCCGCCCCGTTCGCCGGGCCAGCGCGAGCCGCCGATGGTGTCGGCGAACGGCCAGAAGGCGTCGGGGTCCAGCGGGCCGGCGTTGGTTATCTCCCGTTCCTTGTGGCGCGAGGTGACCAGCCGGGCATCGACGAGCTCCTCGCAGGGCAGCAGCTCGGTGTAGGGGTCCCAGGGGCTGTCCCTGAGCGTCAGGTCGCCGTCCAGCAGCTCGATGTGGACCGGCTCGCTGACCTGGCGGACCCGGACCACGTGCGGCGGGTAGTCCCACTCCCGCTCGCCGCCCCCGATGGCCCGCGAGTACTTGGTCCACCATTCGTTGTGCTCCACGTCGGCCCCGTCGGGCTCCACTTCGCGGGTCACCGTCCCCCGGAATTCCATGAAGGTGTAGCCCTGATGCATGCAGGTGACCTCGACGCGGTCCCCGAGGCGGAAGTAGCGGGTGGTGCACGGGAACTTGGGTTGTCCGTTGGTCTCGGCGCTGACGAAGATGGCTGCCTCCTGGTCGATGCCGATGCCCAGCGAGTACTGGCCGACGATG
>JAAZXC010000065.1 GCA_014240365.1 Acidimicrobiales bacterium | reverse complement strand
CTTTCTTACGGTCAGTCTTATGGTCGAAGGCGAACCTATATTCGGGCGTCTTCTCGGGGGTAGTTTTCTTAGATTCTTTGGGCGATCGAGGGGAGTTAGTTTTCTGAGCGGTCGAGGGCGCCACCGATCCGATGATCGCCGAGACGCTGGGGTCGTCGGTCGTCGTTCAGGTCACGGAGGCGTTGGAGGCAGGCGTGGATGACGTGATGGCCGCCGATGGCTACCTGCTGGCCACGCCGGAGAACTTCGGATACATGTCGGGAGCACTGAAGGAATTCTTCGACAGGACGTACTACCCGTGCCTTGAGCACACCCGGGGCCGGCCCTACGGCCTCATGGTGAAGGCGGGTGGCGACGGAAGCGGCGCAGTGGCAGCCGTGGTACCACTCGCCACCGGCCTTGAATGGCGCTCTGTGCTCGAACCGCTAGTGATCAGCGGCGACGTCACAGCAGAACACCTGGTGGCAGCCCGCGAGTTGGGTGGATCACTCGCAGCCGGGTTGGCCGGCGACCTCTGGTGAGTGCCTGATCCGCCAGCGGTCCCGGCGTGCTCCGACGACTGGCGGAACCGTCGGTGGTCGATGACCCTGCGCCGCCTCAGGCAGCGGGACGGGCACCGACGATGCTGGCCCTCTCCATTACCCGGACGTCGGGCCAGTAGTCGCTGTTGGCGTAGTGCTGGACGGCCCTGTTGTCCCAGAAAGCCACCGCCCCCTGCTCCCATCGGAATCGGCACTGGTACTCGGGGTAATCCGTCTGCCGACACAGCCGGTCCATGAGGTCAAGGCTCTCGGTCCGGGTTCGGCCTACGATGCGGTCCACGAAAATTCGGTTCACGTACAGGTAGCGCCGCCCGGTGCGCTCGTGGGTGCAGACCACGGGATGTGATACCTCGGGGTACAGGGCCATCACCTCGTCCATCCGCTCCGGCGGGACCTGCTTACCGAACGCGCGCTGGAAGGAGTGGACGGCACTGAGGCCTTCAGCCTCGACCCGAAGGTCCTCGGGCAGGCCGTCGTAGGCGGCGCACATGTCGGCGAAGAGGGTGTCCCCGCCGACATCGGGCACCTCCACCGCCCGCAGGATCGTCGAGCGGGACGGTTGTTCACGCCAGGTCACGTCGTGGTGCCACTGATTCTCGTATCCGCCGGTGTCAGGTCCCTTGGCGAACCGCACGAGGTCAGGCTGCGCCTCCTTGGAGGGAATGAACGGGTGGACCTCCAACTCTCCGAATCTCCTGGCGAAGCCGAGGTGCTGCTCGGCCGTCATGTCCTGGTCCCGGAAGAAGACCACCTTGTAGCAATCCAGGGCTACCTGGATCTCCTGGATGGCCAGCTCCGGAAGGGCAGCGGCCAGGTCGATTCCGGTCAACTCCGCACCCACGGTGCTACCCAGCATCCGGGCGTCGAAGTGCTCCCACGAGAGGCCGTGGAGGCGGGTGCGTTCCTCGGCCAGATGGGTCGCGGGGCCGAGATGGATCGGGTAGTCCGGCACCCTGCTCCTCCTGATCTCCAAGGCTGCGCCCGGGTCGTCAACCGCCAGGATCTCGGTTGCTGCCATTTCCCGAGCGTATTTGCCGACAGGGAGGTGTGCTCGATCCTGGAACGCAGGCCTACCGGGGTTGCGGCACTACTCGAATCTAGCGAGAATGATTCTCATCATGGATGAGGATGACGGTCGAGCCAGCTCCGGGATCAGCCTGCGTGACGTCACGGTCCTAAGGGGTGGAGGTCGGGCCCTGGACTCCATCCGGGTCGACTTCGAGGCCGGCTCCTCGACCGCCCTGGTGGGGCCCAACGGCGCCGGCAAGACCACCCTCCTCGAGGTTCTGGCAGGGCTCAGGCAGCCCTCCACCGGGTTCCTCACCGGCGCCCAGCCATCGGTCGCCTTCGTGACCCAGACGCACTCCAGATCCTGGCTACCGCTGAGCGTCGGCGAGGTACTTCGGATGGCGCGCTTTCGCCCGACGTTGCTTCCCCACCGACTTGGCCCTGACGACCATGCGGCAGTTGACGATGCCGCCGGCCGACTCGGTGTCCGCGACCTCGTCGACGCTCCGCTGGACCGTCTCTCATTCGGCCAGCGCCAACGGGTACTGGTGGCACAGGCGCTGGCACGACAGGCCGACGTCATGCTTCTGGATGAACCCATCACCGGCCTCGACCTGGTCAGCCAGGAACGGATACTCGGCGTGATGGAAGCCGAACGCGATGCCGGACGTATCGTCGTCCTTTCCACCCACCACCTCGACGAGGCCAGGCACTGCGACCGCGTCCTGGTCCTGGACGGGCGTCTCGTAGCCGCTGGTAGCCCCGAGGAGGTCCTGGTGCCCGATGTACTCCGGGAGGCCTACGGAGAGAAGGTTCTCGGCGACCACGCCCACCACGACCACGGGCACGCCCTGCTGCTGGTCGACGACCACGGACACGGCCAGCACTGACCAGCTCGGTGGTCAATCGGTCGGTGCCGGCCCTCCGGTCGAAGATCCGGTGGCATTCAGGCATCGGGTGATGCCGGCCATGATCTCGTCCAGGGTGACGCTGGGCTGATCGCCCTCCATGACGCCAAGCACCTCGTACCGGACGGCCAGGGGAAACCGCCGCCACGGCCTGATGCGCGGGAGGTTGCTACCCCGGGGCCAGAAACGATCCGTACCGCTGACCCCCACAGCGACCACGGGGCGACATGTTGCCAGTGCGAGACGACCGATTCCCGGGCGTGCGGTACCCACCCCGGTGGCCCCCCATTCGGACTCCGGCACCACCCTGCCTTCGGGCATGATGGCCACGGACCACCCCTCGGCCATCACCTCGGCGGCGATGTCGAGGGCCTCAGAGCCGTGGACCGGGATACAACGCAGTCGCCGTAGCAGGCCGCCGATTCCCGGCTTCTCGAAATAGGAGCCGGCCACGAGGGGACGGATCGGCCAACCCCAATTGCTGAAGACCGCCGTTGCCAGGAGCAGGTCGGCCATGGAACGGTGGTTGGCTGCGAAGATCACCGGCTCGTCGGTCACCTCGGGCCTGTCGCCGGCGTCAAGCGTGGCCAGGATCTTCAGCCCCCGCCCCACCCGTCGATGGAGGCGCGAAAGGGCGGCAGCCTCGATCGGGTCCGGAGAGTTCGGAAACTCGCGCATTGCTGTCGAGCGTAGGGGCCGGCGGCGTCTAGCGCGGCTCTGCTGTGTCCAGTTCCGGAAGATGGCAGCCCAACGACGTGTCGTAGCGCTCCCGGCCGGCGTTGCGCGCCCAGATGCATATCGGCCCCACCGCGTCCTCGGGATCTACGACGACGTTGAAGTCATGGCCTGACGAGGTCACGCCCGCCACCACCGGTCCTGTAGCAGTTGCTGCCAGGATCTCCAACCCACCGCCAGCCATGTCGGCATCAAACGCCCAGCCGGTGAGGTGCAGGGCTCCGCCGGACGACCAGACCCTCTCCACGAGGCCGACGGGAACGTCTCCCGGACCTCGTGTGGCGATTCGATCACGGCGTTCGCTGTCGGACCGGCAGGCGGGCAGCGCCGCGAATCGCCATCCATCGGCTGCGAACGACTCCAGGACCTCGGCCGCTATGTGAAGGGTCAACCATTTGCGGTCATGCAGCAGGATCACGGAGCCGTCGTGGCGCTCGCCGATCAGGTACGCCATGACGACCGGGACCCATGGATCCCTCCACTCCTGGGGATCGGCGGTCCAACCGGCATGGACCATTCCGAGGCTGGCTGCAACAGCATCGACCATGCCGTCATGGTCGCCGTACGGGGCTCGGAAGCAGGACGGGCGGAAGCCGGCCAGGGACTCGATCAGGGTGGATGCGGTATTCAGGTCCGCGGCCACCGCCCAGGGGTGCATCTGGCTCATCCGCCGGTGGTCGAGGGAATGGTTTCCGACAGCGTGCCCCCTGCTCAACAGGTCCTGGATCTCGTCGCCACCCCAACGGGACTCGAGATTCCGACCGAGGGGAAAGAAGGAGGCCTTCGCCCCGTAGTCATCGAGGAGATCGAGGAGCATGGGGGTGAACATCTGGTCGGGACCATCGTCGAACGTGAGGTGGACGACGCCGGGATCCCTCCCTCCCACCTCCAGGGGCCCGCCGTCGGAGGTGGCCTCGACAGGAGGGGCCACCTGTTCCGGTGTCGCACCGGCGGTGCCGGCTCCAGCGAGGAGCGCCGCTCCCAGCACCAGTGCGACCGGCCGCCAGGAGCGGGCCATGTCAGGTCGTCCCGTAGATGCGGTCGCCGGCATCGCCGAGACCCGGGACGATGTACCCCAACTCGTTCAGGCGCTCGTCGACGGCTGCAGTCCATATCGCCACTTCGGGATGCGCCTCCTGGAGGGCGGCAATGCCTTCCGGGGCGGCCAGGAGGCAGAGGAACCGGATAGCCGACGGGCTGTCGGCCGCCACCCGGTCGAGTGCCGCTATGGCCGAGTTGCCGGTGGCCAGCATCGGGTCCACCACGATGACCATCCGACCCTCCAGAGGCGGGAACTTGCAGTAGTACTCGACCGCCTCAAGGGTCTCGTGGTCGCGGTAGAGCCCCACATGGCCGACCCTGGCCGACGGCAGCACCTGCAGGACCCCGTCCAGCAGGCCGTTGCCGGCCCTCAGGATTGAGACCACCACCGGATCCTCGACCAGCTCCGGTTGGCGGGTCTCGACCAACGGGGTGGTTATGGACACGTCGTGGAGGGCCAACTCACGTGTCACCTCGTAGGTCAGGAGGAGGCTGGTCTCGGTCAGGAGTTGCCGGAACCGTTCGCTCGAGGTGCTGGCCCGGCGCATCTGGGTCAACTTGTGCGCCACCAGCGGATGGTCGATGACGTGGAGTTCGGGCATCTGCTCACCCTATGTCTCCCTGCGGACGGGGCCAGACCCGGGTCGAAGGCAGGGATATCGACATATTTAATTGTCCCGTGAGAGTAATGGTCCTTTACACAGGGTGAAAGTGGGCCTACCGTCTCGTTCGCCGTGCAGACATGCCCGGCACTCTCTTCAATGAACACCTCCACCCTCGCGCTTAGCGCCGTAGACGAGTCACCCTGGACCTCGGAAGAGGCCTGGGTGGGCACACGTCGCCCTGTTCTGGAGGCGCACGCCCTACCAGCCGCCGCCTACTCCGACGAGCACTTCTTCGACGTGGAGAACGAGACGGTCCTGGCCACATCCTGGGTCTGCGTTGGCATCCATGACGAGCTGTCCGCACCGGGTAGCACGATTGTCCGTGAGGTCGCTGGCAGGTCGGTGATCATCACCCGCAATGCCGCCGGCGAACTCCGAGGCTTCCTGAATGCCTGCAGGCACCGAGGCACCCAACTGCTCGACGGGGACTGCACGCTCGGATCCACGATCAGGTGCCCCTACCACCGTTGGGGCTACGACCTGGATGGGAACCTTGTGTCCACGCCCCAGTTCGCCGAGGCCGGCATTGACGGCTTCGACAAGGGTGAATACGGCCTCCACGCCGTGCGCGTGGCGGCTTGGCAATTCCTCGTGTTCGTCTGCCTCTCCGACGAGACCCCGGGTATCGACGCCTGGTTCGGCGACCTCGGCCAGCGTCTGGCCGGCTACCGGCTGGCGGACTGGCACAGCCACCAGAACCTGACCATTGAGATCGAAGCCAACTGGAAGCTGGTCTCCGAGAACTTCCAGGAGTACTACCACCTGCCCTGGGTCCACCCTGAGCTGGCAAGTGTCTCCCGGGTCCCGGACCACTACCGCTACCAGGGCTCCGGCATGTACTGCGGCCAGACCACGACGCCCATATCCAGCGACGAGCGTGGCGACTGGGACACCATGGCGCCAGCGGAGGGCCTCGGCCCTTCCGACTCGGCCAGCGGGCGCTTCATCGCCCTTTTCCCGAACGTCCTTCTAAGCATCCTCCCAAACCACGCCTTCGTCTTACGTCTCGAGGCGGTCGCCCCGGGCATCACCCGT
Organism: Acidimicrobiales bacterium; assembly: GCA_014240365.1. Classification (GTDB taxonomy): domain Bacteria; phylum Actinomycetota; class Acidimicrobiia; order Acidimicrobiales; family MedAcidi-G1; genus UBA9410. The sequence continues at coordinate 6,396 of JAAZXC010000065.1, read as the reverse complement.
GAAACCTGCAGCTGGTTGCTGCCCCCGACCACCGACAACGTGCCGGACGCCGACTTCGCAGTCACCCGTGACTTCTGGTTGGACATCAACGCAGAGGACATCGACATCGTCCAACGGGGCCAGCTGGGCCTGACCACCGGCGGCTACACCCCCGGCCGTCTCTCTCCACGCTTCGAGGAACCACTGCACCGGTTCCACAACATGCTCGCCGACCGGTTCAACGGGATCACACGGATCCCCGACGGTGACGAATCAGATGACCAGCCGCTCTACGGCACCGGGATCAACCCGTTGCCGTGGCGCATGGCGGGTAGTCAATCAGAGAAGGGGATTTAGCCCATGGGGAAGCGACCAGCGAAGTACTCAGCAGCAGCGCTGATCAAGCACGGTCTGACACGAGGCGACTGGCCACGGATGTGGCGCCGTCCCGAGATGCGCGACTCCTACGACGTCGTCATCATCGGTGCCGGACTGCATGGCCTCGCCACGGCCTACTACCTGGCCGAGAACCATGGCATCACCAACATCGCCGTAGTCGACAAGGGGTATGTGGGTGGTGGTGGCTCCGGCCGCAACACCGCCATCGTTCGCTCCAACTACCTCACACCCGAGGGAGTTGCCTTCTACGACCGTTCGTTGTCCCTCTACAAGACAATGGCCAGCGACCTGAACCTGAACGTCATGTTCTCCGAGCGGGGCCACCTCACCCTGGCCCACACGGATTCGGCACTGCGCACGATGCACTGGCGGGCCGAGGTGAACAAGCTCCAGGGCATCGACTCCAGCGTCATCGATCCGCAGGAGGTCAAGAAACAGGCCCCCAGCCTCGATGTCTCGGACAACACCCGCTACCCGATCCTCGGAGCGCTCCACCACCCCCCGGGTGGCATCGTCCGCCACGACGCAGTGGTCTGGGGCTACGCCCGGGGTGCTGACCACCACGGCGTCCACATCATCCAGGAGACCGAGGTCCTCGACATCACCGTCGAGGGCGGATCCGGACCCGGCGGTAAGGGTGCCGGCGGCAAGGTCACCGGCGTCAAGACCAGCCGGGGCGACATCAGCTCACCGATCGTTGTGAACTGCACTGCCGGCTGGGCATCGCTCATCTCCAACATGGCCGGTGTGCCGCTGCCCATCACCACCCACCCCCTGCAGGCTGCGGTCACGGAGCCCTGCAAGGTATTCCTGCCGACCGTGGTCGTATCCGGCTCGCTGCACGTCTACGTCAGCCAGACCGACCGTGGCGAGCTCGTGTTCGGAGCGTCGGTGGACCCGGTGGGCACCTACCGGGTGAACGGCACGCTGGAGTTCACAGAGGAACTTGCCGGACATGTGCTGGAACTGATGCCGGGCATCTCCAAGATGCGCCTGCTTCGACAGTGGTCGGGCCTCTGCGACATGACCCCGGACTACTCCCCTGTCATGGGCTTCACGCCCGTAGAGGGCTACCTGGTCGATGTCGGCTGGGGTACATACGGATTCAAGGCCGGCCCGGTGGCTGGCGAAACCCTTGCGGAGACGATCGCCACCGGCCGCACTGCGGACCTGATCTCTCCGTTCGGAATAGAGCGCTTCACCCACGGGGACCTCGTGGGCGAAAAGGGCGCAGCGGCGGTGGGTCACTGATGATCGTTGTTCCTTGTCCAAACTGCGGTCCCCGGAACTCCGGCGACCTTCGCAACTGCGGGGAGAACATTCCCCGTCCCGACCCCTCGACGGCCTCGCTCGTCGAGTGGCGTGAGTACCTCTATATGCGGGAGAACCCCGCAGGCTGGGTCTCCGAGACCTGGTACTGCCGGGGCGGATGCCGCCGTTACTTCACCGTCCAGCGCAACACCATGACCAACGAGATCCGCGGTCAGGAGGCGTCATGAGCAACAGACTCCCAGCACAGGCCGGCGAGGTCATCGACAGGTCCACAAGCCTGACCTTCACCTGGAACGGCACGACCATGACGGGCTTCGACGGCGACACCATCGCCTCTGCGATCGCCGCCAGCGGTACCGACGTGTTCGCACGCAGTATGAAGTACCACCGTCGACGCGGCATCGTGACCGCAGACCACTGGGACCCGAACCTGTTCGTTCAGGTCGGCGACGAGCCGAATGTCCGGGCCGGCAGCCGCCACCTCGAGGCAGGCATGGTCGTCAGTTCCCAGAATGTGTGGCCGAGCCTCCGGTTCGACCTGGGTGCCGTCAACCAGTTGGTGGCGCGCTTCCTGTCACCGGGCTTCTACTACAAGACGTTCATGCGTCCCGCTTTCCTCTGGCCGGTGTACCAGAAGGTCCTGAGGAAGTTCGCCCCGGGCGGCGAGATCCACTGGAAGACCAGCACGCACGGTGACTACGACAAGAGGTACGTCCACCCGGACGTCCTCGTCGCCGGTGGCGGTCCCGCCGGGATGGGGGCAGCGTTGGCTGCCGCCGACGCCGGCGCATCGGTCCTCCTGGTCGAGCAGTACGGCGACCTGGGTGGCCACCTCAGATGGGGCGACGACGAACAGCGGGCGAAGGGCGCCGAGTTGGCAGCCGCCTGCCGTGCGCACGCCGGAATCGAGGTTCTCGTGGATTCCACGGTGACCGGCCGCTACGACCACAACTGGGTCGCCATCATGCAGCGGAGCCACGCCATTGCCCCCGAGCGCCTCCTCAAGGCCCGTGCGGGCGTCCTGGTTGTGGCCCCCGGTCTGGTGGAGCGTCCCTACGTGTTCGCCGGCAACGACACACCCGGCGTCATGCTCTCCGGAGCCGTTCGCCGGCTCGTCAACATGTGGGCGGTCAAGCCCGGGAACAAGGCCGTGGTGCTGAGCGCCAATGCCGATGGAGACGCCACGGTGGCTGACCTGGAACGGATCGGCGTTGAAATCGTCGCCGTCCTGGACGCCCGCAAGGGCGAGACCATCGTGTCGGTCGAGGGTGGTGGCCGTGTCTCGAAGGTCACGGTCAGCGACGGACGGACGCTCAATGCCGACCTGGTCGTGACGGCCACAGGCTGGACGGCTCCCACCTCCCTGTTGAACATGGGGGGCGACCGGCCCGTCTACGACGCAACAGCGGCCCGCTACTTCTCCAACTCGCTGCCATCCAACATCATCGCCACCGGTGGAATCACCGGCGACGGGTCAACCGACGAGCTGACGGCGCATGGGCGTGCCACCGGCGAACTGGCGGCCAACCGTGCTCTTCGACGCCGGCACGACCGGGTGTCACAGACCGTCCGGGCGACCACCCCCACATGGGAGAAGCCGGCCGAGCAGGACGACAACAGGTTGCCGTTGGCCCGAGCACCCCATCCGGAGTGCTACCGCAGCTCAACGCACGGAATGGTCGACTTCTCGGAGGATGTTTCCTCCAAGGACCTCATCCAGGCCTCCAAGGAGGGCTTCGACTCGATCGAGCTCATGAAGCGGTACACCACCGTGACCATGGGCCCGTCCCAGGGCAAGTTGGAGACGGTGAACGCCGCCTCCGTGCTGGCCGAAGCCAACGGCGTGACCATGGCCGAGATCGGGACCACCGTGTGGCGCCCGCCCTACGCACCCATTTCGCTGGGTGCGTTGGCTGGGCGAATCCACGAGCCTGTGCGTCGCTCCGCCCTCCAGGACTGGCACGATGCCCATGGCGCCGCTCCGCTCCTGGCAGGACAGTGGCTCCGTCCGGACCACTACGGCGATGCCATGGCCGAGGCGGCCAACGTGAGGAACAACGTCGGCCTGATCGATGTCACCCCGCTCGGCAAGCTGGACCTGCGCGGCCCTGACGTCTCCAAGCTCCTGGAACTCGTGTACGTCAACAAGTGGTCGAAGCTCGAGGTCGGTCGCGTGAGGTACGGCGCGATGGTGGCAGAGGACGGCGTCGTCTCAGATGACGGCGTGACCGCCCGCCTCGGCGAGAACCACTGGCTCATGACCTGCACCTCATCGGGTGCCGGAGCAATCTGGGAGATGCTCGAGGACTGGCTGCAGACAGCCCACCCGGAGTGGGACGTTCACGTCACCGCCGTCACCGGCGGCCTCACCAGCATCAACGTTGCCGGCCCGAAATGCCGGACGCTCCTGGAGCGCGTCGTGGAGGGTGTCGACCTTTCCGGCGATGCCTTCCCGTACTTCAGCGTGCGCAACGGCACAGTGGCCGGGGTGGCTGACTGCATAATCTGGCGGATCGGCTTCACCGGTGAGCTCTCCTACGAGCTGCACGTCCCATCGGGTCACGCACTCCACGTGTGGGAGACCCTTCTGGAACAGGGCGAGGACCTGGGGTGTGCACCGTTCGGCATAGAGGCGCAGCGGATCCTTCGTCTTGAGAAGGGCCATTACATCGTGGGCCAGGACACCGACGGGCTCAGCAAGGCCCCGACGGCCGGCCTGGGTGGCCTCGTGAAGCTGGACAAGCCGGACACCATTGGCCTACCCGAACTGAAGGCCGCCTATGAGAGAGACGACCTTCCGATCCTGGTCGGCCTACAGACCGACGATCCGACCATCGTTCCGACGGAGGCCTCCCAGATCGTGGACGGTGACACCGCCACGATCATTGGGAGGATCACATCCAGCCGGATGTCACCGAACCTCGGCAGGTCGATCTGCCTCGCACAGGTCCATCCCTCGCTGGCAGCCGCCGGCACATCGGTAACCGTGCTGCTCGCAGACGGCAGGCGGGTCACCGCCACCGTCCAGGAACACCACGCCCATCTGGATCCGGAAGGAGCACGCCAGCGTGTCTGAGATCAGCTTCAAGAGCCCTGTCGACGTCGGTCCGCTCACCTCCCCCGACGGGAGCGTGACGGTCGCCGACGCCGCATCCACAACCAAGGTCCAGGTCCGGGCAGGGGCCGATACGGCTGCCGCAGCGGCCCTGGGCGTGTCCTACGGCAGCAGCCAGCATCGACCCGACGGCGCCCTGGTGTGTGGCACCCGTCCCGATGAATGGACCATCTACGGAGCTGCCGGTCAGGCGGCCGCCATCTCCGCCACGATTCCCACCGAGGGCTTCGTCACGGTCATCGACATCACCCACGGTCGGGCCATGCTGCGGAGCAGTGGTTAGAACGCCACGTCGGCACTGAGCAAGATCTGCAACCTGGATCTGGGCAATGAGCTCACCCCGAACGGTGCCGTCTTCTCGGCCTCGGTCGGCGGCGTGGGCTGCGACCTCGTGCGCGACGACCAGAACGGCCAGACGTCGTTCCTGATCGGCTGCGAGCGGTCCTTCGGCAGGTTCCTGTTCATTGCCGTGGCAGATGCCTGCACCGAGTTCGGCGTGCAGATCCCCGCCGGCTGGGAACTGCACGGGCACTACCCACACCACGATCATCGGATACGACGCTCCGGCGTCGTACGGCGACAGGTCCATTGTCGGCGTGCCCTAGGGTGCCCCGGCGATGGATCTCGCCGGTTTTCCCGCCAGAGAACAAAAGGCCCTACTGGCTGCCGGCCGGGCATCGTGCCGTGAGCTACTTGCCGCCTGCCACAACCGGGCCGAGTTGACAGAACCGGTGGTGAACGCCATCCCCACCGTCGACTGGGAAGCCGCCGCGGCGCTGGCCGGCCGTCTGGACGACGATCCCTCCTTTATGCAGGGCGCCCCGCTGAGGGGCCTCGTCACTGCCCACAAGGACCTCTCCGACACTGCCGGAATGCGAACTACCTACGGTTCGCCGATCTTCGCAGACCACTTTCCAGATGTTGATGCTCCTCTCGTGGCGCACCTCCGTCGGTGCGGCCTCATCACTGTCGGCAAGACCAACACGCCAGAGTTCGGAGCGGGCTCCCACACCTTCAACCCGGTGCACGGCCTGACACGCAACCCGTGGAATCCAGCGCTGAGTGCCGGGGGTTCCAGCGGTGGGGCAGCCGTTGCCCTCGCCTGCGGGTCTGTATCGGTCGCCGAGGGGTCCGACCTCGGCGGGTCCCTGCGCAATCCGGCATCCTTCAACGGCGTGGTCGGGCTACGCCCCACATCCGGGTCCATGCCGCATCACGTGACAGTGGACCGCAGGATCCAGATGCCCACATCGGGGCCGATGGGACGCACCGTGGCGGATGTGGCCCTTCTGCTGGGCGCCATGACCGGCGTGGAGGTATCCGCCACCCCAGCCACCCACATGCCCCGTGTGGCGTTCTCACCCGACCTCGGAGACCTGCCCCTGGACCCCGAGGTTCGGGCGGCCACCCAGCGGGCGGTCGACGTCCTGGCCGATGCCGGTTGGGACATCGTGGAGGCGTGTCCCGACCTCTCCGGCGCCGACATCTGCTTCGAAGACCTACGCGGCCTCGGCATGTCGCTCGCCTCGTCCGGGCTCGCCGACGACGAACGTGTGAAGGCCACCGTCCGCTACGAGATAGGGGTCGGGCTGAATCTGGTTGCCGAGGACCGGGCGCTCGGGTCATTCAGT
>JAAZXC010000064.1 GCA_014240365.1 Acidimicrobiales bacterium | reverse complement strand
GGCAGGCTACCCAGTGCCCTCGGGGCGTCGGTCCGCCGGGCCCGGCCGCGGGTACCGTGGCATTGATGGAGCCGGATACCGACGACCGGTCGAATCGACCGGATGGCAGAGGCTCCTCGGCGGTAGCCGCGGGAATCGCCCTGTCCCGCATTGCCGGCCTGGCGCGTGAGTCGTTGCTGAGAGCAGTGCTGGGCCTCGGGCCTGCCGCTGATGCCTTCGCTGCCGCCATCCGGATCCCCAACCTGCTGCAGAACCTGCTCGGCGAGGGCTCTCTCTCGGCATCGTTCATACCCGTCTACAGCCGCCTGCTCGGCGAAGGACGCGACGACGAGGCCGGTCGGGTGGCAGGTGCCGTGGCGGGGCTGCTCACCGCCATGGCGGGCATCCTCGTCGTGGGTGCCATAGTGCTGGCCAGACCACTGGCTGTGATCCTGGCGCCGGGCTTCGAGGGCTACCGCCTGGACCTGACGGTGAACCTGCTGCGGATCACCACCGGCGGCCTGGGGCTCCTCGTGCTCTCGGCCTGGTGTCTGGGCGTCCTGAACAGCCACCGGAGGTTCTTCCTGCCCTATGTGGCGCCGGTCCTCTGGAACGCCGCACAGGTGGCGGTCCTTGCAGCGGCGGCTTTCGGCGACTGGTCCCCCCGCCGTGCCGCCACGGCCCTCGCATGGGGCCTCGTGGCAGGCGGATTCCTCCAGTTCGGCGTGCAGGCCATCGCCGTCTGGCGTCTCGCACCCGATATCCGCCCCTCCTTCGGCCGGGGCAACGCTGCTGTGGCCGACGTCCGTAGGCGGTTCGGACCAGCGGTCCTCGGCCGTGGTGTGCTGCAGCTCTCCGGATACCTGGACCTGCTGCTGGCCTCACTGCTGGTCACGGGAGCCGTCGCCGGGCTGCTGTCCGCCCAGATCCTCTACGCACTACCGGTCGCCCTCTTCGCCACCAGTGTGGCGGCAGCGGAACTTCCGGAGATGTCCCGCATGACCTCCACGGCGGGTTTGGCAGACCGTGCACTGGCCGCCCGGCGCAGGACCGCCTTCTTCGTGGCCTTCTGCACGGTCGCATACCTGGTGCTCGGCGAATCCATCGTCGGAGCACTCTTCGGATGGGGCGCATTCGACGCTGACGACACGCGGACCGTCGCCCTGGTGTTGGCCGCCTATTCGTTAGGCCTACCGGCTGTCGCCTCGTCGCGGATCTTCCAGAACACCCTCTATGCGATTGGCGACACCAGCGGCCCCGCCCGCATCGCTGCCATACGCGTGGGACTGGCAGCCGTTGTCGGGGTCGCGCTGATGTTTCCGCTGGACAGGCTGGCCGTCCACGGAGGGGAGCTGCTCGGGCTCGACGGCGTCGGCTGGTTCGGGCCGCTTGGCAGCGGCATCCGGAGCGGATCACCGGACCCCCACCTGGGTGCGGTCGGCCTGGCCCTCGGCTCGGCCTGCGCCGCCTGGCTGGAGTTGGCGTTGCTGAGTCGTCGGTGCGGTCGATCCATCGATGGAACCTCGGGTCCGTCTGCGGTCATGGCGCGTCTGGCGCCCGCCACCGGCGCCGCCCTGGTAGTGGCCCTCCTGGCCAGATGGGCCACAGACGGCCTGCCTGCAATCGCTGTGGCACCGATCGGCCTGGCTCTGGCCGGCGGCGCCTACGTCCTGGTGGCTGCGGCCACCGGGGTGGCCGAGGCTGGCCTGATAACCGACCCGATCCGCCGTCGGCTCCACCTCTGACCACAGAGGCAGACAGGGCCTTCGGTCAGGCCGGAAGCACGACCAGGTCGTCGGTGTGGATCACCTCGTGTGCCATGCCTTCAGGGAGCTCCGAGGTTCGCATGCCCATGTGCGCACGCAGCAGGGCGGAATCGTGGCGAACCATGCCCTTGGCGAACACTGCGCCGGTGGGGTCACATAACTCGACCGCCGAGCCGGCCTCCCAGGTGCCGTCCACCTGTACCACACCGGCCGGTAGCAGCGAGATCCTCCGCTCCTCCAGGGCCCGCCTTGCTCCGGCATCCACGACGATGCGTCCTGCCGACCCGACGGCGAAGGCGATCCAGAGGCGTCTAGCCCCCAGGTCGGAGTCACGTGCGTGAACCACGGTCCCGACACCCGGCGCACCGTCGCAGGCGTCGACCATCACGCCGACCCGTCCAGCATCGGCTATCACGGTCCGGACTCCGGACCAGCTTGCGATCTTGGCTGCGGCCAGCTTCGATGCCATGCCGCCGCTGCCCCGAACCGATCCGGAAGAACCGGCGAGGCCTTCGAGCTCCTTGTCGATCTCGATGATCTCCTCGATGAGCGAAGCCTCGGCGTCCATCCGGGGGTCGGCCGTAAAGAGACCCGGCGTGTCGGTCAGGAGCACCGGGGTGGCTGCGTCGACAAGCTGGGCCACAAGGGCGGCGATGCGGTCGTTGTCACCGAACCGGATCTCATCGTCGGCAATGGCGTCGTTCTCATTGACCACCGGTACCACGCCGAGTTCCAGCAGACGGTTCAGGGTCCCCCGGGCGTGCAGGTACTGGGCCCGCACGAAGAAGTCCAGCGGGGCCAGCAGGACCTGGCCTGCGACGAGCCCATGACGACCCAGTTCCTCGCGGTAGGTGCGTATGAGAGCACCCTGCCCGACGGCTGACACCGCCTGGAGGGTCACCGGGTCCCTGGGGCGACTGGACCCACCGAGACCCAGCTCCGGGAGGCCTGCGGCTATTGCACCGGAGGTGACCACCACGACGCGCCTGCCCGTGGAACGCAGGGCCGCCACCTCGTCACAGAGCTTGGCGACCATGGAACGGTCGATGACGCCCTCGTCATCAGTTATCGACGAGGTCCCGATCTTCACGACAGCGGTGTCGCTCCGGCGTGCCATCAGTCCTCTTCGTAGGTGAACGCGAGCCGGCCGATACGCACAGGTTCGCCGTCACGCACCCCGGCCCGCTTGAGTGCCCTGTCCACGCCCATTCGCTTCAGGCGATCCTGCAGGTAGTAGAGCGCGTCGTGGTTGGTCAGGTCGTTCAGGTTCGCCACGCGCGCCACCCTCCGGTCCGTGACCTCCCAGGTCCCGTCCTCGCCGCGCACGACGTTCACGTCTTCCGTGACGGGCCTGTGGACCACCACGGCCGGCCCCTCCGGCGGAATCTCCCTGGCCTCCACGACCAGGTCCACCAGACCGTGCACAAGCGGGTCCAGACCCACGCCGGTCATCGACGAGATCCTCTCGCCATCAAAGACCACGTCCGGTTCGGCCACGTCGGACCGCGATCCCACGGTCAGGCGCGGTCGATCCAGCAGTTCCGGCCGGTACGCACCCAGCTCCCCGAGCAGCACATCGAGCTGGCGCTCAGGCGTCTCCATGGCGGTGGGTGCCAGGTCGATCATCACCAGGAGCACGTGGGCACGTTCGATGTGGCGTAGGAACCTGTGGCCGAGTCCCTTCCCCTCGCTGGCACCCTCGATGAGACCGGGGATGTCGGCAACCACGAACTCGGGTCGCCCGTCAGGCTGGACCACCCCGAGGTTGGGTTCCAGCGTCGTGAAGGGGTAGTCGGCTATCCGGGGCTTGGCCGCCGAGATCCTGGAGATAAGGGTGCTCTTGCCGACGTTGGGGTATCCCACGAGAGCCACATCGGCCATGAGCCGCAACTCGAGGCGCAGCCACCGCTCCTCACCCTCCTCGCCCTGCTCGGCAAAGGACGGCGCCCGGCGTCTGTTGCTCAGGAACTTCGCATTGCCACGGCCGCCATGGCCCGCCTCGGCAGCCAGCCAACGATCACCGTGGTTGACCAGGTCAGCGAGAAGCTCGCCCGTGTGCAGGTCGTGCACCGTGGTCCCCTCGGGGACCTTCACGATCAGGTCGTCAGCTGCCCGTCCGTGGCGCTTGGCACCCGACCCGTGGGTGCCGCTACCTGCACGCCTATGGGGGTGATCGCGAAATGACAGAAGGGATGCGACGTTGTGGTCGGCCTCCATCCAGACGCCGCCACCATCGCCGCCGTCACCGCCATCAGGTCCGCCCTTGGGAACGTGGGCCTCCCTACGGAACGACACGGATCCCGCCCCTCCGTCGCCGCCGCGCACGTTGAGCCCGCATTCGTCGACGAACTGGGACATGGACGAGAGCCTACTGAGACCATTGGCCCGGCCCGTTGGACTTCCAGCCTCTCTAGGGTGGGCCGGTGCAGGACCAGAACCACCCGACCAGCGGGCCCGACCAGACCGAACGGGCCGCGACATGGGCATCGACGATGGACGGTCATGGCGAACTGAGCCTCCGGACGGCGCACAGCGACAGCCACGCTGCCATCACTGTCGCTGCACCCATTGGCCGCATCGACCGGGAAGGCCACACCGAGGTGGCTCTGGCCGACGGCGCCACCCGGGCCGACGGTGCCGGAGATCGCCACGTCGCAGAGGAACCCGACCCGCTACGGACCTGTTTCGAGCGTGACCGCGACCGGATCCTGCATGCCACCGCGTTCCGGCGCCTGGCCGGGAAGACCCAGGTCTTCGTATTCCCCGAGGACCACCAGCGGTCCCGACTCACCCACGCCCTCGAAGTGGCCCAGGTTGCACGGGCCATCGCATCGAGCCTCGGCCTGAACGTGCCCCTCGCCGAGGCCATTGCCCTGGGCCACGACTGCGGGCATGGGCCCGGCGGACATGCCAGTGAGGATGCACTCAGCCCGTACGTCGATGGCGGCTACGACCACGCCCGTTGGGGAGCCGACGTCACGCTGGCGCCGCTGAACCTCTGCAGCGAGACCCTTGACGGCATTCGGAACCATTCCTGGTCGCTCCCCGCCCCTTCCACTCCCGAGGGTGAGGTCGTGAGCTGGGCCGACAGGATCGCCTACGTCTGCCATGACTTCGAGGACGCCGAGCACACCGGGATCGTCGCTGCACACGAGCTCCCCGAGTTGGTCCGGGACCGATGTGGCACGAGTCGTCGGGAGCAGTTGGGGGCCTTCATAGGAAGCGTGGTGACGGCATCGGCGCAGTGCGGTCGCATCGGCATGGATGCAGACATGGCCGATGCCCTCAGCGCCTTCCGGAGCTTCGACTACGAGCGGATATACCTCCGGCCGGAATCGCTGGACCAGGCCGCGAGGGTGATCGGCCTGCTGCAGGCCCTCGTGGACCACTTCACGGCAGAACCCACGGACCTGCCATCAGATGCGCTCCCGGAACTGGACGCCTCGGGCAGCGACGCGGTGCGACTCGCCGCGGTCCGGCACGTCAGCGGTATGACTGACCGCTACGCCTGCAGGAGCGCCATGCGACTCCTGGACTGGGAGGTCGATCGACTCCCCGCGGCACTCGGCATGTCTTCCTGACCTCGCCGATCGACGGCCTCTGCTTAGATACCAACGCCAGCGGGTGGATACATCCCGGCGTCGAGATATCCGGTTTGTCGTCCGAGAACGTGATACGAGATTTCTTCAGCAGAAGATAAGGCCTGACTGTCAATCTTGACAGCCACCAGGAATAATCCTGAGGGACGTCTCAGTCGGTGAGGATGTCCACCAGCTTGCGACCGGCGCGGCTACCGAACTTGACGACGCCGTAAGCGGTTGCGAACAGGGTGTCGTCCTTGCCGCGGCCCACGTTCGATCCGGGATGGATCTTGGTGCCACGCTGCCGCATGATGATGCTGCCGGCGGTCACGCGACCACCGTCATAGACCTTGACGCCGAGACGCTGTGAGTTGGAATCCCTGCCGTTGCGGCTTGAACCGCCGCCCTTGGTCTTTGACATGCCCTCAGCCCCTTGTGATCCCGGTGATCTCAATCTCTGCCAGATGCTGGCGGTGTCCCCACCGACGACGCTGGTTGGTCTTGTTCTTGTAGGTGAAAGCCCTGATCTTGGGGCCCTTCACGTCGGCCACGATGCGGGCCGAGACGTTGGCACCTGCGAGGTCCTCAGGGGTGGCGAGCACCTCGTCACCGTCAACGACCATCACGGTTGTCAACTGGACCTCGGTGTCGACGGCGCCAAGACGCTCAACGACGACGCGCTGGCCCTCCTCGACCCGATACTGCTTTCCGCCTGTGGCGATTACTGCGTACATAGTGTCCTCACGATATCCGGGCCCGCCTGTGGCGCCACCGCCCACCACAAACACTCGGTGTGACTGACGCCCACTGATCGGCCCTCTGGCCCGATGTCAGTTCGTTCAACGCTGCCCTGCCCGGCCGGAACCGGCCAGCAGTTCGTCATCCAGGATCCGCCCGCTGCCGGAGCAGTCGGCGCAGGCCGTACTGAACGACTCCAGCAGGCCTTCACCTATGCGCTTCCGGGTCATCTCGACGAGGCCCAGCTCGGAGATGTCGAATACCTGCGTCCTCGTCTTGTCCCGGGCCAGGGCGTGGCGCAATGTGGTTGCCACAGCCTCCCGGTTGGCCCTCACCTCCATGTCGACGAAGTCGATCACGATGATGCCGCCGATGTCCCGCAGCCTGAGCTGCCGGGCAGTCTCCTCGGCGGCCTCCAGGTTGTTCCTGAACACGGTCTCTTCGAGGCTGGACCTACCGACGTTCTTGCCGGTGTTCACATCGATCACCGTCAGGGCCTCGGTGTGCTCGATGATGAGCGAGCCGCCGGAAGGCAGCCAGACCTTGCTGTCCAGTGCCTTGCGGAGCTGCTCGTGCACGTGGTGCCGCTCGAACAGCGGAAGCGTTTCGGTCTCGGGGTCGTGGTACGAGATGCGTGACACCAGAGCCGGGTTTACGCTCTCCACATAGGTGCGTACCCGTTCGTACATGTCGACATCGTCGATGACGACTCCACGGAAGTCCTTGTTGAACTCCTCGCGGATGAACCGGAAGGCCATCTCCGGCTCCCTGTAGAGCAGGCTCGGCGACTGCGAGCGCTTCGCCAGGGCCTCGATCTCGTCCCACTGCGTGAGGAGCCGACGGACGTCGCGTTCGACCTCCTCGGCGGTGATGTTCTCCGCTGCGGTGCGCACGATGATGCCGTGCTGCTTGGGCTTGACCCCATCCAGAATCGACCGAAGGCGCTTGCGTTCCGAGTCGGGTAGACGCTTCGAGATTCCGAAGGTCGAGCTGTTGGGAACCAGCACGACGAACCTCCCCGGGAGGGAGACCTCCTGGGTCAACCGGGCGCCCTTGTGCGCAATCGGATTCTTGGTGACCTGGGCGATGATTGTCTGGCGCGCCCTGAGCACCTGCTCGATGCGCGGCCTGCCCTTGCCGTCGAAGTCGGAGTCCGAATACTGGATGTCGCCCCGGTAGAGCACGGCGTTCTTCGGGGTACCGATGTCGACAAAGGCCGCCTCCATGCCCGGGAGGACGTTCTGGACCTTCGAGAGGTAGACGTTTCCATGGATCTCGCTGGCATCGTCAGCCGGACGCGACAGGTAGTGCTCGATGAGCTGTCGACCCTCCATGACCGCAATCTGTGTGACACCACCGCTCACGCTGACGCACATGAGGTAGCGGCCAATGGGTACGCCGCGGCGTTCACGACCGCGGCGACGCTTGAGGGTGTCCTCGTCGAGCTCCAGCGGGGCGTCGTCGGTTATCGCCTCCACGGGACGGTTGTCCTGTCCCTGGCGGCGCCCCTGGTCACGGCGGCCCTCACCTGGGGACCCACCCTCACCACCACCGGATCGGCCGCGGCCGCCACGCCTGCGTCGGCGTTTGCGTCCACCACCCGAGCCGGGCTGGTCCTGACCGCCACCGCCGTCCCCACCGGGACGACTATCGCCGATCTGAGGAGCCGGACGGCTGTCACCGATCTGTGGCTTCGAGCCACCATCCGGTGATGGCCGACTGTCGCCCACCCTCGGAGCGCCGGGAACCTCAGCGGCCCCTGAACTGGTCGTGTCCATACGACCCGTATCGGATCGTGTTTCGTTGCCCGTATTCTCGGACATATCTAGTTTCCCTTCTCATCACGCCGGCACCGAGGCCGACGGGGCAGGGGTGACCGGGGCCGTCAACGGCTCCTCGCGATCGTCTCCCTGCGACATCCATTGGTGCATCCTGCACACAGTTCCGGCCTTCAGCGGCGGATCCAACGCCGCCAACAACTCGCCGGGCCTGAGTGCTCGGGGTTGGGTCCCAAGGTCGGCCAACAGCCGAACCCCGGTTTCCGTGGCCCCGGTGACGTCGAGCGCCAGAACATGGGGTCGGAGGTCTTCGACCACCGGCTTGCCCTTGCGTTCACGCTCGACGACGATCTCATCGCGGGTCAGCACGTCGGCCACCCACGCATTCATCCGTTCCATATCCATGCCGTCCACCTCGATTGACCAGGTGCACGACGTGACGGCCTGCTGTAGCGAATCGCCCTTCTCCACCGGAGCTATGGCGACAACGTCCAGCCCCACGGGCAACGCCCCGGTGAGGCGCTCCGCCAGGTCCACGAATCGCTCCGTGTTCCAGTCGATGGCCTCACCCTCCTCATCCTCGGAGAGTTCGAGTTCCAGGAACTCGGCCTCCGACTCGTGCCCGGTCGAGAGGGCCAACCCGAATGACATCTTCGGGCGAGGTGAGAAACCCTGGCTGTAGGCCATTGGCAGGCCCACACGACGCAGCGCCCGTTCCCAGATCCGGGCGACGTCCCGGTGGCTGGTGAAGCGCACCTTGCCCTTCTTGGAGTACCGGACACGGAGGCGCATCACGCCACCACCATCTCGGAGTCCTGGCCCGTTACGGGACGCGCCATCAACGACACCGGCACCTCGCCGCCGGTGCTGCGGTCCTGTCCGGTCCCCTGGCTACCGCCGGCCGGCGGCACAGCCGATGCCACGACGTGTTCGATCCCGAAGCCTGTGCAGGCCCCGCAGTCGTAGCAGGGAATCCAACGGCAGTCCTCAAGCCCCAACTCGTCAAGGGCGTCGCGCCAGTCCTGCCACAGGAAGTCCTTGTGGAGGCCCGCCGAGAGGTGGTCCCACGGGAGCGCCTCCTCGCTGGTCCGGTGCCGGTACACGAGGTCCTCGAAGGTCATGCCGTGGGTTTCCATGGCGGTCTCCCACAGACTGATGTCGAAGTGCTCGCCCCACTCCTGGAACACCCCGCCGGCCCGCCACACGTCCTCGATGACCCGCCCGAGACGACGGTCACCACGACTCATCATCCCCTCGACGACCGAGGCCCGGGCGTCGTGCCACTTCAACTGCACTCCCCGGTAGACCTTCGGCTGGCGCTTCAACTCGTCACGCAGCAGTCCAACCTTGCGGCGCAGTTCGTCCTCGGTGTTCTGGCCGAACCACTGGAAGGGCGTGAACGGCTTGGGCACGAAGCCACCGACCGACACCGTCACCGACGGGCTGCGCTGGTGGCGTCGCCCGACCTCGATGCACTTGCGGGCCAGCTCCAGGATCGCCAGGGTGTCCTCGTCGGTCTCCGTCGGAAGGCCTGTCATGAAGTACAGCTTCACCCGCCGCCAGCCCTGCGAGTAGGCAGACTCGACGGCCGAGTACAGGTCCTCTTCGCTGATGAGCTTGTTGATTACCTGGCGCATCCGCCATGTTCCGGCCTCAGGAGCGAAGGTGAGTCCGGTGCGGCGGGCCTTCTGGAGCTCTGCGGCGATCCCCACGGTGAAGGCATCCACCCGGAGGCTGGGCAGCGAGACGGAGACCTGGCCGCACGCATCATCTGCGATAGCGGCAGTGACAACCTCCTGGATCCCGCTGAAGTCGGCCGTACTCAGAGAGGTGAGCGAGACCTCGTCGTAACCGGTCCGTCGAAGCCCCTCAGCCACCATTGTCCGGACCTGTTCGGCAGGGCGCTCACGTACCGGGCGCGTGATCATCCCCGCCTGGCAGAAGCGGCAACCCCGGGTGCAACCCCGGAACACCTCGACGTTGAGTCGATCGTGGATCACCTCGGTGAGCGGCACCAGCTGGTTCTTCGGATACGGCCAGTCAGCCAGATCCGCGACAGTGCGCTTCTCCACCACCGGCGGGGCATCGTCGATCGGCACGATGCCCGACAGCCGATCGCCGTCGAACTCCGCCCGGTACAACGAGGGCACGTAGACCCCGGTGACTCCGGAGAGGACACGCAGCAGTTCCGCCTTAGAGCCCGACCCGGAGGCCTTCCATGCAGCCACGACCTCGGTGATCTCTCCGACCACCTCTTCACCATCTCCGAGGACCGCTGCGTCCACGAAGTCGGCCATTGGCTCAGGGTTGTAGGAGCAGTGCCCGCCGACGAGGACAAGCGGGTGTTCAGGACCGCGATCCGCAGCACGAACCGGCATTCCTGCCAGGTCCAGGCACTCCAGGACGTTTGTGTACACGAGCTCCGCTGCCAGGTTGAAGGCCAGGATGTCGACCTCGGAGGCGGGCCTGTGGGTGTCCACGGAGAACAACGGAAGGCCCTCGCGGCGAAGCACCTCGGCCATGTCGGTCCATGGCGCGTAGCTCCGCTCGGCCTCGGCGTCGGGCCGTTCATTCAGGATCTCGTACAGGATCTGGAGACCCTGATTGGGAAGGCCTACCGCGTAGGTGTCCGGGTAGAGGAGGAGCCAGGCCACCGCGTCGTGGTGCTGGGCCGGGACGGTCATCCCGTCCTCACATCCGATGTAGCGGGCCGGCTTCTGTACCTCGGCCAGGACACGTTCGAGTTCGGACCAGAGCGAACTCATGATGTGACCAGCGTACCGACCCGCCTGAGGATCGGCGCCGTCAGGACTCCCCCGCAGTTCATGCCCGCGCCTGACGCTCATGACGGCGCATGTGGACACTCTGGACGAGGCCTATCGAAACGAACGTCGTAACGAGGGAGGAACCTCCATAGCTCACGAGCGGAAACGGAATACCGGTGATGGGCATGATGCCGGTAGCCATGCCGACGCTCTGGAATACCTGGAAGAGCAGCATCGAGAAGACGCCCGCCGAGACCAGAAGTCCGAATCGGTCATCGGCCATCTGCCCTATTCGCCAGATCCGCAGCAGGAGAAAGCCGAAGAGGCCCAGGAGGACCGCCCCTCCGACGAAACCGGTCTCCTCGGCGACCACGGTGAAGATGAAGTCAGTCTGCTGTTCGGGCACCAGAGCGGAGTTGTTCTGGGTGCCCTGGAAGAGGCCCCGACCCGTGAGACCACCGTTGCCAATGGCCACCTGGGCCTGCTCGAGGTTGTAGCTGGCGGTGGTATCTGACTCGTCGTCCACGAATACCAGCAAACGCCGCACCTGGTACTCCTCGAGAACGTCCGACTGGAGTACCCCCACCAGGCCGGTCACGAGGAGCAGGCCGAGGATGAACAGGTGGCGACCCTTCACCCCGGCCACGAGCGCCATGCCCGCAGCGATCGCCCCGTAGACCAGCACGGTTCCGAGGTCCGGCTGGAGAATGATGAGGCCCACCGGCACCGCCACGAGGAGCACAGCCACCACCACCCGCGGCGCTGATGGCTCATCGTCGCGGGCCAGCCACGCCGCCAACGCCAAGAGCAGGACCACCTTGCCGAGCTCAGAGGGCTGGAACTGGATTCCGCCGAACTGGAACCATGCCCTGGCTCCCTTCACCTCGATCCCCACGACCAGGACCGCCCCGAGCACACAGAGCATGCTCACGTACACAAGTGGCACAAAGCGATGCAGGCGTCGGTGGCCGAACCAACTTGCCAGCACCATGGCGACCACCCCGAGACCAGCCAACCTTGCCTGGCGAACCAGGTGGAACGTCTCGGCCGGCCTGATTTCGGTGGCCGGGCCACGCGTGGCCGAATAGACCATGACCACCCCGATGAGGGCAACCGCGATGGCAAGGGAGGGAAGGGCCAGGTCCACGTGGCGCAGCACACGGGGCCGGTCGTAGTCGGGCCTACGGAGGTCGACCATCAGCCATTCGCCCCGGCTTCGAGGACGCTGCCGAAGACCGCCATGACGTCATCCAGGAGGCTCTCGCAGTCCACCCGTACGCCCCTCACCCTCACGGTTCCCGAGGCATCCAGCGATGGGCCACCCGTGGCGGTCGAAGAGGTGTCGGCTGCATCGAGGCGATCCAGGGTGTTGCCAGACCTCCACTCGTGCCACTCGAGGCAGAGCGGGAGCGCCACTGAGCGGGCATACCGGACGGAAGCCAGCGGCGCTTCCGGCACGGTCCCCTCGACCACCTTCTCCATGATCCTGGCAACGAGCGGGGCGGCAACCGAGCTGCCGAATCCCGCCTCCTCCAGGATGGCGACTATTGCAAGCGTGGGCTCGAGTACCGGCCCGAAAGCGGCGAACAGGGAGGTGTCCGCCTTGCCACGGACCTCCGCCGTGCCTGTCTTGCCGGCAACCGGATACGTCTCCAGGGGAAAATAGGCACCGCCGGTGGCCAGTGAGTTGAACGCCCAGTAGGCGGTGCCCTCCTCGTCTGCGGTCACGCCGGTGAGGCCCTCGAGGACACGCTCCCTGAAGCCGGGATCGATCGCCACCTCGGAGAGGGCCCGCGGGCCGAACTGGCGCACCACCGTGCCGTCTCGTTCCACCACCCGGGAGACGACATTGGGTGAGAGACGAATCCCACCATTGGCGAAGGTGGCGAAG
>JAAZXC010000063.1 GCA_014240365.1 Acidimicrobiales bacterium | reverse complement strand
CCGACAATCAGGCTTGATACAAGATGTTCCGAATGACATTCTTGAAACTCCCAGGTCGTGAGCATTAGTGCGCCGAACCGTCCGGCGTGTCGTAGTCGTCGCCGAACACCGAGAGGCTCTCACGCCGGCCGACCGCCACCTGCATGAGGTACGGCACGAGGTTGTCCGGGGTGCCACGCGGGTCCTCGCCCAGGTTCCCACCCGGGTGCGCTCCGACCGGGTTGAAGTACCGCAGCAGGAGTACGTCCAGCCCGCCGGCGGCGGCTTCGGCGGCCAGCAACTCCTCGCAGGCCACCTTGGTCGCTCCGTACGGGTTGGAGGCGCTGATCGGAGAGTCCTCGGTGACCGGCAGGTCGGTCGGCTCGCCGTAGACGGTGCACGACGATGAGAAGACCATCCGTGACACACCGTGGCGGCGCATGGCTTCGACCACGCCGGTCGTCGAGCCGACGTTGTTGCGGTGGTAGCCGTCGGGGTCGACAATCGACCCGCTGACCGACTTGAAGGCAGCGAAATGGATGACCTCGTCGATCCCGTGGTCGACGATTGCCCGTCCGACGGCATCCACGTCGGCGGCATCGGCCTCAATGAACGGGAGGTCGGGCCGGGTCAGGACCCGTAGGGCTTCGACGGCAGCCATCGACGAGTTGGAGAGGTCGTCCAGCACGACCACGTCACGACCGGCCTCGTGGAGCACCACGGCGGTGTGGCTTCCGATGTAGCCGGCTCCGCCGGTGACGAGGACTGCCATGTCAGGAGTCCCCCGGGACCCGGGCACCGATCAGTTCGATACCGGCACCCACCGACTCGCTCTCTCCGATGACCGTCAGGTCGGTGAGCGATGCCCCTTCGCCGACGTGGGCACCGGGGCCGACTATGGAGTGGGCAACCATCGCACCTGCTCCAACCGTCGCAGCGTCCATGACTATGGAGTTGAGCAGGTGGGCGCCCGGCCCGACGGTCGCCCCCGCCATGACGATCGATCGTTGGACGTCTGCCGACGGGTCCACCGTGGACGACGGGTGGGCGGCCGGAAGATCTCCACGCGTGCCGTCGACCAGGTCGAGTTGCGCCCTGATGTAGGCCTCGGGAGTGCCGGCATCGATCCAGTAGGCGTCGGACTGCACGGCGTGCAGGCTGCCTTCTGCGGCCATTGCCGGGAAGACCTCACGCTCGATGGACACACGACGACCGGCCGGGATGCGCTCCAGGATCGACGGCTCGAGCACGTAGGTGCCGGCGTTGATCCAGCGGGACGGTTCCGAGCCGGCGTCGGGCTTCTCGACGAAGCCGAGAACACGACCCTCAGCATCGGTGGGGACCACGCCGTAGCGCGATGGATCATCGACCTCGGTGAGAGCAAGCGTCGCCTCGGCACCGGCTGCCCGATGGCCTGCCACCATGGCGGTGACGTTCAGGTCTGTCAGCACGTCGCCGTTCAGAACCAGGAACGTGTCGGAGACATCATCGGCTGAACCGGCGCTGCTGGCGGACTCATTGCCGGGTCTGATGCCGGCAGCGAGGGCGGCGAAGCGCACTGCACCGGCGGTATCCAGGGGCTCCGGCTCGACGGCGTAGTGGACCGGGATACCGGCACAGATGCCGTCCGGGTAGGCATCGGAGAACGCCTCCGGCCGAAAGCCCAGCGACAGGACGACCCGTGTCACGCCATGGGCGGCCAGATGGGCCACTACGTGTTCGATCATCGGCCGATCCACGACCGGAAGCATCTGCTTCGGAACGTTCCGGGTGAGCGGGTGGAGCCGGGTTCCGAATCCCCCGACCAGGACGATGGCCTGCACGGCCCGGGAGCGCTACCCGCCGGTGGTGGGCGCCGGGGCCGACGGATCCGAGGTGAGGGCCCGCGGGTTCACCACGTCCAGGAACGTGAGCCGCTCTGAACGCGGGGCTGGCGGATCGACGTCAGCTGGCACCATGGCAATGGTGAACGCCTCACGGTTCTTGAGGAACCGGACGCCATCCAGATCCTCGGTCACGATCTCGGGATCACGTTCCATGTCATCGGCGTCGAACCGGGCGACCTTGAGCACCATCGGCTGACCGCCACAGTCCGCACCCTCAACCAGCTCCTCGCCGGTATCTAGCACCAGGCTCGAGTCGTCGATGCGGCCACCGAAGGCGGAGAAGAACTCGCCGAGCGTGGCATCGCTGCCAGAGGCCAGCTTGTTGAACGGGTGGATGTGGAGCAGGCCGTCGCCGTGGCTGTGGATGCCGTTGGGGTCGGTCTCGAGCACCACCTTGGAGCGGTAGCCGTCGCAGACGTAGATGTCGTAGGCGGAGTGCCAGTGGTCGCCGACACGTGGCGCCGAGGTGGCCTCACGGTCGTTCCGGGCCCAGCCCACGAGCAGGGACCCCAGGATGACGACGAGGGCGACCGCCATTGGGAAGCCCATCTTCCGTCGCTCACCGGTACCGCCCGAAGATCCCGCACGAGCGGCGCGGGCGACCTTGCTAGCTGAATCTCCACGTGCCATAGGCGCAAGAGGCTACCGGCGGGCCTACGTGGATCATCGGCCCCGCCGGTCCACATCGGCTCGCCGCCGGTATGGCTGTCGTCGTCGGATCAGCACTTCCGGCGCGGGGTGGCACGCCGCTCGGCGAGTTCCTCGAGGAGTCCGGCGTATGCGGCGCCAACCGAGGCGGGCGAGCGCCACTCCTCGACCCAGCGTCGTCCGGCGGAACCCATTGCGGCACGGAGTTCCGGGTCGTCGGCGAGGCGCTCAACGGCGGCCACGAAGGCATCCAGGTCATCCGGGGGTACGGCCAGGCCGGCACCGGCACCGTGCAGGACCCGGGCCACCTCGGTGCCCTCGTCGATGCTGGCGATCAACGGTCGGCCGACAGCCATTGCCGAGTACGTCTTGGACGGCACGCTGGAGGCACCCAGCCCGGCCTTCAGGAGCACGACGTGCACGTCGGCGGTGGCCAGGACCTCGGGCACCCGGTCGGCCGGCTGGTAGCCGACGACGACGAGGTTCTCAAGGTCGGCGGCTGCCTCACGGAGCTCGTCGGCCCGCACGCCACCGCCGTTGACCACGTAGACGAGATCGTGACGGTGATGGTGGCGTCGAGCGGCGCCCACGAGGAGGTCGAGGGCCTGGGAATGGCCCAGATTCCCGGCGTACATGACGACGATGCGGTCGCCGAGGTCGTGTTCGACCCGGTAGTTGGTGTCACGGTCTCCGGGTCCAATGGCATCAATATCCACGAAGTTGGGGATGACGCGTACCAGCGACCGACGGGTGTGGCTCGCAACCTGGTGGTCGCCGCCAGGAGACCCGGTGGCCACCTTGGCGGCCACGTTTGCGGCCATGTCGTCTGACAGGACGGTGACGGCGTCGGATCGGCGGTAGGCGAAGCGTTCGAGGACACGGAAGAACCGGATCGCCCGGGGCGACGTGATGGCGCCCACCTGGATCGCGACGTCGGGGAACACGTCCTGGACGTTGCATACCAACGGACAGCGGTGTCTGCGCGCCACCAGCCAGCCCGCCAGCCCGAGGGTGAGGGGTGGTGATACGGCTATGACGCCGTCGAACGGTCCACGGGCGGTCAGACCCGCCATGGTGGCGAGGCCGGTGAAGCCGATGAATCCGAGCGCCCGGGCAGCCAGGTTCGACTTGTCGGTCGGGAACGGGTGGAGACGCACCACGGTCGCTGCGTCGTGCCGCCCCCGCCGGAACGGTCGACCCCGCCAACCATCCACGATCCGATGGTCGGCGTACCAGGGCAGCGAGGTGACGACGTGCACCTCGTGGCCCAGTCCACCCAGATGGTCCACGATGGCCGACACCACGACACCGGTCGGGGCGGTGTCGGGCAGCAGGTGTGGCGTGATGACGAGGAGTCGCACGATCAGGCCCTTGACCCGGTCGGCGGTGCGGACCCCGGTCCTGTTGATCCGTGCACCGACCCGGCGAGGAGTCTCCGCCAGGCGTGTTCCAGGGCAGCCGCCGAAGCCTCCCAGGAGTGGTCGGCAGCCACCGTAAGCCCATGGATGGCCAGACTCGTCCGGTGGGCCCGGTCGTCGAGGACCCGGCTCAGGTTGTCGGCCCAGGCCTGCGGGTCGTTCGAGTCCAGCACAGCCGCCTGATCCCCGGAAGGGTCCGGCACCAGGTCGGCCGCTGGCGTGCCACGGGCCACGAGCACGGGCACGCCGGCTGCCATGGCCTCCAGTACCGGAATCCCAAATCCCTCGTAGGTGGACGGGAAGGCCACCAGGGTGGCGGTTGCGAGGCGGGCGGCCAGTTCGTCGGCCGGGATACGACCTGTCCGGGTGATCCGGTCGCCGTGACGACTGGCCGCTACGGCGTTGGCCACCTTGGCCTCGGCGGTGCCCAGCCCGCCGGTCAGCACCAGGCGTGCGCTCAGATGGTGGTCGGCCAGACGGGTGAACGCCTCGACCAGCATCAGGTGGTTCTTGTGGGGGTGGGTGACCGCCGGGTACATGATCGTGGGCGGGTCCGATGGATCAGCCGGACCGGCGGCGACCGACTCAGCGCCGATCGGAACGACGACTACCCGGTCCGGATCCACGCCCAGGCGCTCGACCACCTGACGACCCACGTGGTCGCCGATGGCCACGACCAGGTCGGCCCGGCGAACCGAGCGGGGCAGCGCCCATCCCAGGTAGCGGCGTTTGATGAGCGAAAAGTTGAGCGGCTGGTCGAGCGGTTGGAGGTCATGCACGGTGACGGCCACCGGCTTACCGCTGCGGGCCGGTATCCGGCCGCCGAAGTGGTGGACGGCCATTGAGTTGGTCCGACGAGCCAGCCAGGTGGACTCGACGAGGATCCGTCGGGGACGGCTACGACCGTCCCCGGGGTGGACCTCCACGTCGAAGGCCCGGCCCAGGTCAGGGTGGGCATCGAGTGCCGCCTGGGAGAGGTAGATGACCGGCCGGAGGTCTGCAGGGCCGTGGCGGCCGTACGCGGCGAGAGTGCGCACGGCGTACTCCTCGGCCCCGCCGACTTCGCCGGGCACCAGCGACAGGAGGTTCACGGCAAGGCGGGTCATCGGCCCAGGACCTCCCGGTAGACGCCCACGGTCGTTTCGGCGGTGGCTGCCCAGGTCATGGTTGCGGCCCTGAAACGCCCGGCGGCACCCAGGCGGGCGGCCAGGTCGGAATCTCCGAGCACGCGGCGCACCGCATCGGCAAGGCCGTCCACGTCAGTCGGGTCCACCGTCAGGCCGGCATCACCCACAACCCCTTCGGTCGCCGTGCCGGCCGAGGTGACGACCGGCGTGCCGTGGCCCATTGCCTCCAGCACCGGGAGCCCGAAGCCCTCAAGCAGGCTGGGAAAGCAGAACATGTCAGCAGCGTCGAACCAGGCGTGCTTGGTGGCCTCGTCCACCGGACCGGTCACGACAACCCGGTCGCCCAGTGGCGCTATGGCCGCCGCCAGGTCCTCACGCCACCCTGTCGGGCCGACCACCACCAGGGTCAGGCCATCGAGGTCCAGCGAAGCCAGGGCGCTGGCCAGCACGGGGAGGTTCTTGCGGGGCTCCACGGTTCCCACCCAGAGGACCACAGGTCCGTCCAGGCCGTGCCGGGCCCTGAGTTCGGCGGCCCGGTCCGGTGCAGCGGCCACAGGGTCCGCACCCAGTGGAACCACCACCACCTGGTTGTCGGCGAACCCGGCCCGGAGCAGGTCGAGCCGGGTGGCCTCCGATGGGCAGACCACCCGGTCGGCTCGTCTGGCATCGGACAGCCAGGCCTCGAACATGCGACGGCCCCGCTGGGTGGCCGCCTGGGGGTGGTAGCGCCACGCCAGATCATGGATGGTCGCCACCAGCGGTAGGCCGGTGGCAGGCACCGCTCCCCCGGTGGCGTGGACGAGATCGGGATGGCCGACCAGACGATCCACCACCGGTCGGCGAAGGCGGTGCCACGACTCGTAGAGCACAGAGCGGGGCAGGCGGGATGCGACCGTCGGCACCCCGGCGTCGAGATGGTCTGGCGGGCCGGCCCGGTGGTGCGCTCTGAAGCCGGTGACCTCGACGTCGGAGCGGGCGTGCAGGGCGCGTGCCAGACCGACTGCGGCGACGGCGGTCCCCCCGGGGACCCGATGCCAGCACTGCTCGAGAAGGTGGGCGACCCGGATCGGGCTCGTAGCCGGACCTGCAACCGGACCTGTAGTCGGGTCAGAAACTGGACTACTCATCGGCACGCTCTGGTGCGGACAGGTAGGAGAGGCTGCCGAGGCTGGACCGAGGCGGTCCCGGGATCGGCTGGTGAGCCGGCGGACTGGGCCATGGATCAGGGACAGCGGCTGCCGTCAGGACGTCGACCGTCGAACGTCGTGGCCTTGATCCGCAGAGTCCGGCGGGTGGCCCGGAACGCAACCGGCGAAGCGGACGGGTCGCCGCCCGTCGTGGGGGCCGAAACCGAGGCCGATGCCGATGTCGGATCGAACACCGGCAGGGCCCGCTGGTCGGACAGGGCAGTTTCGTCCATTGCTGCGCCCGGGCCGGAGAGGGCGCCGTCGTCATCCGGGTCGGCCTGATCTGCCTGCGCCACCTGGTCAGCCAGTGCCGCCTGGGCGACCGCCCTGACCTGGTCGAGGTCCCGTGGCGCCAGAAGGAATAAACCGAAGTCCTGCCCGAGGATCAGTTCGACACGGTCGCCGAGGGTGTCGTCAAACTCGAAGAGGGGCATCGGGGTGACCATCTGACCAACCAGGACGGCTGCGTCGAAGCGGTCTCGCGAGGACCGGATGGTGGTGGCCGGCACGGCCTCGCCGATCAACGGTCGGACCGGGAAGCCCTTGTAGGACATCTGCTGGAACGCCGGGACCGACTCATCGACCGGCCCCCGACGGTCGATCACGTCGAGCGGCACGTCGTCGGGGCGCAGCGTGATCCCGCGGAACACGTCGAAGACCTTCCGTGCGTCCGGATGGAGGCGCAGCACCGATGAGGTTCCGACCACGTCGTCGTAGACGGGCAGGGTGTGGCGTTCTAGGCCGGTCGGGTCGAAATCGGCGAACGCCGCACCCAGGTCCAGCAGGTCGCGCAGGGTCAGGCGGTCATCCAGGATCGTGGCTCCGGCGATCGCCTCTATCAGGTCGTCGCGAACGATCACCGAGCGGGCGCCGTTGGCGATGACACGCTCCATGGCGAGTACCAGGAAGTCCTGCTGGCGTCGGTTCCGCTCCAGGTCGTTCCACACGCCCACCCGCTGCCAGGTACCGTCGATGAACAACTCCGGCTTGCGGCTCCTCACGTATGACAGGGCAGCCCGGCCGTCAAAGAGTGTGCAACCGGACTCGGACACGTAGAGGCCCGATGCGAGGTCACGGGCCGGATAGGGGAACCAGAGGGAGACGCCACCGATCTCGTCAACGATGTTCTGGAAGCCCAGGAAGTCGATGATGGCGAAGTTGTGGATCGGCACGCCGAACTCGTTGGTCACCGTCTCGACGAGCGTCGGGGCGCCGAGTTCCATGCCGCCGACCAGCAGGGCCGAGGCCAGTTTCTCCTCGCGGACCGGTACGCCGTTGCGGTGGATCATCACGTAGAGGTCCCGGGGCAGCGACACCAGCGATGCGCGTGACAGGCCCGGGTCCAGACGGAGCAACATGATTGCGTCTGCCAGTGCAACACCGGGTGTCCGGTCACGCTGGCCAGCCGGATCGTCGGCATCGAGTCCGATGGCGCCGTCGGTTCCGATCAGCAGGAAGTTGCGGGGTGGAAGTGGCTTGTCGGTCCGGTCATCGCCATCATCGGCGGACCTGCCGGTGGCGTCGGGATCATCCGAACCGTCGGCGTTGGTCGCCGGGTCGGGCTCGTAGACGTCGGCCAGGACGCCGGTGGGGACCTCGATTCGAACAATGCTGGCGACAGCGTCTTCGAAGGATGCGAGGCGGGCGGCAACGGCCAGCATTCCGATCGAGAACAGGAGGCTGGAGAGGATCACCAGCCTCTGGGGCCACGACCGCCGTAGACCCGCCGGCAGTCGCTCTGTCACGCCGGGGATCGTACCAGCGCGCCTCCGACGCCCCGGGCGCGCCCCAGCCGTACCGGGCCGGGCCGGCGGCCTGGTTTCCGACGTCGTGGCAGACGCCAGGCCCGGTCCCATCAGCGGCGATCCCTGACCGGGGGTCTGTTGTTGCGCCGACAACACGTGGCACCCACGACCTAGCCTGCGCGGATGGTCGAAGAAGGGTCATCTGTCGCCGTCGGCGCCTGCTGGGTCAACGGCCGGCTCGTCGAACCGGGTACCGCCACCGTGAGGGCCGACGACCACGCCGTGGTGGTCGGCGACGGCGTGTTCGAGACGATGAGGATCGTCGACGGTGCCGCCTTCGCCCTGAGCCGCCATCTGCGGCGCCTGGACCGCTCGGCGGCCGGGCTGGGGTTGGAGGATCCGGACGAGGACCTCATCCGTGCCGCTATTCACGAGGTGCTGGCCGCCGACCCGTCAGCCGGGCTGCTGCGGATCACGTGGTCGAGTGGTGCCGGCCCGTGGGGGTCGGGCCGGGGCGACGGCCCGGGGACGCTCGTGGTGGCCTCGGGGCCTGGCAATGTGTGGCCGGCGGCCGAACGCGTCCACCTGGTGCCGTGGGCACGCAACGAGCACGGTCCCCTGGTGGGGTTGAAGACCACGTCGTACGCCGAGAACGTGTTGGCGTTGACGACCGCCAAGCGGGTCGGGTGCAGCGAGGCGCTGTTCGCCAACACTGCCGGCGACCTGTGCGAGGGCACCGGTACGAACGTGTTCCTGGTGGTGGAAAACGTGTTGGTCACTCCCCCACTCTCGTCGGGTTGTCTGGCGGGGGTGACACGCGAGCTGGTGATGGAGTTGGCCGACGTGGTGGAGCGCGACATAGACCCGGCCGGGTTCGCCACGGCTGACGAGGCGTTCCTGACGTCGTCGACGCGTGACGTCAGCCCGATCTCGGCTGTCGACGCGGTGGAGTTGCCGGCTGCGCCCGGGCCGGTGACCGCCGGGCTGATGGCGGCCTTCGCCGACCTGGTCTCCCGGACCACCGACCCGTAGCCGGGGCCCGCCGGTCAGGCTGGGCGCAGGTGGACGACGTCGCCGGCCCGAAACGCCACCGGGCCGTCCCCGGAGTCGACCAGCAGCGAACCGTCCAGTGCCAGGTCGACTGCCGTGCCGGTGACCGGGCCGTCCGCCATGTCGACCCGGACCTCGCCTCCAACGGTGGCCGAATGCTCCAGGTGGGCGCGACGGAGGAGTTCGCGGCCGTCGGGGGCCTCCAGGTCGGTGAGGCGGGCCTCGAACCGGGCCAGGACGGTCTTCAACAGTTCTGCACGGTCGATCCTGTGGCCGGCGGCCGCCAGCGACGTGGCACCGGGTGGGGCGTCGTCGCTGAGAGCAGGCCAGCCGACGTTGACGCCCATGCCGACCACGATCGCCACCGATCCGGCGCCAGGTGTTCCATCTGGCCGACCGCCGGACCCACCGGGAGACGACCCGGCTCCACAAGGCCCATCAGGAACAGGCCCATCAGGAACAGGCCCACCACCAGCCGGTCCACCACCAGCCGGCCTTCCGGCGACCAGTTCGGCGAGGATGCCGGCGACCTTGCCGGGGGCGGTTCCATCCACGAGCAGCACGTCGTTGGGCCACTTCACGGCTGCCAGCACGCCGAGGGTGGCGAGGGCGTCGACGGTGGCCACGGCGAGGGTGGTGGTGACCAGCGGGTGGCGATCCGGGTTCCAGGTGGGCCGTAGCAGGACCGAGAAGAGCAGGTTGGTGGCCGGTGGGGCGTCCCAGCGACGGTCCAGGCGCCCCCGTCCGGTCGTCTGGTGGTCGGCGACCAGCACAGAACCGTCCGACGCGACGACGGCACCGGCGACAAGGTCGGCGTTGGTGGAACCCGTCACCGTCACGTGCCGAACAGATCCGAACCGCGTACCACCCGGCGCACGGAACGGCCGCCTACCGGGTGGGTTGTGCGAAACAGGTGCCATTCGGGTAACCATAAGGCCGTGTTCAACAAGGTTCTGATCGCAAATCGAGGCGAGATCGCCGTCCGGATCATCCGGGCGTGTCGTGAGCAGGGGGTGGCCACGGTCGCCGTCTACTCCGACCTGGATCGTGATGCCCTGCACACTCGTCTGGCCGACGAGGCCTACGCCCTGGGGGGCCAGACGGCCGCCGAGAGCTACCTGGACGTCGAGGCGATCATGGGTGTAATCGAGCGCAGCGGCGCCGACGCAGTGCACCCCGGCTACGGGTTCTTCTCCGAGAACGCCGACTTCGCACGGGCTATCACCGAGCGTGGCGTGACGTTCATCGGCCCGCCGCCGGAGGCGATCGAGGTGATGGGCGACAAGATCAGCGCCCGGCTGGCCGCCGAAGCCGTCGGCGTGCTTGGCGTTCCCGGCACGACCGAGTTCATCACCGATCCGGACCAGGTGCGTGCCTTCGGCGCCGAGCACGGCTATCCGATCGCCATCAAGGCGGCGTACGGCGGCGGCGGCCGGGGCATGAAGGTGGTGGCCGACGAGGCCGCCATTGCCGACGCCATCGAGTCGGCCCAGCGCGAAGCCCTCGCCTACTTCGCCCGTGACGAGATCTACATGGAGCGCTACCTGACGGCGCCGCGCCACATCGAGATCCAGATTCTGGCCGACTCCCATGGCAACGTCGTCTACCTGGGCGACAGGGACTGCTCGGCGCAGCGTCGGCACCAGAAGCTGATCGAGGAGGCGCCCGCGCCGGGCCTGCCCGACGACGTGCGGACAGCGATGGGCGAGGCCGCTGTGAAGGTGGCGAAGGGTTGCGACTACACGAATGCCGGCACCGTCGAGTTTCTGTACGAGGACGGCGAGTTCTTCTACCTGGAGATGAACACCCGCCTGCAGGTGGAGCACCCGGTGACAGAGCTGGTGACAGGCCTGGACCTGGTCGAGCAGCAGCTTCGGATGGCGGCCGGCGAGCCGCTGGAGTTCACCCAGGACGACGTGACAATCACGGGACACGCCATCGAGGTGCGGATCAACGCCGAGGATCCGACCGGCGGAAAGTTCCTTCCGTCGCCCGGGAGGATCGACACGCTGAAGGTGCCCGACGGCTACGGGGTGCGCTTCGACGGCGGCTACGAGGCCGGCGACGAGATCAGCCAGTTCTACGACAACCTGGTCGGCAAGCTGGTGGTGTGGGGCCGGGACCGTGAAACGGCGATCCGCCGCACCCTGCGGGCGCTCGGCGAGATGGACGTCCGGGGTGTGGCGACGACCATTCCGGCGGATGTGGCAATCCTTGAGCATCCCGATTTCCGGGCGGCGACGCATTCCACGAAGTGGGTGGAAGACACGCTGGACCTGTCCGAGGTGGGGTCATCGACCGATCCGGGCGATGACGCCGGCGATCAGGAACCGACGGTTCGCAAGGACATCTCCGTGGAGGTGGACGGCAAGCGGTTCGCGGTGAGCATGTGGGTGCCGGAGGCGGCCCCGGCGGCCGGGCGGGCCCCGAGCCGATCGAAGCGTTCAGGTGCCGGCAGCAGCGCGTCGGGCAGCGGCGAGGTGACCGTTCCGATGCAGGGCACGATCATCAAGGTGCTGGTCGCGGTGGGCGACACGGTCGAGGCCGGCGAGGGCGTCTGCGTGCTGGAGGCCATGAAGATGGAGAACACGGTGGCGGCCGGCAAGGGCGGCACGGTCACCGAGGTGCGCGTGGTACCCGGCGATTCTGTGGGTAGTGGCGACATCGTCGCCGTGATCGAATAGTCGAACCGGCGGATGGGCGGCGAACCGCCGCCCCGGTAGTCAGGTCCGGCACCACCCGGCTGCAAACAGGAACCGCCGTTATTCGGCGGCCTCGGCCAACGCCTCGGACAAGGTGGGGTGCACGAACAGGCTCTCCTGGATGTCGTGCACGGTCAGTCCGGCAGTGACGGCCAGGGCCACGATGGCGATCAGTTCGGCGGCGTGGCGTCCGACGATGGAACCACCCAGGACCACGCCGGTGGCCGGATCCGACACGATTTTGATGAAGCCCCGCGGGTCGTCGTTGATCACGGCCTTGGCTGATGCCATGAACGGCACCTTGGTGACCCGGATCTTGCGGCCCTCAGCGAAGGCATCGGCCTCGGCGAGGCCCACGTCGGCGATTTCGGGTTCGGTGAACACCGCTGAGGCCGCCTTGTCGTAGTCCATCTGCCGGTGGGGGCGGTCCTCGGTGAGGCCCATGGCGTGCTCGGCGATCTTGCGACCCTGCATCTGAGCCACCGACGAAAGCGGCAACTTGCCGGAGACGTCGCCGGCGGCGTAGATGTGCGGAACGCTGGTCCTGCAGTAGGGGTCGATGGGGATGTAGCCGTCGACCGTCTCAATGCCGACGGCATCGAGACCCAGGCCGTCGCTGTTGGGGATCGAGCCGACAGCCAGGATCACATGGCTGCCGGTGGCCACCCTCCCGTCGTCGCAATGCACCGAGACCCTGTCACCGTCGCGTTCGATCGACTGGGCGCGGGCCCCCTTGAAAAGCTTGACGTTCCGGCGCAGGAAGTCGGCTTCGAGGGCTGCGGCAACCTCAGGGCCCTTCTGTGGGAGGACCTGCTGGCGGCTGACCACAAGCGTC
>JAAZXC010000062.1 GCA_014240365.1 Acidimicrobiales bacterium | reverse complement strand
CTGGCGTTCCGCTAGCCAACGCCCAGTCGAACACCATGCCGGACCCGGGAGTGGGCGAGTCCAACAGCAACAGGCCGGCGTGGTACTCGTCGAACCGCTCCAGGTCAGGCGAGCCCGCCGGCAGGGCACGGATCAGCAGCGGAACCCTCTCGGCCACCCACTGGCAGGTCGCCGGCGACTCCCCGCCGTGCAGTTGCGCAGCCTTCAGGCCGATCCTGTTCACGGTCTCGACCAGACGGGCCTTGCCCATGTCCCGGAATACGCCGACGGTCATCACGTCGTGTGGGAGTTGGCCGACGATGTCGCGCACCACCGACTCGGACACCTGGCGACGCGAGGGGGCGAAGACGAACCCGATGGCGTCGGCGCCCAGGGCGGTGGCCAGCAGGGCATCCTCGGCGCACGTGATGCCACAGATCTTCACGAACACGACAGCGACGCTACTCCCCGGTCCCGACACCCCGAAGGGCCTTTATGGCAGCCGTCCGGTCTCCTGCGGTGACAAGGGATTCCCCGACCAGGAGAGCGTGGTAGCCGGCCTTGACGAGCACGGAGGCATCCGGGGGCCCACTGATCCCCGACTCGGCGACCCTGGTGACGGATTCCGGGATCAACGGCGCCATGCGTACCGCACGTTCGGAGTCCACCTCAAAGGTGGCCAGGTCCCGTTGGTTGACCCCCACCAGCCGTGCTCCGACCGCCACGGCGCGTTCCAACTCGGCCTCGTCGTGGACCTCGACCAGGGCATCCATGCCGATTTCCAGGGCCAGGGCGTGGAAGTCGGCCAGCTCGGCATTGTCCAGGGCGGCCACTATGAGCAGCACGGCGTCGGCACCCATGATCCGGGCATCGCAGACATCGCGTGCATCGACGGTGAAGTCCTTGCGGAGCACCGGAACCGAGACAGCGCCGCGTGCAGCCACCAGGTCGTCGACCGAGCCGCCGAAGTACCCGACATCGGTGAGGACCGACAGGCATGCCGCTCCGCCGAGTGCGTACTGCTCTGCAGTCTGGGCAGGGTCGAGGTCGGCGGCCATATCGCCCCTGGAGGGCGAACGGCGCTTCACCTCGGCGATGACCGCAGGCTCGTCCATCGGAGCGCCCCGCAGGGCGAGGTCGAATCCACGGGCCGGCGGGGCGCTGCGGGCCCGAGCGATAAGGGCGTCGAGGCTCCGAGCGTCCGATGACGCCGATTCTCGGTGGGCCGAGAGGATCCGGTCCAGATAGGTCGCCACCGCACGAGGCTACTAACGACCCCGGACCTCACAGGATCATCATCCGGTCATCATGGTTGGAGCCGAGACTGGGGCTTAACCCGACGGCCGGCGTGCGACGATGGAGACGATGCAGGAACTCGACGGTGGAACCCCCGCAGTGGTCCTGGTGGTGGAGGACGATCCCAATATCGCCGACCTCCTGGACATGTACCTACGCCAGGCTGGCCACCGGCCCTACCTGGCGCCGGATGGCAACCGCGGCCTGGAGGTCTTCGCCGAGCGGGCGCCCGATCTCGTGATCCTGGACATCGGCCTGCCCGGTCACGTCGACGGCCTGGAGGTCTGCCGACGCCTGCGATCCGGCTCCGACGTTCCCATCATCATGCTCACAGCGCGCGACGACGAGGTCGACAGGATCGTCGGCTTCGAACTCGGCGTGGACGACTACGTGACGAAACCCTTCAGCCCTCGTGAGCTGATGGGCAGGGTCAGAGCGGTCCTGCGTCGCTCCGGCAACACTCCGACCGACCCCGGTCGGGTGGTCGCATTCGGCGGAATCAGGATCGACGGCACACGCCGGGAGGTCACCCTGCACGGTGAGGTGGTTGCCATGGCGGCGAGAGAGTTCGCCCTCATCTGGTTCCTGGTGGACCACGCCGGTCAGGCACTCACCCGCAGGCAGATCCTGGACGGGGCATGGGGAGATGGTTGGATCGGGGACGAACGCACCGTCGACGTCCACGTGCGCCAACTGCGGCGCAAGTTGGGCGGGGATCTGCCGCTGGAGACCGTCCGCGGCATCGGCTACAGGCTGGGCTGAGCGAAGTGCGTCGCCGACTCCTGATTGCCTTCATAGGTCTGGTGATCTGCAGCCTTGCCATTACCTGGACCGGTATCCGCCTCATGTCTGGAATCCAGGCCGATGACCTGGCTCGACGCCAGATCGCCGGTCAGGCCACGGCCGTGGCAGCCGCCTTCAACGAAAGTTTCTCCGCAGTCGGCCAACAGTCGGATCGCCCTGGCAGGTTGGATCGGATTCGACGCTCCCTGGGACTTGGCCGGATCGGGATTGTGCTGGTTCCAGCGGACAACGCCAGTCCGGTCAGGATCCTGACTCCTGTCCCGTCCACTATTGATCTGAACGCCCTCCGCAGTCCCGCCCTGGCCTCCGGCACCACCCTCAGCGGTGTGGACGACGGCAGCGCCTGGGCAATAGCGGCCGTAAACCCCGGCCGGGACGCCCCTCTGCTCGTCGTGCTCGTGAGTCGCCAGGTCACCGATCCGCTCGGACCGGCTGTGAACTGGTTGCTGGCCGCCGGTCTGGCGGCTATTGCCGTAGCCGTCCTTGCCGCCCTACGACTCTCGACGGTCCTTTCAAGCCCTGTCGTGGAGGCCACCGACGCCGCCCTCAGGATCGCCGGGGGCGATCTGGACACCCGGCTGCCCGATCCCCCGGCCACAAGCACCGACGAGACCGCCGACCTGGCACGGGCACTCAACTCGATGGTCGAGGGACTCGACAGGTCCCGGGGTCTGGAAAGGCAATTCCTGCTATCGGTGTCGCACGATCTCCGGACACCCCTCACATCTATCCGCGGGTATGCCGAGGCCATGGCCGACGGAGCCATGGAGGATCCAAGGCGGGCCGGAGCAATCATCCTCTCCGAGTCGAAACGCCTGGACCGACTGGTGAGCGACCTCCTGAACCTGGCCCACCTGGATGCGCGGCGCTTCACGCTGGACCTGGCCCCTTCGGACATCGGGGTCCTCACGACCGACGTGGTGGATGGCTTCACCCCGGCGGCCCGGGAGTCCGGCGTCTCCCTCGGCTCATCGACTCCAGAACTGCAGGTGACTGCCACTGTCGACGTCGACCGTTGGGCTCAGGTGGTCGCCAACCTCGTCGAGAACGGGCTGCGTTACGCCAACTCCAGGCTGGACGTGGACCTGACCGGCACTGCCACCGGCATCGAACTCCGTGTACATGACGATGGACCCGGCATTTCCGCCGATGACCTGCCACACGTCTTCGAACGGCTCTACGTCTCCAAGCGGCGACCCGACGTCAGGGAGTCGGGCTCGGGTCTGGGTCTCGCCATAGTCCGCGAGTTGGTGCAGGCAATGGGTGGCTCGGTGTGGGCCGAGTCCCAACCCGGCGGCGGGGCGAGCATCGTCGTCGAGCTGCCCGGCGTGGAGGCCTCAGGCGCCGAGGAGTGAGACTGGTGTGGCGCCCGCCATGGCCTCGGCCGGGGTGGCCACCGCCCTGCGAACCGACACGAGGGCGACGAAGCCGTCACCCAGCGTTGCCACACTCGTGAGGTTGCCGGCCGGATCGGAGTCGACCGTGACATCCGATCCCACCGCTGGAGCCGGCCCACTACCCACTGCACGCACTATCCGGGTCGGAGTACCCGCTGACCGGCTGTTCACGCGGGCCACGAGTTCCTGCCCCGTGTAGCAACCCTTGGTGAAGCTGGCCGACCTCTCGACCACCCCGGTGGAACCGGGAATGGTGGTCGAATCCATTTCCGAACCCATTGCCGGGATTCCTGCGGCGATGCGTCGGGCCTCCCAGTCCCGGGACGAACCCTCAGCCAACCCTCCGGGAAGCTCCACGGAGGGCCCCAGTAGGTCAACGGCGACGAGGCCGGGCCATTCCACCGCCAGGGCGAGTCCTCCGACCGGCGGGCTGAATGCGGAAGCCTCCGCATCGATGACTGTCACGAGGTCCCATTGGACCTCTTGGACCGTGCAGTCGGTCCTGAGCAGGAACCGGGTCAGGCGCGCCGCCACCTGGGGGCCGAAGCCCTCCTCGACGTCCAGGAGAAAGTGGTCATCAGCAAGGCGGGACACCCTCATCCACGCGTCAACCTTGCCGGCGGGCTGCAGCAGGAAGGTCTCTGCCGAACCGCCCACCTCAAGGGCCTCCACGTCCTGGCTGAGTTGGCCCTGCAGGTAGGTCCGTGCATCCGGACCGACCACGGCAACCACATCGCGTGGCCGCCTCACCGCCAGGCTGGTATCAGTCACGGAAATCTCCTTCCGCCGCGGCTGCTCGCCGGACCGCAGTCATACGCCTGGCAGCCGGAATCGCCGACAGCAGGGCCCTGGCCTTGTTCTCACATTCGAGGTGTTCGAGTTCCGGAACGCTGTCGGCCACGATGCCCGCTCCGGCCTGGACGGATGCCACCCCGTCGGAGACCAGCATCGTGCGGATGGCGATCGCCGTGTCGATGTTGCCTGAGAAGTCGAAGTAGCCGACGACTCCGGCATACGGACCCCTCTTCACCGGTTCGAGGGCGTCGATTATCTCCATGGCCCTGACCTTCGGAGCGCCGGAGACCGTCCCGGCAGGCAGGGTCGCACGCAACACGTCGATCGGGGTGCGGCCGGCAGCCAGATCACCGGCGACCTGGCTGGTCAGGTGCATGACATGGCTGTAGCGCTCCAACGTCATCATCTCCTCGACCACCTCGGTTCCGAACTCCACGACGCGCCCGACGTCGTTGCGGGCCAGGTCCACGAGCATCACGTGCTCAGCGAGCTCCTTGGGGTCCTCGGCCAACTCCGCCGCCAGCCTGCGGTCATCGGCGTCGGTCCTGCCGCGCCGTCGCGTTCCGGCTATGGGTCGTGAAACCACACGCCCATCCAGGAGGCGCACCATGGGTTCGGGTGATGCGCCCACCACCGACAGGTCGGCGTAGCGGAGGAAGTACATGTACGGGCTGGGATTCAGCTGCCGGAGTACCCGGTATACGTCGAACGGCTCGGCATCGAGCTCCACGTCGAAGCGCTGCGAGAGGACCACCTGGAATACGTCACCGGCGAAGATGTGTTCCCGGGCGGCCTCCACGGCGAGGCCATAGAGCTCCGGCCCCATGCTGGAGGTGACCTCGGGAGGTTCGTCGTCAATCGACGGCGGTTCCATGAGGGGCTCGTCCAGGGGACGGGCGCCATCGGTAGCCAGGTCCTGGAGTCTCGAGACCGCCTGGTCGTAGGCGGAGTCCAGCGCAGCATCATCGGCTCCGGGGGGCACCACCACGTTCACGATCAGGATCGCCCGCTGGCGCCAGTGGTCGATCGCCACCAGCTCACCGATGATCGACATGATCCCGTCGGGGAAGCCCTTGTCGTCGGGAGGGGTGTCGGGAAGGTCCTCGACCTCGCGCACCACGTCATAGCCCAGGTAGCCCATCAGGCCACCGTGCAGCGGCGGCATCCCCTCGATGGGGGGCGACCTGAAGTGGGCCAGCAGGTCCTCGAGGGCCGCCAGCATGCCTTCGCCGGTGCGGATGCCTTCTGGCAGGTCACCGTCGACCAGGAGTTCACCGCCGATCGAGGTGAGGGTGGCGCTGGGGTGGCGACCTATGAAGGACCAGCGGCCCCACGTCTCGGCCCTGTCGACGCTCTCGAGCAGGAAGCCCTCGCCGTCACCGACGCAGCGGGCGAAGAGGGATACGGGGGTGGTCAGGTCGGCGAGGAGTTCCCTCCACACGGGGACCACGGCATGGCCGCGGGCCAGCTCGCGGAACTCCCCGCGGTCGGGCGAAACCACGTGATCAGTCGGCGTCGGGGCCGAAAGAGCGGAAGAAGCAGCTGTACTCACCGGTGTGGCAGGCCCCACGACCTTCCTGCTCGACGACGAACAGGAGGGTGTCGCCGTCGCAGTCGTAGTAGGCCTCACGGACGTACTGGCGGTCTCCGGACGTCTCGCCCTTGCACCAGTACTCCTGGCGGCTTCGGCTCCAGAACCACGTTCGACCTGTTGCCATCGTCTCGCGCAGGGAGTCGGCATTCATCCAGGCCATCATCAGGATCCGACCCGTGTGCTCCTCCTGGACGATTGCCGGCACAAGGCCGGCTTCGTTGAAGAGGACCCGCCCGAGCTGCTCGTCGGTGACTGGGATCGGGGTGGATACGGGTACGTCAACCTCGGGCATGGACCCAGCCTAGGGTCGGCCGCGGACCCGCCGACGGTGGTTTGAACGCCCACACGGCACCCCTCAGAGGTAGAGGCCGGTGCCGCCCTCTTCCAGGCGCTGGGCGGCCACAGCGTGGACGTCCCGTTCCCGGAGAATTATGTAGTCGTGGCCACGAACCTCGACCTCGTACCTGTCCTCTGGATTGAACAGGACCTGGTCCCCGACCTCCATGGATCGCACGTTGGGGCCCGCCGCCACCACCTTGGCCCATGAGAGGCGTTTTCCGACCTGGGCTGTGGCGGGGATGAGGATGCCACCGGTGGTGCGCCGCTCCCCGTCCTCGGTGTCGATGCCCACCAGTATCCGGTCGTTGAGCATCTGGATGGGAAGGCCCTCATGGTCCGACGGACCGGGCATCACCTTCGCGTCGCCGGCAGCCCCGGTCATCTTCCCACCCACGAACGAAACGGTATCGGCGGTCATGCGCCGGGGGGACGTACAGCCACGCCGGCCGCCGCGAGGTGGCGCTTGGCGTCGGCGACGGTGTGCTCGCCGAAGTGGAAAATGGATGCCGCCAGGACGGCATCAGCTCCTCCGTCGGTCGCACCCTCCACGAGATGGTCGAGGCCACCCACCCCACCGCTGGCTATGAGCGGCACGGTGGCCACTGCCCCCACCGCCTTCAGCATCTCTATGTCAAAGCCGTCACGGGTCCCGTCGCGATCC
This sequence comes from Acidimicrobiales bacterium, assembly GCA_014240365.1. GTDB lineage: Bacteria > Actinomycetota > Acidimicrobiia > Acidimicrobiales > MedAcidi-G1 > UBA9410. The sequence goes on along the minus strand of JAAZXC010000062.1, from coordinate 5,989 downwards.
ATTGAGGTGAGCAGGATCTCTCCCGCTCCGCATGCCACGACCTCGACCACCCACGCCACGGCGTCGAAGCCGGTGGGTGTACGCCCGCCCCGGATGAACACCTCGAAGCCGCTCTCCATCCCGGCGCTACGACGGGCATCGACCGCCACGACGACGCACTGGCTGCCGAACTCCGTGGCCAACCGGGTCACGAGCCCGGAATCGTCAACGGCCGCCGTGTTCACCGACACCTTGTCGGCCCCCGCCCTGAGGATTCCCCGGGCATCGGCGACAGAACGGATCCCGCCTCCGACCGTGAACGGGATGAACACCTCCTCAGCGGCCCGACGGACCATTTCGATGGTGGTGTCCCTGGAGTCCACGGAGGCTGTGATGTCCAGGAACACCAGCTCGTCGGCCCCTTCGGCGTCATAGCGCGCGGCTAACTCAACGGGGTCGCCGGCATCTCGCAGACCGACGAAGTTGACCCCCTTCACGACCCGTCCGGCGTCCACGTCCATGCAGGGGATCACCCTCACGGTGCGCATCAGCCTTCGCCCATGGCTTCGACGGCCGCAGCCAGGTCGACCGTTCCTTCGTACAGGGCCCGCCCGATGATGATTCCCGCCAGGCGACGGCGGTCCACCTCGAGATCGGCCAGGTCAGTGATGTCCGAGGGACGCCCCACGCCGCCCGATGCCACCACGTCGATACCTGTCGCCGCCAGGGCACCGCCAAGGCCCTCGAGGTCAGGCCCCTCGAGGGTGCCGTCGCGTTCTATGCGGGTGATCACGAAGGCATCGGTGCCGAGGGTCGAGAACCGTTCGAGAGCGTCGCCGAGGCCCAGGCCGCTACCGGCGGTCCAGCCACGTACCGCCACCTCGTCACCACGAAGGTCGAGGCCGACGGCGACGCGACCAATGGCCGCCACCGAAGCCACGAGGTCCGGCGACTCGACCGCTGCGGTACCCATGACGACACGCTCTACGCCGGCATCGAACAGGGCGCGGGCATCGTCGACGGTGCGTACGCCGCCGCCGGCCTGGACCGGAATGTCCAGGGCCGCCGCCACCTCTGCGACCACCGACCTGTTCACCGGCTCTCCTGTACGGGCTGCGTCAAGGTCCACGATGTGCAGCCAGGCGGCGCCTGCCTTCTGGAAGGCGAGGGCCTGGGTCACCGGGTCGTCGCCGTAGACGGTCTCGCGCCCGTAGTCACCCTGCATGAGCCTCACGCATAGCCCACCCCTGAGGTCGATCGCCGGGAACAGTGGCGTCGGGACGCTCATGCGGCCACCGATGCGAGGCCGGCCACGAAGTTCGACAGGATCCGGAGCCCTGTGTCGCCGGACTTCTCGGGGTGGAACTGGCAGGCCCATAGGTTGCCCCTGGCAATGGCTGCGCAGACCTCGCCGCCGTATTGACACGTCGCCACGGTGTCGGGCCCGACCGGAGGGGCGTAGCTGTGGACGAAGTACGTCCACGGCTCGTCTCCCAGGCCCTCGAACATCGGGTGGTCCGCTCTGGGTTCCAGGCGATTCCACTGCATCTGGGGGGTCTTCACGTCGCCTGTGAGCAGCTCGACACGTCCGTCCATGACGCCCAGGCCCTGGACCTCCGGACACTCATCGCTCCCCCCGTAGAGGAGTTGGAGGCCAACGCAGATCCCCAGGAACGGTCGACCTCCATCTGCAGCCTGCAGCGCCGCAGCGGTAGCCACACCGGCCAGGCCGGAGGAGGCCAGCGCCTCCACGCAGCGCCCGAAGGCCCCGACGCCTGGCAGCACCACCCCGTCGGCGCTGGCAACCAACCCGGGATCGGCGGTCAGGCGGGCATCGGCGCCGACGCGTTCGAGGGCCTTCTGAGCGGAGCGGAGGTTCCCGATGCCGTAGTCGAGGACGGCAACCAGGGGTCCGGTCACAGGCTTCCCTTGGTGGATGGCACGCCGACGCCCTCCACCCGCACGGCATCGCGAAGCGCCCGGGCAACCCCCTTGAAGGAGGCCTCCAGAATGTGGTGGGTGTTCTTGCCGCGTACAAGCGTCAGGTGCAGCGTGATGCGGGCCGCAACGGTGAAGGCCCGCCAGAACTCCTCCAGCAGCTGGGGATCGAAGGGTGGGTCGCCGAGGATCTTCTCGCCGGGGAACTCGACATCGTGGTGCAGGTACGGGCGTCCGGACAGGTCCAGAGCGACATCCACCAGGGCCTCGTCCAATGGCACGCGGATCGAAGCGAAGCGACGTACGCCGGCCTTGTCCCCGAGGGCCTCAGCGAATGCCTCACCGAGCGCTATGCCGACGTCCTCGACCGTGTGGTGGGCGTCTATCTGGAGGTCGCCATTGCAACGCACCTCCAGGCCGAACCCACCGTGACGCCCCAACTGGTCGAGCATGTGGTCGAAGAATGGGATGCCGGTATCAGCCGACACCGCTCCCCCGTCGAGCTGGATCGACACGGCAATTGAAGTCTCTGCTGTCGTCCGTTGCCTGCTGGCTGTTCGATTGCTCATCTCAGTACCTCCCGTAGGGCATCCAGGAACATGTCGTTCTCAACTCTGCTTCCGATGGTGACGCGCAGGCACTCCTCGAGGCCCGGCATCGTGGTGAAGTCCCGCACGAGTACGGAGCGCTCCACTAGGTCCTGCCAGACCTCGCGGCCGGGCCTGGAGTCGGGACGCAGGAGGATGAAGTTCGCTGCAGACGGCCAGGTGGTCACCTCCAGCCCGTCCAATGCCGTCGCCATGCGCTCACGCTCGGCGACGAGGCGTTCGACGCGCTCACGCATCGCGTCGACGTACCCGAGTGCGAGAACCCCGATCTCGAGCTTGAGGGCATCGAGGTGGTACGGCAGGGCCACCTTCTCGAGTTCGGCCACGCACCAGGTCGGGGCGATCAGATAGCCCAGACGGGCACCGGCCATTGCCCACGTCTTGGAGAAGGTCCGGCTCACGACCACGCAGCGGTCCTCGGAGACAAGGCCAGCGGCACCCTCCGGGGCGAACTCCCCGTAGGCCTCGTCCAACACCAGGAGCCCGCCGTAGGAACCGACGGCCTTCTCCAGGTCGACCACCAGGCCATTGGCCGCCGGGGTTCCCGTGGGGTTGTTGGGCGAACACAGGATGACAACGTCCGGTCGTTCTTCGAGCACGAGTTGGCGGGCGCTGCTCGAATCGAGGCTGAAGTCCGCCGCCCTACGGCCCTTCACGAGGCGGGTTCCGGTGGTTCGGGCGATCTGGGAGTACATGGCGTAGGTGGGCTCGAATACGGCTACGGACCGACCTTCGCCGCCGTACGCCAGGAGCAGGCTCTGGAGAACCTCGTTGGACCCGTTGGCGGCAAAGACCTGTTCGGGGGTCACGTCGTAGCGCTGGGCCAGCGCTGAGCGGAGATGCCTCGCCGAACGGTCCGGGTAGCGGTTCCAGTCGACGGTGAGGGCGGCCCGGGCCACCGCCTCCACGAATCCCGGTGGAGGCGGGAATGGCGACTCGTTGGTGTTCAACCGGATGTCGACGTCCAGTTGCGGCGAGTGGTATCCGGATTCCGAGGAAATCTGGATTCGTGCGGTCGGGCGTTCAGCCATTGTCGGCCCCGTCGGCTTTGGCCACGCGCAGGCGTATCGACTCTGCGTGAGCGTCGAGTCCCTCGGCTCCGGCCAGGGCGACAACGTGGGGTGCCAGCCTCAGCAGGGCCGAGCGATCGGCGGTGATCAGGTGGATGTCGCGGGTGAAGTCAGCCACGGTGAGCGCCCCAGCGAAGCGTGCGGTGCCGGCGGTCGGAAGGACGTGGCTGGGGCCCGCCACGTAGTCGCCGAGTGAAGCGGGCGACCACTGGCCACAGAAGACGGCGCCGGCGTTACGGACCCTCTCGGAGAGGTCACCGGCGCCGGCCACCATCAACTGGAGGTGCTCGGGAGCTATGGCATCTGTAACGGCGAGTGCCTCATCGGGGCCATCCACAAGGACGCTCCACCCGGCACTGTCAAGGGTCGCTTTGATCTCGTCGCGGCGTGGTGCCGCCTCGACGATCCGGTCGATCTCAGCCTCGACGGCCTCGGCCACCGCTTCGTCCCAGGTAATGAGCCACGCCAGGCCACCGGGGCCGTGCTCGGCCTGGACGACCACGTCGATGGCAGCGAACTCCGGCGGAATGGTCGAATCAGCCACAACCACGACCTCGGAGGGCCCGGCGAACGCCGAGGGCACACCGACGTGTCCGGCAACCTCACGCTTGGCAAGGGCCACGTAGACATTTCCGGGACCGGCAATCACGTCCACGGCCGGGATGCTGGCGGTGCCGTAGGCCATTGCCGCCACCGCCTGGGCGCCGCCGACGGCGTAGACGGCATCGACGCCAGCCACGGCAGCAGCCGCGAGGGTTACGTCAGCCACCCGACCGTCGGGGCCCGGGGGCACGCAGAGGATGACCTCCTCCACACCGGCGACACGGGCCGGCACAGCGGTCATCAGGACGGTGGAGGGGTACGCGGCCCGCCCGCCGGGCGCGTAGCAACCGGCACGCTGGACCGGCCGGCTGATCGAACGGACGCTCAATCCGTCCTCGTCGCTCCGCTGCTCCGCACGCCGCTGGCCCTCGTGGTGGCGGCGGATCGCCGCGGCTGCGACCTCGAGGGCAACGAGCACGACCGGGTCGATCCTGTCGGGTGCAGAGGCGATGTCCGCCGGGTCCACGACGACGCTCTCCAGGTCGACGCCGTCGTACCGGGCCGTGAGCTCCCTGAGGGCCATATCGCCACGGTCCCTTACGTCGGCGACGATCGCCCTCACGGCGTCGAGTGGTCCGTCATCGGCGGTCGACGGCCTCGGCAGGACCACTGCCAGGTCTCCGAGGGGGCCGCGGAGGTCCAGGCGCCGGAGCATCCCGCCACGCTACCGGCCGACGGCTGGGGCATCGGGGGCCATTTCCCATCTCGTTGGACCGGATACGCCAACCAATGCAGACTCCCACCATGGACACCGCTGGATCCGCCGAACTCTCCTCGGTCGCAACACAGTTGGACGACCTCGTCCGACGAGTGGCGGCCCTCACCGAGGAGGACGACCCAGCCGGGAGCGTGGACCGTCCGGCACTGGTAGAGGTGGAACGACACCTCCGCAGCGCCATCCGGGAACTGCAGCGCTTTCGCCGCCACTCCGGCCGATAGCGGTGACGTTGCTGCCATGGGCGCCCAACAGCGTCCACGAGGGCCTAAAACGTCGTTAGACGCCCATAAGGGCGCCTAACGGGCGAGGAGGGTTAGCGGGAACCCGATCCTCGCAGCCGGGCGGCGGGGCCCGGCAGAGGAGATTATTACACCATCAGAGGTGCTTGGACCAGACCCAGTTTCGATATTCCCGGCACTACTCGTATCGGGCGGGTCCTCAGACCTCGGACGCCGGACAGAAGTCGTTCAACACGCATTCACCACAGCGCGGCCTGCGGCTCGGACAGACACGCCGTCCATGCAGGATCAGGTACATGCTGAACACTCCCCGCTCGTCCATGGGAACCATCGGGTTCAGCTCAAACTCGACCTTCACCGGATCGGTCTCCGTGGTCATTCCCAGGCGGCGCGACAGCCTCCCCACGTGGGTGTCCACAGGCAGTCCCGGCAGACCCAGAGCCACGCTCCGTACGACGTTGGCGGTCTTGCGTCCGACACCAGGCAGTGAGGTCAGGTCCGCCATACTCCTCGGCACCTCACTGTCAAACACCTCGACGAGGCGCTGGGCCATACCCAGCAGGCTCTTCGCCTTGTTCGAGTAGAACCCGCTGGACCGGATGATCTCCTCCAACTCGTGGGGAACGGCACCAGCCAGGTCCTCCGGTCGCGGGTAGGCGGCGAACAGTGCCGGGGTGATCATGTTCACCCGCTTGTCGGTGCACTGCGCCGACAGGATGGTGGCCGCCAGAAGCTGGAAAGGACTGTCGTGGTCGAGCTCGCACTCGGCACCCGGATATTCCTCGGCGGTGAACGGACGGGTTGCCAGGTCTGTCGGCAACGCCGGCAGCTGGC
>JAAZXC010000061.1 GCA_014240365.1 Acidimicrobiales bacterium | reverse complement strand
ACGCTGGCCATGACGAGGACGCTGGCCATGACGAGGACGCTGGCCATGACGAGGAGACCGTGGCGTCGACAACCACCACTGCACCTCCGGCAGCCACTACGACTACGGCACCGACGACCACTGCGGCACCGACGACCACTGCGGCACCGGCTCCCACGACAACCACCCCGCGGGTTCCCACGATCCAGATCATCAACCTGAGTTCGTTGGCCACCGCTGACATCCGCAGCTGGACCGAGGTGGCGACGGCGAAGATGAGCGCCTGGCAGGCCGACATCCTGGGCGTGGTGTGGCCGGTCGGAGCCATGATCCGGGAGGATGCCCGCGACAAGTTCGACGTGCCGTTCAATGAGATGCAGCACGTGCTCACGGACGCCGTGCTGTCCGGCCTGCTGGATGACGTTGACGCCTGGATCGACGCCACGCCGTGCGCCGTCGACGAGGCGGCGTTTTTGGCCGGGGACTCAGGCGGCTGGCGAGGCGAGCAGGCCCAGTCCATAAAGGACAACGTCCGCCTCTGGATCGGCGGAGGAGCCGACGCCGCGACCGCTCCCGATCCGTGCTTCGAATCCCGGATGTCGATCTATGCGTTCCCTGCGTCGGAAACTGCAGCGACCGCCCAGCGCGTCTACATCCACGAGCTCTACCACGCCCTCTCCAGTTACCTGACCACCTACTGCGCGCCGCCAGACGGTCAGGAGGAACCCGAGAAATACGATGCCCAGGGTTGGATCGCCGAGGGGACCGCCGATTACTTCTCATACGTGGTGCAGGCTGAGATCAACGGCGAAGCCCATCCCGCCAGCGCGATCCTCCAGGCGGCGAACAACGACGCCCAGGAGAGTGGAACCGACCTCGGGAGGAATGCCGCCAAGTCGGCCGCTGCAGTACGCCTCATGATCGAGCGTGGCGACCTGGCCGAAGCCGACGTAATGGGTGCCACCATCTTCAACGACTGCGACTGGGCCGACGACTTCTCCATGTCGAACACGGCAGCCGCATACGCCCGGACCAACTGGCACCTCATCGAGCAGTCGGGTGGCACCTGGGGCTTCACCGCTGCGGCGCTGAACGGCTGACAACCGGGAGACCGGCCGCCGGGGGTCTGGGCTGGGAGAGGCCTACGACACCCGCCCGGCAAGGGGCATCATCGGGAACCAGTCCTCGCGGAGGCGCTGACCGTCGACCATGTCGTGGCCGGTGAACGGTGGCGAGGTACGGCCCGGCCGCTGGACGTATCGGGCGTCGTCGCCCACCATCCGCAGCGAGAAGGCCCGTCGCAGGTTCGACGAGCCGCGGGCCCCGTGGACGGTCCGGTAGTGGAAGGCCACGGCGTCGCCGGGTTCGCAGGCCCATTCCAGGAGCTCGAACCGGTCGGACTGGGTGTCGGGGTCGGGTGTCGGCTGGAAGCCACCGCTGTGGGTCGTCTCGTCGTCGCCGTAGAAGCCGGTCATCGTCGTCCATTCCACGGGATGGACCGGTTCCTCCCAGAGATGCGAACCGCGGATTAGGCGCAGGGTTGACTCCAGTGGCACGGGATCCAGCGGGATCCAGATGCTGACGGTTTGGGGACTGTCCACGAAGTAGTAGGGAGCGTCGCAGTGCCAGGGGGTCTGACGGGACGCTCCGGCTTCCTTCACCAGCACGTGCTCGTGGAACAGCTGCACCGTCTCGGACCGCATCAACCCGGCGGCCAGGTCGGCAATGCCAGACCGGAAGGCGAAGCGTTCGAACTCGGCGATCCGCGACCAATTGCAGTAGTCGTCCCAGAATCGGCCGGCGTCGTCGGTGGTGCCGTTGTCGTCGAAGAACTCGCTGGGTCGGGCCTCGTTGTGGGCCACGCCGGCGGTCAATTCGTCGATCCAGTCGGTGAACAGGCCTCGGAGGTGCACGGCTCCGTCAGCGGCGAAGGCATCTGCCTGGGCGGCTCCGGCAGCGTGGAGGCGACTGGTCATGGTGGCAGCGTAGGCGTGCGGTTGGGGCCATCATTGGGGCATGGAGCGCAGGGTGATTGTCCGGGGGCTGGAGACATCGCTTTGACGGATGCACCCGCTGGATGGAGAATCCACGGGATGGCCACCTCCGAGAATGCACCTTCCGGCAGCCTCGTGGGCCTGCTGGCCGACCTCGTGGCCTTCCCGACCGAGAGCCGAACGTCAAATCTCGAGCTGATCGACCTGTACGCCGACCGTGCTGCTACCGCCGGCGCCGTGGTCACCGTCGTGCACGGCGAGACCGGGCGGGCCAACCTGCACCTGCGGTTCGGGCCCGACGCTCCCGGGGGCGTACTGCTGTCCGGACACACCGATGTGGTGCCTGCAGGTTCCGGCTGGGCCACCGACCCCTACGAGTTGACCGAGGTGGGTGGCCAACTGCGTGCCCGTGGCTCAGCCGACATGAAGGGCTTCCTCGCCGCAGCTCTCGTCCTGATGGAGGCCACGGATGTCGATGCCCTTCGGGCGCCGGTGCATCTGGGCCTCAGCTACGACGAGGAGATCGGCTGTGTGGGGGTGCGTGACCTGCTCGACGTCCTGGCCGCCGGCGGATCCTGTGCCCCGGACGTGGTGGTGGTGGGCGAGCCGACCAGCATGAGGCTCTGCAATGCACACGCCGGCAAGGTCGGCCACCGCCTCGAGCTGGCAGCCGCTGCCGGGCATTCCAGCCGGTCGGGTGTCGAACCCAGCGCCATCCACGAGGCCGTGGACCTGGCCGTCCTCATCCGTGCTGTGAACGACCCGTCGCGCGGGGTCAGCGCCAACGTGGGAACCATCCACGGTGGTGTGGCCCTCAACGTGCTGGCCCCGACGTGCACCATGGACTTCGAGGTCCGCCATGGGGCTGGTGTCGACCCTGACGACCTCCTGGTAGGCGTTCTGGCCAAGGTCCGGGTCGTCCACGATCGGCTCGTAGCCGTCGGAGGGCATGCCACCTGCGAGGCCATCATCGGCTATCCGGCGCTGGCGACCGATCCGACCCTCGCTGCTGTCGCCGCCCTCGGGGCCCTTGTCGGACCCGATGAGCCGGGTTCGGTCGGATTCGGAACCGAAGCCGGCCTCTATGCTGACCGTCTGGGCGTACCGGCGGTGATCCTCGGGCCCGGCGACATCGCTGACGCCCATCGACCCGACGAGTTTGTGGACCCGGACCAGCTCGACCGCTGTACCGAGGTGCTCAGGCAGACAATCGACCGGTTCTGCACCGGATCCGAAGAGGCCTGAGGCCCGGAGAGATAGGCAACCCTGTGACCGCCACTGAAACCGCCGCCACATTGCCCTGGCCGGAGCCGCCGACGACAGCCGAGGTGCTGGCCCGCGTCGACGCGCTCGGACCCGGCTGGCGTGAGCGCCAACGGTCGTTGGACGAGGCGGTCGAGTTTCCCCACGAAAATTTTGCTGAGGCCAAGGCTGCCGGCCTGCACGCCCTCTGCGTGCCGACCGAGTACGGCGGTGCCGGTTTCTGGCTTCCCGGTCGGTATGGGCCGTGGTACGAGGTGCTGGAGCGGATGGCCCGATGGGAGACCAACACGGCCCAGCTCATCCAGGTGCACAACCACGCCGCCGGGATCATCGCCTGGCACTCCACGGCGGAACAGCGCGACTACTTCATGCCGCGCATCGTGGACGGCGCCTTCTGCGCCTCTCTGGGTTCCGAGGCCCACCTCTACGAGAACGGCGCCGAGGTGCTGGAGTCGGAGCTGACCAGGGTCGAGGGCGGATACCGCCTGACGGCTCGCAAGGGGTTCGCCTCGGTGGCCGCCACAGCGAAGTACCTGATGGTCTGGTGCGCCATTGAGGGGGACACCTCGTATGCGAGTCGCATGGTGTTCGCCGTGGTCGACGTGGACTCCGACGGAGTCGAACTCCTGGACGACTGGCAGATGCTGGGTATGCGCTCGACCATCTCGTGCGGGGTGAAGTTCCAGGACGTGTTCGTTCCGGACGATCATGTGGTCGGAACGCCCGGCGGCTGGATCACCGGCGATCCGCGGACCTTCAGTTGTGCGTACGCCTCCAACCACCTGGGTTCGGCCCAGGGCGCCTTCGACTTCCTTATCGAGTACATAGGTTCGCGACCCGACCTGAGCGGATCCGAGGCCGTGCGGGTGAAGTTGGGCCAGATGGACGCCCGACTGTTCGCTGCCAGGTCCTGCCTGCGGTCCACTGCGGCGCGACTCGATCGGGGCGACGACCCTGACGAGTGCGAGGCCGACGCCGTGCGAACCATGCACCTGGCCAAGGACGCGGTGCTGTCCATTCCTTACGAGGGCTTCGACCTGGTCGGTGCCAGGGCCTGCCACGAGCGGTACCCCCTGGGCCAGATGATGCGCGACGCCCGGACCTTCACCCTCCACTTCCGAGACGACCTGTACGTGGAGCGCCTGGCGCAACTGGCCCTCGGCAACGGGTTCTCCGCCAAGGGTGGCCGGGGCGGCTCTACACCGTTCGAGGAGGGGTCCGGCGCCACAGGTCAGGCCACAGCCGGCGCATGAGAGCGCGACAATCCCAGTCCCGAGACCTGGAGCTGCCACCGCCATGACCACCCACCAGCGAATCCGCCCCTTCAACACGAAGGAGACGTACCCGGAGCAGAACCTGGACAACGACCTCAGCCAGGGCGTCGTGGCACGCGGCACGATGGTGTTCCTGCGCGGTCAGGTCTCCCAGGACCTCGACACCCGCGAGTCGCTGCACGCAGGTGATGCCGCGCAGCAGACCGAAAAGACGATGGCCAACATCGCCATGCTCCTCGATGAGGCCGGCTCAGAGCTCAGCCACATATGTCGGATCGTCGTCTACCTGACCGACATCCGCCACCGGGAGGCCGTCTACGGCGTCATGGGCAGGTGGTTGAAGGGCGTGCATCCATGCTCGACCGGCATTGTCGTATCGGCCCTCGCCCGACCCGAGTGGGTGGTCGAGGTCGAGGCCACAGCGGTCATCCCGGACTGACGTCAGCTCCGGTACGACCATCCACATGACGCCCCCGGCCCCACCCCCCAGCGCGGAGACGGTCGAGACCCTGACGCGCCTCCGGGCGGTCGCCGACGGCCCACTGGCCAGCGCCACCAACATGCCGGCGGCCATGTACCAGAGCGACGAGATCGGTGATCTGGAACGTGATCAGGTCTTCGCCCGTGACTGGGTGTCACCCGGCCTGGCCGCCGCAATCCCGGACGTGGGCGACCACCTGACCTGGACCATCGCAGACCGGCCGATTTTCTGCGTGAGGGACCCGGACGGTCGGGTCCGGACGTTCTCCAATGTCTGTCGCCACCGGATGATGACCCTGGTCGAGGGCGACGGGAACTCCCGACGCATCACCTGCCCGTACCACGCCTGGACCTACGACCTGGGTGGGCAGCTGGTGGGAACCAACCACATGGAACACACAGACGGGTTCGATCCGGTGGACATCTGCCTGCCTGAGATCCGCACCGAGGTCTGGCAGGGATGGATCTACTGCACGCTGGATCCTGAAATCCCGTCGGTGGCTGACCTGCTGGCTCCCATTGAGGAGTTCGTGGCGCCTTACGGGGCGGCCGACTACGTGCCGGTCCACCGGGTCGACGAGGTGTGGGATGGAAACTGGAAGTTCCTCACCGAGAACTTCATGGAGGGCTACCACCTGCCGGTCACACACCGGGCGACGTTGGGGACCTGGATGCCGATGGACTCGGTTGTCTTCCCCGACCAGCGCCACGAGGCCTTCACCTACCAGATGTTCGAGAAGGACGAGAACGCCCGGTACGGCCGGGCCCACCCGGACAACGACCGGCTTGTGGGCCAGTGGCGAACCACGACATTCATGCCGACGGTGTTCCCGTCGCACATGTACATCCTCGCTCCCGACCACCTCTGGTATCTGTCGTTGCGGCCCCTGGGCACCGGGCGGGTCCAGCTGCGGTTCGGGATCGCCCTGGCTCCCGAGGTGCACGCCTCGCTCACAGACCCGGAGGCCTGGATAGCTGAGATGGTCGGGTTCTTCACCGCTGTCTGCGAGGAGGACCGGGTGGTGGTGGAGGGACTCCACGCCGGGGCCAGCTCTCCGCTGGCCACACCGGGGCCGCTCAGCTGGTTGGAGCACGAACTGCACCACTTCATGGGCTACCTGGCCGACCGGCTGGTCCCCAACACCGGATACGGGAGCGCACCGACATGACCTTCTCCATAACCGGGCACTGCGCCAGGACCGACATGACCGGGGTGGCAATCACCACCTCGTCGATCTGCGTCGGGTCACGCTGCCCGCACGCCATGGCCGGTGTGGGAGCGGTGGCCACGCAGAACATCACCGATCCGACGCTGGCCATGCGGGTCTTCGAGCGCCTTGAAGCCGGTGATACGGCGGCTGGGGCCGTGGCCGCCGTCATGGAGGGGCGGGCCAACGCCGACTACAGGCAACTGGCCGTCGTGGACCTGGCGGGACGCACCGGGCACTTCACCGGCGCCCACATCCTGGGAACCAACAGGGTGGTGGAGGGAGACCACTGCATAGCGGCGGGCAACCTGCTCTCATCGCTGGACGTACCAGCCGCCATGTGTGCGGCCTTCGAGTCTGATCCCGCAGCGCACCTCGCTGACCGCCTGCTGCAGGGGCTGGAGGCCGGCCTGGCCGCCGGTGGCGAGGAGGGGCCGGTGCATTCGGCGGCGCTGCTGGTGCACCACGAGCAGCCGTTCGCACTGGTGGACCTGCGTTGCGACTGGGACGACGAAGACCCGGTGACGGTGCTGCGGCGTCTCTGGCTCGACTACGAACCTCAGATGCAGCCCTACCTGGACCGGGCCGTAGACCCGGGGGCCGCTCCCAGCTACGGGGTGGCTGGTGACGAGTGATCCGGTCCCCTGCGTGCTGACCCCCGAACAAGGCGAGGCCTTGCTGGAGCCCGGGAGAATGCGAAGCCTGGATGCGCTGCACCTGACAGCCGCTCTGGGGTTGGGAGACGACCTGGAAGGGGTCGCGACGTACGACGGTGGCCTAGGCGAGGCCATAGCGATGATCGGATACCCGGTGGTGGCGCCTATCTGAGCCGGTGGAAGCCGTCCTCCGGTCCCCGCAGCAGGCGGTCAGGCCACAACCAGGCCCAGATCTGACCGGCTGAGGCGTTCGCAGCCCGTGTCGGTGACCACCACGGTGGGGCTGAAGTGGATGGGCATGGGGTTCCAGTCGTCGGGTTGCGGGGTCAGTAGTCACGGCGCAGGTCGGCGCCGTCGTACAAGACGTCGGAGAGGGCGGCATTGGCGGCGGCCCGGACGGCCCGTCCCCCGGGGGTGCACAGCCCGTCGGGTGCCGGGACCGTCACAAAGGAGGGGTCCACCGGCCGGCCGTCGATGGGCAGCACGTGGTGCTCGCCGCGACCGGGCCGGACGGCGGCTCCGATGTAGCTCTGGAACGCCACGCCGACCCTTCGCCTGTCGGTCCGGTTGGGGCGCGACCCGTGGACCAGGTGGGGGTGGTGGAGCGACATCTGGCCGGGTTGCAACTCGATGTCCACGGCGGCGGTGACGTCCACGTCGACGTGCTGCCCACGGGTGAGGATGTTCTCCGTTCCGTACATGTCGACGTGGGGTCGGATGCCGTCACGGTGCGAGCCCGACACCATGGCCACGCAGCCGCTGGCCGAGGTGCTCGGCGTTAGGGCCACCCAGGCGGTGACCATGTCGCTCGAGTCGAGGCCCATGTAGGTGGAGTCCTGATGCCAGCTCACGTAGGCGTTGGACCCGGGTTCCTTGATGAACAACACCGAGTTGAGCAGCGAGCGGGGGTCGTCGACCAGCGAACCCACGCAGTCCAGGATCACCTGATGCAGGGCAAGGTCGGCCAGGAATGGCAGGACCAGGTGGGTGTTGTTTCGACTTGCAGCGTGAAGGTCGTCGGGAAAGGCGTGTTCGGCGTCGACGAGGGCACGATGCAGCGCCGTCGCCTCGTCGGCGGTCAGGACGTCGACCGGCGCCACCCATCCGTGGTCCCGGTAGTGGGCCACCTGGTAATCGGTCAGAACCGGCATGGGCCGGGACGCTAGATCCCCGGGCGTGACCGGGGCGAGGGCGCCCGTAGCTGACACCTGTCACCGACCCTGCTCCTGATCTAGCCTCAGCGGGCCCGGGGTGGACGTCCCGGCTGATCCTGGGGGGACCTATGCCTGACGTGGAGTTGCCGTTTACCCGTCTGGAGTATGCGGATCGCCTTGGCAGGGTCCGTGCCGCCATGGATGCCCGGGGCATTGAGGTGCTCGTCGCAGCGGACCCGTCCAACATGTCGTGGCTGACCGGCTACGACGGCTGGTCGTTCTACACCCCGCAGGCCGTCCTCGTCACCGGCGCTGGCGAGCCGTGGTGGTGGGGTCGGCGCATGGACGCCAACGGCGCCCGTCGGACCGTCCACATGGACGACTCCCGGATCCTCGACTACTCCGACGACCACGTCATGTCCACAGAGCGGCACGCCTTCGGACAGCTGGCCGGTCTGCTGTGCGACATGGGCCACGGTTCGGCCCGGGTGGGCGTGGAGCTGGACAACTACTACTACTCGGCGGCGGCCCACCAGCACCTGGTGGCGGGGCTGCCCGACGCCGACGTGGTGGACGCCACGGCGCTGGTGAACTGGCAGCGGGGTGTGAAGTCCGAGCAGGAATTGGTGTACATGCGCCGGGGCGCCCGAATCGTGGAGCGAATGCACGCCCGCATCCGCGAGGTGATCGAACCGGGAATGCGCAAGTGCGACCTGGTTGCCGAGATCTACGCCACCGGTATCTCCGGAACCGGGGATTTCGGGGGCGACTACCCGGCCTTCGTGCCGATACTGGCCACCGGGGCCGATGCCTCGGCACCTCATCTCACCTGGGATGACAAGCCGCTGCTCAGCGGCGAGGGAACGTTCTTCGAGATTGCCGGGGCGCATCGCCGCTACCAGCTACCGCTCTGCCGGACCGTGTTCCTGGGGGAGCCACCGTCGGACATGCGTCGGGCCGAGAAGGCGGTCCTGGAAGGCCTCGACGCCGGGCTGGATGCGGCGAGGGCTGGCAACCGTGCCTGTGACGTGGCCAGAGCTTTCTTCTCCACCATGGAACGCGCCGGATTCCACAAGGAGGGGCGTTGCGGCTACCCGATCGGCATCAGCTACCCGCCCGACTGGGGGGAGCGCACCATCTCGTTCCGCGAGACCGACGAGACGGTGCTGGAGCCCGGGATGACCTTCCACTTCATGCCGGGCCTCTGGATGGACACGTGGGGCCTTGAGATCACCGAGAGCCTGGTCATCACCGCGGACGGGCCCGGCGAGCCACTTGCCGACGTTGAGCGCGGCATCGTCGTGAAGGCTTGAGGATGGGTGTGCCACCGCCACTCGACCTGCGGGACCCGGGACTCCTGGACGAGGCGCTTGGGATTCTCGATGTCCTGATCGCCTACGACACGATCGCCCTCACCCCGAACCTGGACCTGATCCATGACTGCCGGGACCGGCTCGAGTCGCTCGGTGCCACCGTGGTCCTGACGCATGACGAGACGGGCACGAAGGCCAACCTGTTCGCCACGATCGGACCCGACGTGGCCGGAGGGGTGGTGCTGTCGGGCCATTCGGATGTGGTGCCGGTGGACGCCGCCGACTGGACGACGCCGCCGTTCAGCGCAGATAGCAGGGATGGCCGGGTCTACGGGCGGGGCACGGCTGACATGAAGGGGTTCATCTCCTGCGTACTGGCAATGGCCCCCGCCTTCGCCGAACTGGACCTGGAGCGGCCGATCCACGTGGCGCTCACCTTCGACGAGGAGGACGGCTTTCACGGGGCGCCGATCCTGATGGCCGACCTCGTGGCCCGCGGGGTGAGACCTGCTGCGGCCATCATCGGCGAACCCACCGGCCTGCGGACCGTCGGCGCCCACAAGGGCTGCTACGAGTACCGGACCACCATCACCGGCCTGGACGGGCACAGCTCGGAGCCCGCCAGGGCGGTCAACGCCGTGCACCATGCCAGCCGTTGGATCAGCGGTCTGATGGGCCTGGCCGACGAGCTGGCCACACGGGCGCCCGACCCCAGCCCTTACAGCCCACCGTCGACGACCTTCAACGTGGGCACCATCGACGGGGGCCAGGGCCGTTGCGTGGTGGCCAACCGCTGTGCATTCGACTGGGAGATGCGACCCGTCCTGCGGGACGACGCCGACTTCGTGAAGGCCCGCATGGCCGACGTGGAGGCCGGGCTACTGGTCGAGATGCGCGCCGTGCACCCCGGAGCATCCATCCATACCGAGGTGGTGTGCGAGGTGGACGGCCTGGAGTGGCTTGAGACCTCCCCGGCGCTTGACCTCATGCGGGTGCTGCTGGCCGACGAGGTGTCGGCCAACGGTGGTGACCTCCCGGTGGACGTCGTCGCGTACGGCACGGAGGCCGGCCTGTTCCAGGCGGCCGGGATTCCAGCCGTGCTCTGGGGGCCTGGCGACATCGGTGTGGCGCACCGTCCCGACGAGTACGTCGCGGTCGCCGACCTCGAGATATGTCTGGGGATGCTTTCCCGCCTCGGCGACCACATGTCTCGTTGAGGGACGGGTCATTGAGGTGATGGAGGGACCGTTGCTGGATTCCGACGAGGCCTCGGCGTTCCACGCCGACGGGTTCGTTCCGGTCACCCGCTTGATCCCCGACGACCTGGTGGCCCCGCTGCGCGAACGGTTCGACCGGATCTTTCGCGGCGAGTTCGAGACCGGCATCGCGCCGGACGAGGTCAACTGGCAGGCGGTGAGCGGTGACCCGACCCTGACCCGTCAGGTCTGCAACGGGTGGCGTGCCGACCACCTGGTGGCGTCGATAGTGCTCTCGCCTGTTCTAGGCCATGCACTGGCTGCTCTGGCCGGTTGGTCCGGCGCCCGGATCATCCAGGACAACCTTTTGTGGAAGCCACCGGGTGCCCGGTCGGTGGGCTTCCACCGGGACAACGCCTATCTCGCCTGGTACCGACCGCAGGAAATGGTGACCTGCTGGATCGCCCTGGATGCGACCTCGGCGGATGGCGGGACGGTCGAGTTCGCCCGTGGCTCGCACCGTTGGGCGACCGGAGACGATCCGCCGATGGAGTTTCACGCACCTGTGGACCATCGGGCGCCGATGGAGGCGGCGGCTGCCTCCGAAGGGGTGGTTCTGGACCAGGTTCCGGTCGAGGTGCCGGCGGGTGGTGGGTCCTTCCACCATGGTTGGACATGGCACGGCTCTGGTCCGAATCTGACCGACGTGCACCGCCGTGTCCTGGTGTTGCACTGCGCCAGCAGTGGGGCCCGGTTCAACCGCGAGGGCTTCGGCGTCGGCAACGGGCCCGTCTACAGCCGCTACGCGCACGACGGTGACGACGTGATGGACGAGGCCCACTTCCCGATCCTCTGGCGCGACGACGGCTACCGAACTCCCGGTCTAGACAGTCTCACGGATCCGTTATAGGCTCTCACTCTCAGTGGTAGGGCTCGTGTGGACGGGTCGGACCGGACGTTCAGGGCCGAATCGGCCGGGCAGGAACCAGGAGAACACCGATGACCCGCATGACCCCCAGCGAGGCCTTCGTCGAGACGTTGGTAGCCAACGGTGTCGACACCATCTTCGGCATCATGGGCTCGGCGTTCATGGACGCCATGGACATCTTCGCCCCGGCGGGCATCACCCTCGTGCCGGTCGTGCACGAACAGGGCGCAGGCCACATGGCTGACGGCTTCGCACGGGTCAGCGGCCGACACGGTGTGGTCATAGGACAGAACGGCCCCGGGATCTCGAACTGCGTGACGGCCATCGCCGGCGCCTTCTGGGCCCACAGCCCGGTGGTCATGATCACCCCCGAGACCGGAACCATGGGTCAGGGCCTGGGCGGCTTCCAGGAGGCCAACCAGCTCCCGATGTTCCAGGAGTTCGTGAAGTACCAGGGCCATGTCGCCAACGAGCACCGGATGGCCGAGATCACCGCCCGCTGCTTCGACCGGGCCATGTCGGAGATCGGCCCCACCCAGCTGAACATCCCCCGTGACCGCTTCTACGGCGAGATCGACGTAGAAATCGCCGAGCCGATGGTGCTGGACCGCGGTCCCGGTGGCGACGCCAGCCTCGACGAGGCGGCCGACCTGCTGGCCTCTGCCGAGTTCCCGGTCATGGTCTCCGGCGGCGGTGTGGTCATGGGAGACGCTGTGGCCGACGCCATTGCCCTGGCCGAGCGTCTGGGCTGCCCGGTGGTCAACAGCTACCTGCACAACGACTCGTTCCCCGCCAGCCACCCACAGTGGTGCGGCCCGCTCGGCTACCAGGGCTCGAAGGCGGCCATGAAGCTCATAGCGCGTGCCGACGTGGTCCTGGCACTCGGCACCCGACTCGGCCCGTTCGGAACCCTGCCCCAGCACGACATGGACTATTGGCCGTCTGACGCCAGGATCATCCAGGTGGACGCCGACCACAAGATGCTGGGCCTCGTGAAGAAGATCTCCGTAGGCATCTGCGGCGATGCCGGAGCCGCCGCAAGGGCGCTCAGCGACCGCCTGTCGACCCGGACCCTGGCCTGCGACGCCACCCGCGACGAGCGGGCCCGGGCCACCGCAGACGAGAAGCAGGCCTGGGAGGACGAGCTGGACGAGTGGACCCATGAGATCGACGACTTCAGCATCGAGATGATCAAGGAATCCATCGACGAGGAGGGCAACTGGCTGCACCCCCGCCAGGTGCTCCGCGAGCTCGAGAAGGCCATGCCGGAGCGTGTGATGGTCTCCACCGATATCGGCAACATCAATTCGGTGGCCAACAGCTACCTGCGCTTCGAGGAGCCCCGCTCCTTCTTCGCAGCCATGAGCTGGGGTAACTGCGGATACGCCCTGCCGACCATCATCGGGGCCAAGGCGGCGGCACCCGAGCGT
>JAAZXC010000060.1:8533-13396 GCA_014240365.1 Acidimicrobiales bacterium | reverse complement strand
TCCGATGGTGGCCGGGCGTGCAGTCGCCCCTCGACCTCGGCCAGGGCGTTGAACACCGCCAGGGACCGTGCGGCGACGCGTTCGGGAAGGTCGGCGGCGGCGATCATCGCCCCGATGTCAGCGGCGGTGCGATGCATGTTGTCCTCCTTCGCCTCCACCTTCGCCTTGGTGCCGGCCAGCCCGCATCGAAGGGTCGGTCCGGCATCGAGAGTCCAGCCGTCGACTGATAGCCGACACAACATGTCGCGGACCTCGTCGACGGCGGCACCTGCGTCAATAAGTGCCCCCAGGGCCATATCGCCGGAGATCCCGGAAAAGCCGTTGAACCAGGCCACGCGGGTCATGTCGCAGCCACCTCAGCTGGTCCCAGCAGGCGGAGCACCGCACACGCCGCACCGAAGCCGTTGTCGATCCCGACCACGCTCAGGCCGGAGGCACACGACGCCAGCATGCCCAGGAGGGCGGTCACGCCTTCCAGGGAGGCGCCGTAGCCGACGCTGGTCGGGACCGCTATCACCGGTGCCCCCGTGAGGCCTCCGACCACGCTGGCCAGTGCCCCCTCCATGCCGGCCACGACCACGACCACGTCTGCCTCGTGCACCCGGTCCAGATCAGCCAGGAGGCGGTGCAGGCCGGCGACGCCGACGTCGGCCAGCCGATCGGGTTCGATCCCGTGTGCCCACAGCACCGCCGCGCACTCATCAGCTACGGGCGCATCTGCGGTACCGGCCGTCACCACCAGGACCCGTTCGGTCCTCGCCTCCGCCCGACGCCAGACCACGGTTCGGCCCGACACGATGCCCGAGCCGTCGATAGCCAACGCCGCCTCCACCTGAACCTTCTCGGCCCGTGACAACACGACCGGCCCACTGCCGCCGGTCAGGAGTTCAGCCACGACGAGGGCGACATCCTCAGCGGTCTTGCCCGGACCGTAGACAGCCTCCGGGAGCCCCTGGCGCAATGCCCGGTGGTGATCTACCCGCGCTATGCCGATGTCGGCGAACGGGAGTCGCTGAAGAAGGCGGACGGCATCGTCGGGTTCCACTCCACCTGAGGCCACGTCGTCGAGCAATACACGAAGGGCGTAGGCGTCCACGTCACTATCCTTGCCCGTCGTGGCCAACCTCCCACCCCCGGACCGTTCAACGCTGGCGTACCTGGGTCCCCAGGGCACCTTCACCGAGCAGGCCCTGTACACCCAGCCCGACCTTGCGGGCATGGATCTGCGCCCAGCGCCGTCCATTCCCGACGTGTTCCGCCAGGTCATCGCAGGCGAAGTCGACCTCGGCTTCGCGGCGATCGAGAACTCGATCGAGGGCAGCGTCAACATCACCCAGGACACCCTGGCCTTCGACGCGGACCTGCTTATCCAGCGCGAGGTGGTGATCTCCATCCAGTTGAACCTGATGGTCGCCGCCGGCACCACCCTGGCCGACATCGACCGTGTCGTCTCATTCCCCCATGCCATTGCACAGTGCCGCAGCTGGCTGGCCGAACACCTGCCGGGTGCCGAGGTCGACGCCTCGAACTCCACTGCCGATGCAGCACGCATGATCGCCGAGTCACCCGACCGGCGGACCGCTGCGATCGCCCCCGGACGCGCCGCCGAGGTCTACGGGCTGGACGTACTGGCCGCCGACATCGAGGACCATCCTGAGAACCAGACCCGCTTCGTGCTGATGGCGGCCGATGGCATCCCAGCGCCGACCGGGCACGACAAGACGTCCCTCGTCGTGTTCCAGCGCGCCGACAGGCCGGGATCACTGCTCGGAATCCTCCAGGAATTCGCCGCCCGGTCGCTGAACCTGACCCGGCTGGAGTCACGCCCGACCAGGCAGGGCCTGGGGAACTACTGCTTCCTCATGGACGTGGAGGGCCACATCGTCGACGAGTTGGTAACTGACTGCCTACGGAACCTCCACATGAAGCACGGCGAGGTGAAGTTCCTGGGGTCCTATCCAGCCGCTGGCTCCAACGGTGAGACCGTCCGCCGACAGGCTTCCGAATCGTCGCAGTCGGCTGACGACTGGATCGCCGACCTGCGAACGCGCATCCAGGGCTGAGTGGGAGATCGTCGATCCCTGCCTGGCGGTCCTCATCGAGAGGACAACCGACAACCGGGCACTGCTCGTAAAAGGCCCGACCGAGGCTTCAGGCGGTAACGCTGGTGGCGGAGGGAGGGGGATTCGAACCCCCGGAGCCGTGAGGCTCAACGGTTTTCAAGACCGTCGCAATCGTCCACTCTGCCATCCCTCCGTGGCGCAGCGTAACGGCAGGGGTCCGCGGTCTCGGGGCCGCCGGTAGCATCCCTGCCCGAGGAGAGGTGGCCGAGCCAGGTTGAAGGCGCTCCCCTGCTAAGGGAGTATGGGCCCAAAAGCTCATCGTGGGTTCGAATCCCACCCTCTCCGCCAGATCGCATCTCGCCGTGGCACCAGTCACCGGCCGGTGGGCCGATTCCGGGCCGCCCGTACACTCGTCCGCCTGCGCTCGTAGCTCAATTGGATAGAGCATCTGACTACGGATCAGAAGGTTGGGGGTTCGAGTCCCTCCGAGCGCGCCAAACGTTGGAAGACACGATCGCAAGGCGGATGTAGAACCCGGGTCCAAGATCGACGGACTCAGTTGGTTTCAGAAGCGCTGCCACGCCCATGCTTCCAGTAGCCCCGGACAACAGCGTGGGAGCGGGAAAGACCTCGCTCGTCGAATAGATGATGGCGAATTCGCTGGACGGCAGCGGCCTCACCGGCGGCCCATACCCGCGCATCAGGAGCTAACTGTGCGCTGGTAACAGCGGCGACGAGAGAATCGCCAGGGGTTGAGCCAGCCTCAAGCTGATACCACTGACTGGTCGCACCTGGGTGCGCGGGCAACTCGAGGCGTGCGTCGAGATGCCGCACCTCAATCAGTACCTGCACCTCGGCCTCCGGCGGCAGTGATCGGAGAAGCATGCAGATGGCAGGAAGTGCCGACTCGTCACCTGCGAGCAGGAACGAGCGAACTGCCGGATCAATTTCGTACCCGCGCCCGGTGCCAGAGACGGCGACACGATCCCCTGCTCTGGCCGTATCTGCCCATGCGGAAAGAATCCCGTTTCCGTGTCGGACAACCTCGACGTCGAGTTCCAGCGGACCCGGCTTGAACCGGAGCGGGGTGAGCGTGCGGATGGTCGGCCGGCTGCCGTCCGCAAACAGGAACTCATTCCCAGCCCATGTGGGCAGGACGACCTCGGTTGGCTCTCCGGGAAGCAGGACTCGCACGCTGGCCGCCGGTAGCCCGGGGTCGAACCCGTGGAGCATCGGCCCGGTGAGAGTGATCCGAACCATATGGGGGTTACGTGGCTCAATCCGAGCCACTTCGACTATGCGAAACGGTGGTGGTTCCCTACGAGCGCGAATCGCACTCACAACCGCACACCGGTTCCGAACCCGGCGGGCGCGCTCCCGACAGGCGCGCTCCCGACGGGCCTGACAGCCCCAGCCGGGAACGTCATCAACCCGCGCGCAATTCGTAGCCGCCACCATCAACGACGATTTCCAGTTCCGTCCCGGTGGGGTCTACCGACAGGTCGATCGGAGTGGTACTACCGTCCGGCCGGATCAACGTCCACCCCACATCCGGCGCCAACCCGGTGATCCGGATCGACGTGCGGGTTCCGGCCACGGACGCGTTCTGCGGGTGGGCGGCCAGTCGTAGGGCCGTTCCATCCCACCGGGCCTCGCTCATGGCGACCCTGGGGAAGTCAACGCCTCCTACCGTGGGTTGGGTGAATCGCCCCTGACCTGGTTCGTTGAAGATCCGACTCCAGGCGCCCGGCGTACAGACCCAGCCAGCCATGGCACGGGCGTTCAACTGACCGCGGGGGTGGGGTTCGTCGAGGCCGAATCCGAAGGTGAACTCGCCTAGATCATGGTCCCAGGACGGCTCGAAGATCTGGTCGAGGTGTTCCCAGAGCCGGGCCTTCACCTCGCCGTCCACGAACTCGCCGGTATGCCAGGCGAGCAGGGAAGCCAGGGTCGGGTCTTCGATGCCGGACAGTTCGCCGCCACCGAGGAGCCCGGTGAGCGTTGCGACCATCGTCCAGGCCGATTCGGCGACCTCGCGCCGCTGAGGTGCCAGGTACCAGACCGGTGCGATGAGGCCCATCGGGCTGGAGACATGCTCGTCGACAACCGGGTCGTAGTAGAGGTCCATGGCGACCGGCCGGCCGTCCTCCCAGGTGACGTAGTTCTCGGCAGCGTGTTCCCACCACCGGTCGAAGGCCCGGTGGTGGTCGGTGCCCAGGAGTTGGTCGTGCAGCCTCAGACCGAGGCCGGCGCCGCTCAGTCAATAGGGCCAGATCTTGGTGTTCTCGCAGTGCACGCCGCTCCGGTGCTCATGCCACTGGTCGGCCAGGTGGGCGACGACCCCGGAATGGGTCCAGGTGAAGGTGTGCTCGCCGTCTCGGATCATCTCGAAGGGTTCGTTCCACCGATCGTCGCCGGAGACGTGCCGGTGCAGCCCCAGTAGGAGTGCGAAGAATCCCTTGAAGAACAACATGCCGTCGGCGGCCACGGGGTCCATCTGCACCCCGTATGGCTCGATCCCGTTGGCCGTCCAGCCAGGCACGTCGTAGTTCCCCCAGGCATCGGCGGGTACCAGTGCCCGCCACTTGTCGGGGTAGTCCGCCCGGTCGGGGTCAGGGCCGAACTGGGTCATCCAGTCCTCGGCGGCCCACCAGGAAGTGTGCCGGGCGACGAGCTCATTTAGGATCTCCGAGTAGACCTCCCGCCAGGCAGGGGTTCGATCACTCATCAGGGCCACCGCGTAGCTGGAATCGATCAGGTCGAAGCGGTGCCAGGAAAGCATCGGAGGACCACTCGTGTT
>JAAZXC010000060.1:0-8523 GCA_014240365.1 Acidimicrobiales bacterium | reverse complement strand
GGGTGGGGTCGTCCACCGCGGTCCCAGTCGTCGGGGGTGGTGGCCTTGCGATGTAGGTACCGCAGCCAACCCAACGACCGGTCGTCAAGTCGGATGGGGTGATCCTCGGTGGCCATGGGGGAAGGCCCCTTCGTAGAGGCGTGTCCAGAACGGACCTGCCGAGGTGTTATTTGACCACATGACCGATAGCCCATCGATCCACGACACACCTGGGGCCCGAGCAGGTGCGGGAACATAGGATCCGACGATGATCGACCCGCTCCCAGCCACAACCGGACCGGCCGTCGACCCGGCTCTGGTCGAGTTCGCCGTGGACATCGCCAGGGAGGCCGGTGAGCTGACCCTCGGATACTTCCGACAGCCCGACCTGGTCGTCGAGGGCAAGGACGACGGCACGCCGGTCACGGTGGCCGACCGGGGCGCCGAACGACTGCTGCGCGAGCGGATCGGCGAGGCCTTCCCCGACGACGCCATCGTGGGCGAGGAGGAGGCCGACGTCGCCGGGACCTCCGGCCGGACCTGGATCCTGGACCCGATCGACGGCACCCAGTCGTTCATCCACGGTGTTCCCCTCTTCGCAAACCTGGTGGCCCTCGAGGATCGTCACGGCCCGGCAGTCGGGGTCATCAACGTTCCGGGCCTGGATGAGTGCGTCTGGGCCGGACGTGGACGGGGCTGCTTCGTGGACGGTGAGCCGGCACGCGTCTCGGACCGCACCAACCTCCGGGGATCCTGCATCGTCACCAGCGGTGTCGACTACTGGCCGTCCGCGAGCGCACTGGACGAGTTCATCGGACAGGGCGCCGTGATCCGCACCTGGGGCGATGCCTACGGCTACGTGCTGGTGGCTACGGGGCGGGCCGACGCCATGGTGGATCCGGTCGTGTTCCGTTGGGACGTCGCTCCCATGCTCACGATCCTCCCCGAGGCTGGAGGGGTTTTCACAGATCTCTCCGGAGCAGTCACAGCCGAAGGCGGAGACGCCCTTGCGACCAACCCGGCACTCCTGGACCAGATCCTGGACCTGGTCGGGCGGCGCTGACCCACTCTGACCGGGGACGGCCTCAGGCCAGCGCCCGGTCCCCCTCGAACACCTCTGCCTCCAGGCCCCTGCCTCCCAGATCCTCCAGGAAGGCCAGCGGCTCGACCATCTCTGCCAGGCCGACCATTCCCCGAACACGGTTCCGCCCTGTCAGCAGCCACTCCACGGCTGTTGCCGCCACGGCCGCTGCAGCCACCGCCGGTCGTCCGGAGGCACCCAGCACGACCACGTCCTCGACTCCGTCACGGCGACCCCGAACCTCGACGC
The DNA here is from genome assembly GCA_014240365.1 of Acidimicrobiales bacterium. Lineage (GTDB taxonomy): Bacteria > Actinomycetota > Acidimicrobiia > Acidimicrobiales > MedAcidi-G1 > UBA9410. The sequence continues at coordinate 7,214 of JAAZXC010000060.1, read as the reverse complement.
GCACCGCCCCGGGTCCGCCCTCCAGATGGGATGGGGTGAGCATCGGCAGCGGCGCCGTGAGCCTGTCGCGCCGCGTCGCCGCCATCCGGGCCGTGATCCGACCCACTTCCGGAAAAGCGTGGTGGAGAAGCACCGGATCCGGCAAAGCGGCCCGGTAGCAGTCCCGGGGGCCCACCGGATCCGGAAACCAGACAAGTTCCCGGCCTGACCCGCCGGGTCGACGCGCCCAGCCCCCCTCACGCCAGTCGAAGGAACGGCGGCTGAGCGCTCGATGGTGCACCAGTGCACAGGCGGGACCACCCGTCCCGGCCTTAGCCACGTGGATCTCCTCGACGCTCTCGAACCAGGAGCGGCCGTGGGCGGCAAGGAGGCAGCTGAGGCCCGGAGCGAAGCCGGACCCGACGGCCACGGGAACACCCGCCCGACCCGCTGCACCAGCGAGGGCCAGCACCGCGATCGTCTCGGCCAACCCGTCTCCCACCAGCACCGCCGGGCGACCGGCCCCAATGGTCTCCTCCACCGCCTCGAGCTGGGTACCACGGGGACTGGCGATGACCACGGCATCGGCTTCGATGGCTGCCGGAAAGGGATGATGCTCGAGGACGACGCGTTCTCCGAGCGAGCGGCCAACGCGGGCCAGACGGTCAGCCGAGGTGTCGCGGAGCACTACCGAATCCACCATGTCGGTAGCGAGCAATTGGCGTGCAACACGTGCGCCGACGGCGCCGGCACCCAGGACAGCCACCCTCATCAGCGCAACTCCGGCCCGGAGAGAATCCTCCATCCGCCCGACCTGCGGACAGTGCCCGCGCCTCCACGGAGGCGGAGTACGCCAGCGACAGCTGCGGACACCGAGACTGCTGCGAGGGCTCGTCTGATCACCTGCATGGACGTGGGGCTAGCTGGATTCGAACCAGCGACCTCACCCTTATCAGGGGTGCGCTCTAACCGACTGAGCTATAGCCCCGCAGACCCCGGAACGGTATCCGGGGCTCCAGACGGCTGGCTACCCGCCGGGTGGTGCTGAACCGCCACGACCATCGGATCCGGTGGCCTGGTCCACGACAACATCGCCGCGTCGCAGCCGGCGCTGCCTCACCGCGGTCTCCTCCTCGATCATCGTGAACCGGATGCCGCCGGTCAGATCGCTGATCAGGTTGAACAGGACGACCAGGACGACCGTTACCCCGATCCCACCGACAACGAGGACGAGGCCTCCGAGGACGAAGATGCGGAAGATCTGGGCACTGTCGAACTCGAACGATTCAAGGGCGAAGAGCTCCCTGATGAAGGATTCGATCTTCGAGATGGTGCCGGCCTCGTCAGCGGCACTCCACAGCATTCGCGTCGCTATTACGAGCAGCCCCCACACGCACATGTAGAAGACCAGGCTGACCTTCAGGACCGACCAGGGCTCGATGTGGCGCACCAGGCGCCGAACACGGCGGACCCGGTAGGTCCCACGTGGCGCCCTGACCTCTCTGGGCGCCGGGGCCGCCTTCGGGCCAGCGTCGCGCCGCCGACCCCGTGGAATCCGGACCCGTTCCTTGCGGAACACCGGTTCAGCGGCAATGTGCCAGTCATCGTCTTCGGAATCTTCATCCTCTCCGCCGAATCGGAGCGCCATGAGGTCTGCCGAGGACTCAACCACCGGCACGGCCACGGTGGGTTCACCAACCACAGCCGAGGGAATGTCGGCTTCACTGTCGGGCCCTGCCACCGCGAAATCAGGCGCGTCGCCCGAGCCATCGTCCGGTGCGTCGTCAACGTCGTCAGCCCGACGCGAACCCTCGATCTCATCGTCGGCCACGGGCCGGAAGTCTAGGGGTAGGCGTAGGGGCGGCAGCGTTCGCCCCGGCAGGGTGCGGCAACTGCGCGGGCGGTGGCGCTCGCACGACCCACGCGGACGGTCACCTCCACGGAGGCGCCGAGCTGCCTGAACGACTCCAGAACCGCTCCGTTGGCGACGGCCATTTCGCTGGCCCGCCCACGCCCATCACCAGGCTCCACCACCGAGGCCAACGCTGCCGCATCAGCCGCCGTCTGGGCGGCTGCCCGCTCGCCGACCAGTAGCGCCGTTTCTACGATCAGGACGGCGAGCCCCAGCACCATGGCCACCAGCAGCGCCACCAACGGCAGCAACTGGCCCCGATCGTCATTGCCCAAAGTCGGACCGATCCCTTCCCGGAAGATCCGGAGGTCGGTTACGTCACGGGGATGCGCTGCGTCCGAAGGAATCGGACCGAATCAGTCGACCGGTGCGTCTCCGGCGGTTTCCCCGCCCGGTTCGTTGTCGACCAGTTCACCTTCGACCGGCTCGTCGTCAAGGTTCTCGGCAGGCGCCGGTGAGACGGCTGCAACCTGCTGACCAGCCCCGGGTGACATCACCCGGACGCCCGTCGCATCCCGACCCTGTACCGAAATGTCCGATGCCGGCATACGGATGATCATCCCGGATGTCGTCACGGCGAACAGCTCGTCGGACTCGCTGACGATGAGGGCCCCGGCCACTGAGCCCCTATCGGTCGTGGTCCTGATGCCTCTGACGCCAAGTCCGGCCCGGCCCTTCCTGGTGAACTCGTCCAGCTCGGTTCGCTTGCCGTAGCCCTCCGTTGTCAGGTGCATGATCGTGGAGTCCGACCGGCCCACACAACACGACACCAGCTCGTCGCTCCCACGGAACCTCATGCCCCTCACCCCGGCTGCGTTACGACCCATGGCCCGCACGTCAGCCTCGGAGATGCGCAGGGTCTGACCAGAGCTGGACACCAGGAAGATGTCGTCCTCGCCGCTCGTCGGTACGACAGCCACCAGCTCATCGCCGTCATTCAGTCGCACGGCTATGAGGCCCGCCTTCAACGAGGAGTCGTAGGCAGTGAAACGGGTCTTCTTGACCCGCCCCGACCGGGTGGCGAAGAACAGGAACCTGTTCGCCTCGTAGTCGCGGGTATCGATGATCGCCCGAATCCGCTCATCCGGCTGTAGTGGCAGGAGGTTGACCATCGGGGTTCCACGGGCCGTGCGGCCGGCCATCGGAATCTCGTGGGCTTTCAACCGGTAGACCCTCCCCCGGGTGGAGAAGAACAGCAGGTAGGCGTGCGCCGAGGTGTAGATCAGGTGGGCGACGACATCCTCTTCCTTCAACTTCGCTCCGGTGACGCCCTTCCCGCCACGGCTCTGGGTACGGAACTCCGAGGTGGACATGGTCTTCACGTAGCCCGACGCACTCATGGCGAAGACAAGCTCTTCGTCGTCGATCAGGTCCTCGATGTCGAGTTCGCCCGGATCGTGGACCATCAGGCTTCGTCGTGGGGTGGCGTGCTTGTCACGAACGGCCGTCAACTCCTCCTTGATGACCGCCCGGAGCTGCTCCTGATCGCCGAGAATTGCCTCCAGCCCGACAATCGTCCTCTGCAGCTCGCCCAGGCGTTCATCGAGGTTGCTGCGCCCCAGCCGGGTCAGCCTCACCAGCTGCATGTCCAGGATGTGGTTGGCCTGGATCTCACTGAACTCGAATCCGTCGCCCATCAGGCCTTCACGCGCTGTGGCCCTGTCCTCGGAACCACGGATCAACGAGATGATGTCGTCGATGCGTTCCAGTGCCTTCAGCAGGCCCTCGGTTATGTGCGCTTCGTCACGGGCCCGACCCAGTCGGAACTCGCTCCGTCTACGGACCACCTCCACCTGGTGGTCCACGTAGGCAACCAGGAGGTCCCGCAGGTTCAGGGTCCGTGGAATACCGTCGACCAGGGCGACCGTGTTGACCGAGAACGTCGTCTGCAGCGGTGTGCGCTTGAAGAGGTTGTTCAGGATCACCAGCGCCGGGGCATCGCGCTTCAGCGTGATGACGATCCGGGTGAGGCCCTGGGCCGATTCGTCGTTCACATCGGCTATGCCATCGATCTCCCTGGCGTCCACCAGGTCGCGGATCTTGGACATGATCAGGTTCGGGCTTGCCTGGTACGGCAGCTCGGTGACGACTATCCGACTGGACCTGGGGCCCTCCTCTATGTCGGTGAGGGCCCGCATTCGGACCTGGCCCCTACCCGTCCGATAGGCCTCACGGATGCCCGACCGCCCGAGGATGAGCGCCCCCGTGGGGAAGTCGGGGCCCGGTAGGTGCTCCATCAGGTCGTCCGGCGTGGCGTCCGGATTGTCGAGGAGGTGGATGGTGGCGTCGATGACCTCACCCAGGTTGTGGGTGGGGATGTTGGTCGCCATTCCCACGGCGATTCCCTGGCTGCCGTTCACGAGCAGGTTCGGGAACCTGGCTGGCAGCACCCTGGGTTCGATGAACTCGCCGGAATAGTTCTCGGTGAAGTCGACCGTGTCCTCGTCGATCCCGGCAAGGAGGTGGAGCGCTATCGGGTCGAGGCGGCACTCCGTGTATCGGGCAGCGGCCGCCGAGTCGTCCGGCGAGTAGCCGAAGTTCCCCTTCGGGTGGATGACCGGGTGGCGCAGGCTGAACGACTGGGCCATCCTGACGAGGGCGTCGTAGATCGCCTGGTCGCCGTGGGGGTGGTACTTGCCCATGACCTCGCCGGTCACCCTGGCGCACTTCATGGTGGGTCGATCAGGTCGGGCCCCCAGGTCGTACATGCCCCAGAGAATCCGCCTGTGGACCGGCTTGAGACCATCGCGTGCGTCCGGCAGGGCCCGCGACACGATCACCGACATGGCGTAGTCGAGGAACGACTGCTCCATCTCCTCCTGGATCTCGATCGGCTGGATGGATCCCAGACCAGCCGTCGCGTCATCCACTGGCGGCTCGATGACGTCTCCCATCAGATGTCCAGGAACCGCACGTCGTGTGCGTTGGTCTGGATGAACCGCTTGCGGCTCTCCACGTCCTCACCCATCAGGGTGGAGAACACCTCGTCGGCAATGGCCATCATCTCGACCGATACCTGCAGCAGGCTGCGCCGTGACAGATCCATCGTGGTCTCCTTCAACTCGCCGAAGTCCATCTCACCGAGGCCTTTCAGGCGTTGGAACTCACGCTTGTGGTTCGGGTGCTCGGCCAGGAAGGCGTTCTTGGCGTGGTCGTCCTTCAGATAGGTCTTCTCGCGCCCGACGACCGTCGAATAGAGCGGCGGTTGGGCGATGTAGACGTGCCCTCTCTCCACCAGAGCTCTCATCTGCCGGAAGAAGAACGTCAGCAGGAGCGTCCGGATGTGGCTGCCGTCCACGTCGGCATCACAGAGGAGGATCACCTTGTGGTAGCGGATCTTCTCGGCATCGAAGTCGTCTCCGAAGCCGCCGCCGATCGCCTGTATGAGGGTCTGGATCTCAGCGTTCTTGAGCATCCGGTCCGCCCGGGCCCGTTCCACGTTGAGGATCTTTCCCCGGATCGGAAGAATCGCCATCGTCCGTGGGTCCCTCGCCTGGACAGCCGATCCTCCGGCGGAATCCCCCTCGACGATGAACAGTTCCGACTCACGCGGGTCCCGGGAGGCGCAGTCCTTCAGCTTGTCCGGCATTCCGGCACCATCCAGGGCCGACTTGCGCCTTGCTGACTTGCGCGCGTCCTGGGCCGCCACCCTGGCGCGCTGGGCGTTGACCGCCTTCTGGACGATGCTCTTGCCCTCTGACGGGTGTTCATCAAGCCATTCGGCGAGCTTTTCGTTTGTGGTCCGCTGCACCAGCGAACGGGTCTCGACGTTGCCCAGCTTGGACTTCGTCTGGCCCTCGAACTGTGGATCCGCCAACCTCACGCTGATGATCGCGGTGAGACCCTCACGGATGTCCTCTCCCTGGAGGTTCTCGTCGTTCTCCTTCAGCAGGCCCCGCTTGCGTGCGTAGCGATTCACCACCGAGGTCAGCGCGCTTCGGAAGCCCTCCTCGTGCATGCCTCCCTCGCGGGTGTTGATCCCATTGGCGAAGGAGTGGAGGCCATCGCTGTTGAACCCCGTGTTCCACTGGAATGCCACCTCCACTTCCTGGCCTTGCTCCTCACCCTCGATGTAGCCCACCACGGCGAAGAGCGATTCCTTCGAGGCGTTCACGTGGGCCACGAAGTCGCGGATGCCGCCCTCATAGCAGTAGGTGATGTCCTCGTGGCGCTCGCCTTCCCGTTTGTCGCTGAGGCGAATCTCCAGGCCGCGGTTGAGGAAGGCCATCATCTGGAAGCGTTCCGCCAGGGTCTGGAACCTGAAGCGGGTCTCCTCGAAGACCGTGCTGTCGGGCCAGAAGCGCACCGTGGTGCCCGTGCGGTTGTCAGGTGCGGTACCAGTGGCCGAAAGGCGCGTTTCGAGGCTTCCGCCGTCCACGAAGTCCATGTAGTGGCGTTTACCGTCCCGGTCGATCTCGACCTCGACGCGACTGGAGAGGGCGTTGACCACGGATATGCCGACCCCGTGCAGGCCACCGGAGACCTTGTAGCCATCACCGCCGAACTTGCCGCCGGCGTGCAGGATCGTGAGCACCACCTCGGCGGCGGAGAGCTCGGTGAACTGGTGGTGTCGATCTACCGGAATTCCACGGCCGTCGTCGGACACCTGACAGCAGTCGCCTTCCAGCAGGACCACGTCAATGATGCTGCAGTGGCCGGCCATGGCCTCGTCGACCGAGTTGTCCACGACCTCCCAGACCAGGTGGTGCAGGCCCGTCGGGCCGGTCGATCCGATGTACATACCGGGCCGTTTGCGAACCGCTTCCAGTCCTTCCAGGACCGTGATATCCGCTGCGCTGTAGGTGGTCTCGGGGCTCGTCATGGTGTCCCCTCCAGAGGCGTCGTGGTGCAGGGGCTCAAAGAAGCCGAGAATTGCGTCGTATTGGCACAAAACCGCAGGTCAGAGGGCCAGTTCACGACCCGGTCAGTCTACCAGCAGAGGCGCTCCGGACCACGGATCCAAGGCCTTGACGAACGGTGCTCTGACACCACCCGCCGGGGCGTCCGAAAAGTCGATCAGGCACCCTTCGAGGGCTCGACCCGTACCCGTACAGCGGTTATACGTCCAGGGCCGATAATGCCGTCGATACGTTCCAGCAACTGGGTCTCGAGCCAGGAGATCTGGCTGGCCCAGGCCGGATCGTCGACGCTCACCAGGAGTTCCGATCCCCGGACAGCCACGGCTTTTATCCTGCTGGCCAGACCCTCCCCCACCACCTCAGGCCATCGGTCCAGGAGGGTCGCCATCGAGTCGATCTCCGGTGATCCCATTCCGGCCAGGAGCCGTTCCAGACTCCTGCGTATCGGTGTAGGTCCCGGGTGC
>JAAZXC010000005.1 GCA_014240365.1 Acidimicrobiales bacterium | reverse complement strand
TCCGATGGTTGCAAGGGAAATGATGGAACTCCTGGTTGCCCAGGATCTGTAGCCCCATCCAGGATGACCACGACTCGTAACTGAAGGAAGTGCGGATGACAAGCGGTGCACCTCGCTACGGCCTCGTCGACCGGGAATACGGCATCCGGTTGGCCACTACCTCACCATCTGACGATGGCCCGGTATGGATGGTCAACTTGATGAAATATCGTGAAGTTGCCGACTACGTAGACGGCCGAAAGACGGCCATCTCTGGTCAAGAGGCAGATGACCTCTACTCGCCTATCGACTCGCTGACGGCGGTCGGAGCCGAGATCGTCTTCCTGGGAGACGTCGACCAGCAACTCCTCGGCGACAACACCGTCTGGGATCGCATCGCTGTTGTGAAATACCCAACCCGCAGGTCGTTCATCGACATGCAGTCGCGCCCCCAATTCCAGGAATCCCACAAACACAAGGAGGCTGGGATGCAGAAGACCTTCGTCATCGGGTGCCAACCCCTGCAGGTTCCGGAGCTGCCACCCGACCTGGAACTCCTCGACTGGGCCGATGTTCCATACCCGCCGACGAAAGACGATGGTCCGGTAGTGGTGATGCACGTGTTGCGGTTCGAAGACGCAGATGCCGGGGTTCAGACCCCCGCACATATGGAGGCTTACCAGTCGACTGCGGCAGTAGTCGCCTCGAAGCACGGCGTAAGGACCCCTGCCTGGTTCACAGTTGAAGGAACGATCATCGGTGACGGACGGGACTGGCACCAGGTGCGCTTCAACCAATTTCCAAGCAAGGCAGCGTTCATGGCCGTCGTTGCTGATCCAACCCGTCTGGAAGCTCAACATGACCATCGCGAGGCAGCGATTGCTGATACCTACACGATGATCGTTCGACCGAGAATCATCCAGCTCGGAGAGTCGATTCAGGATTGAGGCAGCGATGCCCGCAACAACCTTCCTGGGATCTGTCCCCTTCGTGGTGGTGCACCTACACCCAGAAGAGGTTGCCCTTGATGGTGGCCGGAGTCCGTCGCGAGGGCGCGATCGTATTGGCAACGGCCCTCAGGTCGCCGGAGACGATCGTGAGGTCCGACGTCTCGATCGCCACGTCGGTTCCTGTCTACACGTTGCCGTGATGTTCCATACCGGTGGGTCTGCGCGTAACCGGAATTGCCAATTCGCGCAACCGGACCCTGTCGCACACGCCGTGGACCTGCGGTAATGGAGTTTCGCGCCGCCGCCCACAGAGTGGGGTGGCGCTAGGGCTCAGTCCAGGACCTGGCGGGCGATGAGCTCCTCGAGGTGATCGTCCTCGAACCAGTTCAGCTGCCATGACTTGGCGCGTCGGAAGTACAGCTGGGCGTCGCACTCCAGGGTGAACCCCATGCCGCCGTGGACCTGGATGGCGACACCGGTGACATCCCGACAGGTTCGGGTGGCGAACATCTTCGCCATGGGTGCCAGCGTCTCGATGGAGCGGCGCTCATCACGGGTCCACGCTGCGCGCTGTACGAGCACCCTGGCCCCGTCGATGGCGGTGATGCCGTCTGCCAGCGAGTGGCTGATGGCCTGGAAGGCGGCGATCGGCTTGCCGAACTGGTGGCGTTCCCTGGCGTAGTCGGTGGTCAGCGCATGTACGGCCTCTGCTGCGCCCACGGCCCGTGCGGCCACCAGCACCAGGGCGTCGAGCATCACTGCGTGCCAGGTCGCCCAGCCGGTGCCCGGTGCTCCGATGCGGTCGGTGCCCGGCACCCTGACGCCGTCCATGTCCACCCGGTACTGGGTGTCGCCGGCGACGGTCCGCTGGAGGGTCAGCGTCACCCCGTTCGCCTTCGGGTCGACCAGGTAGAGGTCGATGCCTGTCTCGCCCCGGGCCAGGAGGATCAGGCGCTCAGCCGTCGATGCGTAGGCCACATGGCGCTTGGTTCCGGTCAGGATCACGTCCTCGCCGTCGGCGACGGCCGAGAGACGGATACCCGACGGGCCCGAGCTGTTGTCCGGTTCCAGCCAGGCCGGGGTGAGGATGGATCGGCCGTCGGCGATGCCGGGCAGCCACTCGGCCTGCTGGTCGGGCGTCCCGGCCCGGGCCAGCACACCGGCCGATACCACCGTGGATTCCAGGTGCGGCGAGGGCACGAGGCTGCGGCCGAACTCCTCGTAGACGATGACGGCGTCCAGCAGTCCCATGGCCGAGCCACCGTGTTCCTCGCCCAGCATCAGGCCGGTCAGGCCCATGGATGCCAGCTGGCCCCAGAAGCCGTCGTCGAAGCCCTTCGGGTCGTCCTCCAGCAGGCGTACGGACTCCAGGGCGTCCGTGCAGAGGCCGCGCACGGCCTGGCGGAGCATTTCCTGTTCATCGGTGAAGGCGAGGTCCATCGGTTCTCCTAGGGGCGCCAGTCGTCGCCGTGGCGCGACCATGGATTGTCCTGACCGTCCACCGGGACGGCCACGCGGGTTGCACACGTCGTGGCGACCACGTCACCCACGGTCAGGGCCACGTCCAGGTCGATCCATCCGCAACCCGCATCATCGGTGCCGACGAGGGTGACCGTGGCGTTGAAGGACATCAGGTCACCGGGGAACACCGACGTGTTCATGCGGAAGGTCATCCGGCCGAGGCGACCGGTGGGTCCGGTCCAGTCGGTCACGTAGCGCTCGAACCAGGCGGCCTGGTTGGGGGTGTTCAGGAATATGTCACGGGTGCCGTTGTGGTTGATTGCGAAGTCCTGGTCGTGGTGCATCGGGCGCCAGTCCCTGGATGCCAGGGCGCCGAGGACCACCGTGCTGGCGGTCACGTCGTGGTCGAGACCCGGCAACGTGTCACCGACGGCGACGTCACCGAGCACCAGCAGTGGAGGGCTCACGGCGTGTCCTGCGGTGTCGGGCCCGTGTCGGCGGGTCGCCGGTAACCGAAGGCCGTGTACGACTCCACGCCCAGCAACTGGTCGTCCTGGTTCAGGTACTCCACGTCGATGGTCCAGAACCGTCCCCTGCCGAGCTTCGTGGTCTTGGGTTCGCTGACCGACCGGAGGACCTGGCGGGACCTCACCCGGTCGCCGATGCGTACCGGCTCATGGAAGGTGTTGGTATTCGACGAGATGATCGCCTCGGGCAGTTCCAGTTGGGCCTTCAGGTCGAAGTGGGCCTGGAGCGGGACGGCCGGTTCGCTGCGGCCCGGTGACCAGTGGTGGGGTCGGAACCAGACCGAGAGCATGGTGGGTGGCGCTATGGGGCCGTCGGTGATGGCGGCGGCCACGTCCTCGTCCCAGAACAGCGGATTGCCGTTCTCCACGGCTGCACACGTCGTCCAGACGTAGCCGTATTCGACCGGGAATCCGCCCTCCTCTGCGTACTGGGTGACACCTATGAGGTCGGTCACCGCTGCGGGTATGGGCATCGGCTCTCCTGCGTGGACCGTGTTGCTCATGCGATGGCCCCAGCGTCCCTGAGTTCGCCGATCTCGATGGCGCTGAGCCCTGCGTGGGCCAGGATCCGGTCGGTGTCGGGAACCGACTGGTCGCGTACCTGCAGGGTGGAGGCATCCACCTGGCCTGCCAGCGGAGCGGCCACCTGGCGGATGGTGCCGGCGGTTGGATGGATGACCTCGGTGAAGCCGCCACGTGCACCAAACTGCTCGTCGGCCACCACCTCAGGTATCGCCAGTACGGCCGACACGCAGGTGTCGGCCGGCCCTAGGTCCGACGCCCACTCGTCGCGGTCGCGGGTGGCGAAGGCAGCGGCGAAGTCGGCCCGCATGGGTTCCACGGCGAGGTCGTCGTACTGGTGGTCCAGCCACCGGGTGCAGTCCAGTTCCGTGCAGAGGTTGGCGAAGAAGCGGGGTTCGATGGCGGCAACGGCCAACCAGCCGCCATCGGCGGCCTCGTAGAGGTCGTACCAGGCGTAGCGGCCGGTGAGCAGACCGTGGCGGGGGCCCGGCTCGACGCCTTCGGCCAGGTATTCGTCAATCGCCAGGGACATGAGCGACAGCACGCCGTCGGCGATCGACACGTCCAGGTAGGTGCCTTCGCCGGTAGTGGCTCGGGCGGTCAGGGCGGCGCAGATGGCGGCGACGGCGTGGAGGCCCCCGGCGGCGCTGTCGGCAACGGTGGCTCCCGGCAGTGCCGGCCCGCCACGCGGGTCGCGCCCCGAGCAGTGGAGGTAGCCGCCGACCGCCAGGTAGTTCAGGTCGTGGCCGGCCCAGTCGGAGCGTGGGCCGGTCTGTCCGAAGCCGGTGGTGGAGCAGTAGACGATTCCCCGATTGACGGCGTGTACGGCTGTGAAGCCGATGCCTAGGCGGTCGACCACCCCGGGACGGAAGCTCTCGATCACCACGTCGGCGCCTGCGGCGAGATGCAGGAAGGCGTCCCGCCCGCCATCTGACTTGAGATCCAGGAGCACCCGGCTCATGCCCCGCTGGGCGCTGTATGCGTAGGCGGGCGGCACGATCTGGACCCCGGCGTCCTTCGGGACCGGTCCGACCTTGACCACGTCGGCACCCCAGTCGGCCAGCCAGCGTGAGGCGCGTACGGCTGGTCCGACCGAGGCGAGGTCCAGGACGGTGATCCCATCCAGTAAGGAGCGCTCTGGCATGCGGGGTCGCCTAGAAGTTCTTCGGGAGGCCTAGGCCCCGTCGGGTGATGATGTTCTTCTGCACCTCGGAGGTGCCGCCACCAATGGTGTCGAGCACCGTGTAGCGGTAGGTGGATTCAGCCCGCCCTGCCATGGGTGCCTCTTCTGTGCCGACCCTTAGCTGGGTGCCTGGCCCGCCCAGGTCCATGGATGCGTCGGCCAGCCGCTTGGAGAACTCGGTGGTGAAGAGCTTGTACTCCGAGGCTTCCATGGTCGGAGGGTTGCCGCCCTCGGATTCCGCCCTCATCGAGGCGTCGACCACCCGGAGGCCCATGCCCCGGGCGACCTCAGCGGTGGTGGCCAACCTTGCGATCCGGGACCGCACCTTCGGGTCGTCCCTGAGCGGCTCGCCGTCGCGGGTGGCGTTTCTCACGTGGTCCACCAGTAGGTCCAGGCGCTGCTTCACCGGAGAGAAGGTGAACATGGTGAACCGCTCCAGGTCGAGGGCCTGGGAGATGTACCGGAAGCCGTGGTTCAGCTCGCCGACGACGTATTCGTCGGGTACGAACACGTCGTCGAAGAAGACGTCGTTGGTGCGTTCGTCGCCCATGGTCATGATGCCCTGGACGGTTATTCCCGGGTGGTCCATCGGCACCAGGAACAGGGTGATTCCAAAGTGCTTGGGGGCATCCGGATCGGTGCGGGCACCCACCCAGTACCACTCGGCGAAGTGGGCCGACGTGGTCCAGGTCTTCTGGCCGTTCAGGATCCAGCCGCCGCTGGTCTCGGTGGCCTTCAGCTTCATTGCAGCGGCATCCGACCCTGCTTCGGGTTCGCTGTAGCCGACGGCGAACTCCACCTCGTTGGCCAGGATCTTCGGCAGGAACTCCTCCTTCAGGAACTCCGAACCGTGGGCTATGAGGGTCTTGCCGATTATGCCGACACCCTTGCCGATCTGGGGGCCTCCCCGTGCGGCCAGGGCCTCGTTCAGGATGTACTCGTAGATCCCCTCGCCCTCCTTGCCCCCATACTCTTTCGGCCAGGTCATTCCCAGCCAGCCCTGTTCGCCGAGCCTGCGCATCAGTGCCCTGCGCTTCGGGGTGTCGACGATCTGGGCCATGTTCTCGCGCGTGGGGTCGAACACATCGGGGTCGTCGTTGGCGTCGAGGAACGCCTCGACCTCGATGGCGAAGGCCTGCTGGTCGGGTGAGAAGTCGAAGTCCATGCCTGGTCGGGGTCTCCGGTCCGGTCCGGTGGCGTTGAATCTGACGGTGTGTCAGGCCTTCAACGTAGCGGATACGGGCACTGCTTTCCCCTCCGGGAGGCCCGGGTGGCTGGCCGGGGTCGGTGTCGTGGACTACACGCCCCTAGGATCGTTTCTGACGGACCGTCAGAAACTGGTGGTCACACCCACGCGGCGGAAAGCAGAGCAGGATGGGAGCATGAGCACCAGCAGGGGAATCCTGGCCTATGGCGTCCACCTGCCCTACAACAGGCTGGCCCGTTCGGCCATTGGCGAGGTGATGGGATCCGGTGGCGGACGCGGGCACCGGTCCGTGGCGTCCTACGACGAGGACACCACCACCATGGGAGTGGAGGCCGCCCGCCGGGCCCTGGCTGGCGGTGTACCCGCACCGGAGGCAGTCTGGTTCTCCACCGTCGCCCCGGCGTACCTGGACAAGACCAACGCCACCGTCATGCACGCAGCCCTCCGGCTGGATTCACTGGTCCCGGCGCTTGATTTCGGCGGGGCCGCACGCTCAGCCATCGGCGCCCTGCGAACGGCACTGGACGGCCCGAAGCGCACCCTGATGGTGGCGTCTGACATAAGAGTGAGCCTTCCCACCGGGCCGGAGGACGGTGGTGGCGGTGATGCAGCCGTAGCCGTGCTGGTCGGGTGTTCCGAGGACGGCCCACTGCTGGCCGAGTACCTGGGCGGAGCCTCGGCGACCGCAGAGTTCACCGACCGTTGGCGCACCCCGGGTAGCGACCACTCCCGCAACTGGGAGGACCGCTTCGGAGAGCAGGCCTACCTGCCGCTGGTCCGCAAGGCTTGGGCTGAAGCGCTGGCGACCACCGGACTGGCGCCTGACGATGTGGCCGTCGCAGCCGTCACCGGGCTACACGCCCGTGCGACCAGGAAGGCAGCCTCCGGCCTCGGCGTGGCCATTGCCGGAGATCTGGCCGACACCGTCGGCAACGCCGGAGCCGCCCACCCGGCCCTGCTCCTGGCCGACGTCCTGGACGCGGCCGACCCCGGAGACGTGGTTGCCCTGGTGGTGCTGGCCGACGGCTGCGAGGTCCTCCTCTTCCGGGCCACCCACGCCCTGGCGACTGGCCGACCTGGGCGATCGGTGGCGGACCAGGTCGCCGACAGGGCCGACGTCGCCTACGCCCGCTATCTCACATGGCGTGGCCTGCTCCAGGTGCAGCCCCCCAACCGCCCGGGGCCGAATCGGACGTCGGCACCGGCAGCCCTGCGCCGGACCGACTGGAAGCATGGTTTCGTGGGTTCCACGGACCGCACCACCGGCATCACGCACCTTCCGCCATCGCGGGTCGGGATCTCCGGTGGAACCGTCGACGACATGGATCCGACGCCCATGGCCGATGCCATCGGCACCGTCGCCACCTTCACCGTGGACCGGCTGGCCCACTCGCCCAGCCCGCCTGTGGTGTTCGCCGTGGTCGACTTCGACGGTGGCGGTCGGATGCCGATCGAGCTGACCGACGTCGACCCCACGGCCGTGGCCATCGGCGACAGGGTGGAGATGACCTTCCGACGCCTGTCTACGTCCGATGGCCTACACAACTACTTCTGGAAGGGCCGGCCCCTCCGGGGCTGAGCCGGTACGAGGGGACTGGAGTCCACATGGCCTCACATGGCATACGGGACCGCGTGGCGATCGTCGGTATGGGTTGCACGCCGTTCCGGGAGCACTGGGATTCCTCCCTGGACGACCTCCTGATCGACGCCCATGGCCTGGCACTGTCCTCGGCAGGCATGGTCGCCGACGACATCGACGCCTACTGGTACGGAACGTCGCAGTCCTCGGCGTCGGGCATCTCGCTGGCCACGCCGCTGCGGCTGGTCGACAAGCCGGTGACCCGTGTCGAGAACTACTGCGCCACGGGGTCCGATGCCCTCCGGCAGGCCTGCTACGCCGTGGCGTCAGGGGCCTACGACGTGGCGGTGGCGATCGGCGCTGAGAAGGTCAAGGACGGCGGCTACCAGGGACTCAACGCCTTCCCCATCCCCACCGATGGCACCAACCGGACGCTCACCGCCGCGGCGATGTTCAGCCTCATCCTTCCGGCCTACGCGGAGCGCTACGGCGTGGACGGCGACGAGCTGCGCTATGTGGTGGCGAAGATCGCCGAGAAGAACCACTACAACGGGGCACGCAACGAGCTGGCCCAATTCCGGCGCGAGACCTCGGCCGAAGCCATCTGCGAGATGGCGGCAGTGGCCGGTGAGCTCTCGGTGTTCGACTGCGCCGGGGTGGCCGACGGCGCAGCCGCCGCCGTCGTGGTGGCTGCAGACCGGGCAACGGACTACACCGACGCACCGTTGTACGTGAAGGCCCTCTCGCTGGTGGCCGGCAATGGCAGTGGGCTGGTGGACCCCGGGTTCGACTTCACCACGCTGCCGGAGTGTGCAGCGGCCGCTGCGGACGCATACGCCCAGGCCGGCATCACCGACCCGCGGACCGAGCTGGCCATGGCCGAGGTCCACGACTGCTTCACACCGACCGAGCTGGTGCTCATGGAGGACCTCGGCTTCTGCGATCGGGGCACGGCGTGGCGCGAGGTGCTGGACGGCACGTTCGCCCTGGACGGGGACCTCCCGGTCAACCCGGACGGTGGCCTGAAGAGCTTCGGCCATCCGGTCGGCGCGAGCGGCCTACGCATGCACTACGAGGCCTGGCTGCAGCTCCGGGGTGAAGCGCCGGTGGAGCGACGGATCTCGACTCTCGCCGATCGCAGCCGTGCGCTGATCCACAACCTCGGGGGCTATCCCGGCGAGATGGTGTCGTTCGTGGGGATCGTCGGTACCGAGCTGGGCTGAGTAGCGCCCGCCGATCGCCCGATCGATCAGGGGGCGATGGCTGCCCAGGCCTCGACCACGGCGGTGTCGCCGAAGTATTCGAGGCCGGGTCGGAGGCGGTTCCACATGAACAGGTTCAGGTCCGACGCCGTGCCCCTGACGGCGACGTCGCCTTTGCCGTGCTCTCTGGTGACCTGGAGCACGCCATCGACGGTACGCACCATCCACTCCCCGTCCCCGTCGGTCCGGTGCAGGTGGAGCGAGCCTTCCGGGTAGTCGGGGGCAGGGCCGCGGAGACGCGAGCCCCATGCCACCTCGAGCGCTTCTGCAATGCCATCCATGGCCAGGTCGGCGTCGAGGGGTTCGGCATCGCCGGTGGCGTTCTGCGCATCCCAACGGTGGACGGCTGTCTCGTGCGCCATTCGACGCTGGATCCATGCCACCGTCCGGCCTTCCTCGGGGCACCAGTTCCATGCCGGTGCCGTCGGATCGGTCCCGGTCAGGATCTCCAGCAGCGAGTCCAGGATCTGGTCCGGTGTTGATGTGTCGTCAGGGTCGGGGCGGGCGGGCCGTTCGGTCGATGCTGCCGAAACCTGGGCGGCCATGAACCCCCACACGTTGCCCATGTGGTCGGCGAGGTCGTTGCCGTCCCAGTCGGGACAGTGCTCGATTCGAGCATCAGGGGTGGTGCCGACGGCGGCCAGCAGGGCGCGGCCCTGATCCCGGATGGCGGAAAGGTACTCGGAAGGTTCCATTGCCGGAGTCTGGCCTGATCCGGTCCATGGCGACCAGTCGCCGGAGACCGGTCGCCCGGCGGCCCACCGGGCTCAGGCGTCAGGTGGCGCATCCTGCTCGCGTAGGAATGCCTCCAGTTCGGCGGCGAGGTCGTCGCCGCTGGCCATGAGGTCCTCGCTCTGGTCCACCTGGGACTCGAGGCGCCGGACGTGTTCACGCACCTCGGCATCTCCGGCGACGGCGAGCTCGACGCGTGACTGCCACTCGGTAGCGGGACCATCCAGGTCTGCGTGGGCGGTGTCTATCCCGCTGACCTGCTCGAAGCGGCGCAGCAGGGCACGGGTCGCCTTGGGGTTGGGGGAGTCCGGCAGGTAGTAGGGGACCGACACCCGCAGGGAGATGACCGGAATCCCGGCCCGGTCGAGGGTGTCGTGGAGCACGCCGACCACGCCCGTTGGGCCCTGGTATGAGGGCCGGTCCAGGCCCAGCCGGTCGGCCAGATCGCTGTTGGTGGAGCTGCCGGTGACCGCCGGCGGTCGGGTGTGGGGTGTCATGCCGCTCATGGATCCGAGGGTCACGACCAGACGTGAACCGGACCTGGTGGCAGCCTCGAGGAGGGCCTCGGTGAAGGTGCGCCAGCGGAGGTGGGGTTCGATCCCTGAGACCAGCACCAGGTCCCGCTGGCCTTCAGGCGTGCGGACGGCCAGCACCCGGTTCGAGGCCCATCGGATCCGGCGGACGTCGTGCTCGTCGAACTCCACGACCGGTCGTTCCTGGGTGAAGTCGAAGAACGTCTCCGGGTCCACGTCGCCAACCTGCATGCTGTCGAGGCGTTCGGCCAGCCACTCGACGGCCGAGGTGGCGGATCCGGCGGCGTCGAAGAGCCCGTGGAAGGCCACGACCAGGATGGGCCTGTCCAACCCGGTGGTGAACTGGTCGTCGGCGGTCCACCGGAGTTCGTCCATCCCTACAGGTTCGCAGATGCAGCCGTCAGATCAGGGACCAGCGCCGGGATCATGCCGGGTCGGGCCTACCGGAGGTCTCCGTGGGAGCATCCGCAGGTGACGATCGCCGGGGACCACCACCACCCGTACAGGTGGGTCCTGTTCACGGGCATCTGCGGCGTCTACTTCGCCTTCGGGGTCGTGGCCATGTCGATCCCGCCGCTGGTGGGTGACATCCGGGCCGACCTCGGCCTGAGCCGTGGTTCGATGGGCCTGGCGCTGGGCGCCTGGCAGGTCGTCTACATAGTCAGCGCACCCGTGGGTGGGCGCCTCATCGACCGGCTGGGAATCCACTACGGGATCCTCCTTGGTGGACTCGTGGTGGCAGCCAGTGGCCTGGTCCGGGCGGCCGCCGGTGGCTTCGGCACCTTCTGGCTGGCCATAGCCCTATTCGGGGTGGGAGGTCCGCTCGTATCGGCCGGTGCCCCCAAGGCCGTGGGCCTGTGGTTCGCCGCGGAGAGGGAGCGCCGTCTGGCCATCGGCATCTACAGCACGATGCCGGCGATCGGAGGAATGGCGACCCTCGTGTTGTCCAACTCGGTGCTGATGCCCTTGACCGGCTCCTGGCGGGCCACCGTTGTCATCGAGACCGGGCTGATGGTCGTGGCCGTCGTCGTCTGGCTGGTCGTGTCGGGTCGCGCACCCGAGCCGCCTGTGGCCGTGACCTCCAGGGGGGGCTCGGTGGCCGTCGGGCGTCGGGGCCTGCTGGTCAGTTCCGAGTTCAGGCTGGTGCTCCTCCTGGGCCTCGGGGTGATGTTCATAGGCCACGGCCTGGGCGGCTGGATGCCGGAGGTCCTCAGGGAGCACAGCGGTTTCTCGGCCATGGCGGCCGCCAACTGGGTAGCGCTGGGTGGCCTCGTGGGGGTGGTCGCCTCCCTGGTGGTTCCACGTCGCACCGAGCGTCACCGGCTCCCTTCGGCGTTGGCCATGATCCTGGTGGCGGTCGCGGTGGGGGTGATGGCCGTGGTCGTCCTTCCGACCATGCTGGATCCGATTCCGGTGGCCATGGCCGGGTTGCGTTCGGCAATGGTCCCGCTCGTGCTGGTGGCCCTCATGGAGTCCGACGCCGTGGAGCCGTCCAACACCGGTGTCGCATACGGCCTCTGGTTCGCCGTTGCCGAGATTGGTGGCGTGACCGGTCCCCTGGTGCTGGGCCGCGTGGCCGACACCTCCGCCGGCTTCGGTGGGGCACTCCTGCTGGTGGCCCTGGTGTGCGTCCTCATGCTCGTACCTGTCCGGCGGTTGCGACGGTTCACCGATCAGGATCTTCACCGATGATCGGCGTCCGGGATAGTTTCGATAGCGGCCTGATGGTCGGACCGGCCGATTCGAAGCGCCGGGTGGGAGCCCCATGACCAGCAGCGACGCGCGGACCGATCCGACCGGGGCGTACGCGGGCTTCGGCGGCGAGGTCGGGCGGATCATGTCCACGTCGACGCCGGACTGGCCCGAGCCGCCCACGGCTCCGGACGGTTCACCCAATGTCCTGGTCGTGCTGGTGGATGACCTGGGCTACAGCGACGTCGGGTGCTACGGCTCCGAGGTGGACACCCCGAACATCGATCGGCTGGCCGCTGAAGGCCTGCGCTACACGAACTTCCACGTCAACCCGATGTGCTCACCCACACGGGCATCGCTCCTCACAGGGCTGAACCACCACCTGGCTGGCGTCGGCACCGTATGCCACATGGAGCCGGGTTTCCCCGGCTACGCAGCGTCGATCCGTGACGACGCCGTCACGATGGGAGAGGTCCTACGAGACGCCGGGTGGTCGACGCTCATGGTCGGCAAGTGGCACCTCTGCCCGGACTCCCAACTCACCGAGGCCGGCCCCAGGAACGGTTGGCCATGCCAGAAGGGCTTCGACCGCTTCTACGGGATCCTGGACGGCTTCACCAACTTCCACCAGCCTCACCGCCTCTACGAGGACAACCGGGCGCTGGACATCGACGACTACCCGGTGGGCTACTACTTCACGGACGACCTGACCGACCGGGCACTCGACATGGTCCGTCAGGTCCGCGATGGCCACCCCAGCCGCCCGTGGTTCCTGTACTTCTCCCACGGGGCGGTCCACGCCCCGCTTCAGGCCAGGGCCGAAGACATCGAGAAGTACCGGGGGCGCTACGAGGCCGGCTGGGACGAGGTCCGTCGCCGACGCTTCGAGCGCCAGAAGGAACTCGGGATCATGGCTGATGATGTCGTCCTGCCGCCCCGCAACACCGAGGAGAACTACGCCGTGAAGGCGTGGGACGACCTTTCGGACATGGAGAGGGAGGTGTTTGCCAGATACCAGGAGGTCTTCGCCGGCATGGTCGACAACGTCGACCAGAACCTTGGGCGTCTCCGTGAGGGCCTCGAGGAGATGGGCGAATGGGAGAACACCATTGTCGTGTTCACCTCTGACAACGGCGGCAGTCGGGAGGGGCTGGAGAACGGCACATCGGCCTACTTCCGCACGCTCATCAGCCAGGTGCGGACAAATCCTCTGGACTCAGTGGAGTTGGACCACTCGCGCATGGACCTGATGGGCGGGCCTCAGACCCTTCCCCACTACCCGTCCGGCTGGGCCATGGTCTCCGGCACGCCGTTCCGGCTCTACAAGATCAACACCCACCAGGGCGGTCACCAGGTGCCGCTGATCGTCTCGAAGGGCTCTGGCCTGTCGGACGGGGGTGGGATCCGCGGCCAGTACCAGCACGTCACCGACCTGCTGCCCACCATCCTGGACCTTGTCGGCGTGGAGATGGCGACCAGTAAGGGCGGGAAGCCAGTGCCGGCCCCGGCCGGCGCCAGCTTCACGGCCTCGATGGGCGACGTCTCGGCGGCAAGTACCCATCCCGAGCAGTACTACGAGCAGATGGGCCACCGAGGCATGTACCGCGACGGCTGGTCGGCGGTGGTCTGTAGAGAGGCCCGCACGCCGTTCAGCGAGGAGGTCTGGGAACTCCACAACCTGGCGGAGGATCCGACCGAGAGTCGGAATCTGGCCGACGAGTACCCGGAGAAGGTGGCCGAGCTGGTCGAGGCATGGGAGCGGGCCGCCTGGGCCAACCAGGTGTTTCCCCTCGACGAGGGCAACAACGTCAAGAACCTGTTGCGGCCACCGTGGAACGCCGACACGGAAGCCGAGGCCCGCTTCCGCCCCGGCAGCCCGACCACCGAGCGCTACCGGTCCCTGCAGCTCGTGAACTCCCGCTCCTTCGAGGTGGAGGTGTCCCTTGAAATGGCTGACGGCGACAGAGGCGCGCTCGTGGCCCACGGCGACCAGGGTGGCGGCTACGCCCTCTACGTAGTGGACGGGTGGCTCCAGCTGGCCTGGAACGGCTACGGCTCGTTAGTAGAGGTGGACGGTGGTCGGTTGGCTGCCGGTACGTCCTCGATCATCCTGGCGGTCGAAGCGGTGGGGAACCTGGCCGTGCACGTGGAGTTGAGGGTGGACGAAACCGTCGTGGCCGCTGCCCGGGACCTGCCGGCGCTCACCGCCATGGCACCGTTCCAGGGCATAGACGTGGGAGTCGACAGGCGTTCGCCGGTCTCATGGTCGATCCGGGAGGCACACGGAACCTTCCGGTGGAGTGGGACCATCCACCACGTGACCTACCGTCCGGGGGAGTTGGCCCCGGACGCCGGGCGGCGTTGGCTTGACGTCCTACGCGAGTCGGGGACTAAGTACGAGTAGGTGCCCCGGTTACCTCCGGGGCGGACGGGAAACGGAGTCGAGCATGGACCTTCAGGAACTGGTTTCCCCGGACCACACGGCGTTGTGCATCGTGGAGTGCCAGAACGGCGTGGTCGGTCCGGAATCCAGCATGCCTGCCGTGGCCGAGGCCGTGGCTGCCGTCGGGCTGCTGCCCCGCCTGGGTGGCCTGGCCGTGGCGGCCCGTTCGGCTGGCGTGAGGGTCATCCACTCCACGTTCCAGACGAGGGCCGACATGTGGGGTGGCAACCGGAACTCCCGACTCTTCGCAGCCGGAAGGAAGGCCGACGTGCAGCAGCTGGTCGGTACACCGGCCGTGCAGCCGGCACCCGAGCTGGCCTTCGACCCGGATGCGGACGTGATCGTGCCCCGGTCCCACGGACTCTCGGCGGACTCGGGATCAGGGCTCTCGGCCATGCTGGGAAACGAAGGCATCACCACCGTCGTGGTGGTGGGCGTGACGCTGAACCTGGCCATCCCCAACACCGTCTTCGACCTAGTCAACGCGGGCTTCCAGGTCGTGGTGCCGACGGACGGCTCGGTGGCCACCGCCGATGGCTACGGCGACCAGATGCTCGCCCACACCCTGGCCTACGTATCGACCCTCACCGACGTGGTGACCCTCACCGAGGCGTGGCTGCAGGCCTGATCGGACAGGACCTCAGCGCCGACGTCTGCGAAGGCCTACAGCCAGCGAGACCAGGATCCCGACCAGGACTCCCTGTTCGACGCGCGGGCTCAGCGCCAGGGTGGCGCAGAACGTGATCGAGACCACGACCGCGTCCGCCGGTGATATCCGGGCCATCCGGAGGAGTCGGCCAGGTTTCACCAGGCCGATCACGGCAGCGATGACCACCCCACCGAGGGTGGCGCGTGGGAGCGGTGCCAGCACATCGGCGAACGGCAGGAAGGCGAGGACCGTGATTCCCGTCACCATGCCGGACCAGCGGGTGCGGGCTCCGGCCAGACGGTTCAGCGAGGAGCGGCTGAAGGATCCGCCCACCGGGAAGGAGCCGGAAACGGCAGCGGCCACGTTGGCCACCCCCTGGCTCACGAACTCCCTGCTGGCGCTCCACCTCTGGCGATCCTCCTCGGCGAACACCCGGGCAATGGATGCCGGCTCGGCGAAGCCGACCAGGGCTATGAGGATTCCCCCGACCAGCAGCGAGCCGGTCGATCCCCACGGGAGGTCCAGCGAGAGGACGGGAAGGCCCGTGGGAACGTCGCCGACCACAGGTCCTGAGTAGTCGGTCATTCGGCTCACGATGACGCCACCGCCGACGGCGATGAGGGCCCCGGGGAACATCCGGTGCACGACCCTGCGACCGGCCAGCACGAGCAGAACCGTCGCCGCGGCGATGGCCACCGACGCCGTCTCCCAGGCGACGGGATGGCCGAGGGACCAGCCGGCGCGCCAGAGCACCCCTCCGGCGGGTGTTGCCGTGCCGAGTGCCTTCGGGAGTTGTGAGGCCAGGATCAGGATCGCCGCGGCGGAGGTGAAGCCGGCGACCACCGGATCGCGCATCAGGTAGGTGACTACGCCCAGGCGGAAGAGCCCGAGGAGCAGGCGGGTGACCCCGACCACGAGTGCCAGCAGGGCGGCGAGGGCCACGTAGTCGGCGCTTCCGGGGTCGGCCAGGCTGGCCAGGGCCCCGAAGGTGAGCAGGCTGGTGAGAGCCACAGGCCCTGTCTGGAGGTACGGCGAGGAGGCGAACAATGCGGCCAGGATCGGAGGTAGGGCCGATGCGAAGAGCCCCAGGTGGGGTGGCAGCCCGGCCAGTTCGGCGTACGCCATTGACTGGGGGATCAGCACCATTGCGACGCTCAGCCCAGCCAGCAGATCGGCTGGGCCCGGTCGCCCGGGCGGCTCGGTCAGGGCCTCGGCGCTGGCTCCATCGGACACCCCGGCACCCTAGGTGCCCGGTCGTCGGTCCCCGTCGCCGGATCCGTTCAGGGCCCTCTCCGCTTACCCCAGATGGTGGGACCGGTCGGGTCGGCGCGATTGCGGGTGGCCGTAGCCTCGGGCCATGGATGAAGGGCGGGGTGACATTCGCGACACCGGGACGCCACGTCATGAGATGGCAACCGATGGCGTGCCGATCAGGTCGGCTGCCACGATCCTGCTGGTCGCCGACCGCCCGGACCTGCAGGTCCTGACCCTGCGGCGGACCGATGCATCGACCTTCGTGGCCGGCCACACCCTGTTTCCCGGTGGGGCGGTGGATGACGGTGACCACGATCCACGCTGGCCGTCCCTGGTGACCGGTCTGACGGCCGTCGAGGCTGCGGAGCGCCTCGGCGTGGCCGACGGCCTGGGGTACTGGACGGCGGCGGTCCGCGAGACGGTGGAGGAGGTCGGCGTGGCGGTCGGGACCACCGATCCGGCGCTGGCAGCCCGCATGGTCGCGCACCGCCATGACCTGGAGGCGGGGACGGTCGGCCTGGCGGACCTCGTCCACGACGGAGCCACGACGCTGGAGCTGTCCGGCATCCACGCCGTGGCCCGCTGGGTGACGCCCATGCCCAGCATCAAGAGATACGACACGTACTTCTTCGTGGCCGCCGTGGATCCCGATGTCCGACCGGTGGTGGACGGCCGCGAGGCGGTGCACGCCGAGTGGTGTACGCCGATCGACGTGCTGGAACGGTGGCGTGACCGCCAGCTCACGATGATCAGCCCGACCATTGCAATGTTCCAGCGGCTGGCCTCCTATGGGACGGCCGCTGGGGTACTGGCCGCGGCGGCGGCCGGTGGGCCTGCCAGGAGGGCACGGATCCTGGACGACTCGACCACCCCCGTGCGCTTCGAGGGGGATCCGGGCTTCGACGAGACCGGCACACGCGAGAGCTTCGGCTGGATGTGGCTTCCCGCCGGGGACCGTCCCGATCCGACGACCGGGTGGGCCTGAACCGATCGTCACCCGTAGAATTGGCAACGTGTCAGCCCCCTCCCACGTTCCGACGCCTGCGGTCCGTTCCACCGGCCCCGCATACTCCGGTCCGCTGCGTCGACTCGGCCCATGGCGGGCCGGTCGCCCCGGCGAGGTTGTGGACCTCGGCGGCCAGCCCACCGGGACCAGTCTCGGCAACCAGGGCCCGGACCAGGGCTTTGCGTTCCGCCTCGCCAGGTTGTTCGTGGGGCGTCTCCGCCCTGGTGCTGGAGAGCGGATACCCGACGTCGTGGCCGGCTGCGTGGGCGTGGCGCTGAAGCGTGCGGCCCTGTTCGGCAGGGCCCCGGTCGCCGCCGACCTGGAGGTGGCCTTCGGCCTGTTCGGGTTCCTGGAGGACCCGCCCACCGGGGAGCGCCTGATCGAGCGTCGTCGCCTCTTCGCCGAGGCATCCCACCACCACCACTATTCCGAGGTGCGACGCATCGTCGATCTCGTTGCGGACAGTGACCTGCGTCCGGATGCTGCCGCCGACGCACCTGCCCGGGCTTCCTGACCGGCACGACCCGGACCCAGGTACACGGTGATCCTCAATCCGGCCGGACGGTCGGGCTCCCAGAAGGGGCGTGCCCTCGACTCGGTCATCCCGATCGCACTGTTCCTGGTGCTGAACCGCATCTGGGGCCTTGGTGCGGGGGTGGCTGGCGCCACGCTGTGGAGTATCAAGGTGGCGGTGGACCGCCGTCGCCGGGGGGAGTCAGTCGGCAGGTTCCTGCCATTGCTGATCAGCTACCTGGTGGTCCGGGCGATCATCGGGATCCTCACGGACTCCGAGGCCGTGTACTTCGGAATCGGCATCGGCACGAAGGCTGCCGTCGGCGTAGCCCTCATCGGCACCGCCGTGGCGGGTCGACCGGTCCTGGCCCGTTACGCCCCGATGCTCGTCCCGTTCAGCTCCGGGACCATGGCCCACCCGCTCTACCTGAAGGTGATGGGCCGGTTGACCGTGTTCCTGGGCGTGTACCAGCTTCTGACGTCGGTCTGGGATATCTGGTTGTTCAACCGGACGTCGACCGACGGCTACGTCCTGATCCGCTTCGCCGTCGGCTGGCCGGCCGGCACCCTCGCCACGATGATCGCCTTCGCATACGCCGACAGGGCCCTGCGGCCCATACCGGACTACCCCGGGATCATGGAGCTGATGGATGGCCCGTCGGAGGACTGACACGCCATGCGAATGGGTCACCGGGTACCCCCGGTGGGAGGATCAGGTCCGAAGACCATGGGGAAGACGATGGGGGAGACGACCTGATGGCTGATGGCGCACTAAGGGGCTACGGGGTGCTGGTGAGCGGTGGCGGCACCGGAATCGGACGGGCCTGCGCCGAGGCGCTGGCCGCCGACGGCGCCGTGGTCACGATCTGTGGCAGGACCGAAGCCAGCCTGGCCGATGCGGTGGAGGCCATCGGGCCCGGTTACGGAGGCAGCGTGCACCACATCGTGGCCGACGTGACGTCGGAGGACGACGTGCGTGCGGCCGTGGCCGCAGCCGTCGCCAACGCCGGGAACCTGCGCGGCGTGGTGGCCAACGCCGGTGGTGGCGGGGGTCTCGGGCCGTACAACGTCCAGGACCTGGCCCGGTTCGAGGCGGTCCTGCGTCTCAACGTGGTCGGCACGATGCTGTGCGTGAAGCACTCGGTTCCCGAGATGGTGGCCTCCGGTGGTGGCTCGTTCGTCGGAATGTCGTCGATCGCCGGCCATCAGAACCATCTCCACTTCGGTGCCTACACCGTTGCCAAGGCCGGGATCGAGGCCATGATGCGCAACGCCGCTGACGAGTTCGGTCGGTCCAACGTGCGGTTCAATTCCATTCGTCCCGGCTTCATCGCCACTGAGATGATGGACTTCGTGGCGCGTGACTCAGAGGTGTTCGCCAGCTACCTGCGAAACACGCCGCTGGCCCCGGCTTCTGATACCGGCGTCGGGGAGCCGTCCGACGTGGGCGCCCTGGCCAGGTTCCTGATCGGCCCCGAGTCGCGCTGGATCACGGGGACGGCCATCAACGTGGACGGCGGCCAGGCCCTGCGGGCCGGGCCCGACTTCTCGTCGTTCGTCGCCCCAGGGTTGGGCGACGACGTCATGGCCGGCAACAGGCCCGCCGACGACTGACGCCACGCCGGCCGTCAGGCCGGGTCGAACTCCAGGTGTGCCTGACGCAGCCCGTAGACGAAGGCGTTGGGCATCTCCACCGGTGTGGTTCCCGGCTTCAGGCGCAGCTCGGCGACGCGCCGGACGAACTCCTCGAAGAAGACCCGGATCTCCAGGCGGGCCAGGGCGGCGCCCAGGCAGAAGTGGGTGCCGAAGCCGAACGCCAGGTGGTTGTTGGGCGTCCTGGTGACATCGAACGACTCGGGATCCTCGAAGTGCGACGGGTCCCGATTGGCCGATGAGTACATGAGGAGTAGCTGGTCGCCGGCCCGGACCGGGATCCCGGCCACCTCGGTGTCGATGGCGGCCGTCCGGCACATGTTGTGGATCGGCGTCACCCAGCGGATGAACTCCTCGGTGGCCACCGTCATGTCGGCGCCGCCACGCAGCAACGCCCACTGGTCGGGGCGCTGTGCCAGTTCCACGAGCGTGCGCGCTATCACGGTCCGGGTGGTCTCGGCGCCGCCGTCCAGCAGCAGTAGGCAGTCCGAGATCATCTCATCCAGGCCGAAGTCGTACCCGTCAAGGCCCCGGCGCTCCCGGTCGATCCAGACCGTCATGACGTCATCCATGGGGCAGCCCTCGGTAACCGTGGGCTTCTTGGCCTCGTAGAGATCCGCTGCCGCCCCGGCGAACTCCATGGCCGCGGCCACCCCGTCATGGTCGTGGTAGCGGGGTCCACCACCAAGGGCAATGGTCCGCTCCGACCAGTCCTGGAGCTTCGGCCACATCTCGTTACCGAACCCGAGCAGCAGCCCGATCATCTGGGCTGGAAGCGGCGCAGCGAGATCGGCGATGACCTCGGCCTCGCCGGCCGGCAGCACGGCGTCGATCAGGCCGGTGACCACGCCGCGCACGTGGTCCTCCCAGCGGCCGGACGCCCGCGGCGTGAACCGACGGGACACCAGGTTGCGGCGGGCCGTGTGGTGGGGGTCGTCGAGCCCGATGATGGACCGGTCGGCGGCGATGTTGGGCCGGTAGCCGCGTTCGGTGCCAGAGGAGATGAAGGTGGCCTTGTCCCGCTCGATGGTGACGATGTCGTCGTAGCGCGATACCCCAAGCAGGTCGTTGGCGGTGTCGTGGTGGATGGGATCATGCTGGCGGAGCCAGACGTAGGTGGGGTACGGGTCGGTGACGTAGAAGTCGCCGTCCAGTAGGTCGATGCTGCGCGGCTCGTCCGGGTCCATGGATGGATCGTACGGTCGTGTCATTGATCGACTGAAAGCGGGCAGCGGTCCGCGGTGTTCGACAGCGAGGAGGGGGCACCATGCGCGCGGTGCGGACGGTTGACGGAGGGTTCCGGGTCGTCGAGGTGGACGATCCGACCGGCGACGGCGTGATGGTCGATGTGGCCTCCGCCGGCATCTGCGGCTCCGACCTGCACATGGCCGGATTCGGCCTCTCCAACACGTTCGGCCACGAGGTGGCCGGCCGCCTCTCCGACGGCACGGAGGTTGCCATCCGGCCCACGCTGGCCTGCGGCACCTGCGACCGGTGTGCGGCTGGCGCCGAGCAGCAGTGCCGGGCCATGGCGCTCTACGGCCTGGCCATGGATGGCGGTATGGCCGACCGGATCCTGGTTGACCCGGCATGCATCGTCCCGCTGGTGGGCGGTGTGCCAGTCAGCGATGCCTGCCTGGTCGAGCCGATCGCCGTGTCGGTGCACGCCGTGAACGTGGCCGACGTGCAGTCGGGCCAGCGCGTCCTGGTGGTTGGCGGAGGGACCATCGGCCTGACCGCGGTGGCTGCGGCCCGTCACCTGGGCGCCGAGGTGGATCTGTCTGCCCGCCATGCCCACCAGGTGGCGGCCGGTGAACGCCTGGGCGCTGGTACGGCTGCGTCGGGTGAGTACGACGTGGTCATCGAGGCAGCCGGCACCGAGAGCGCCCTGGTGGCGGCGATCGACCATGCCCGTCCGGGTGGGACGGTGTCGATACCGGCCGTCTACTGGGAGGGGATCGCCATCCCGAACGTCATGTCCATGTTTCTCAAGGAGGTCAGCCTCCGGCCGTCGTCCATGTATGGCTGCTCGGGCCGGCACGGGCCGGACGTACGTGATGTGGACGAGGCGGCGGCGCTCCTGGCGGCGGTCCCCGAACTGTCCGAGGCGGTTATCACCCACAGGTTCTCCCTGGACGACGCCCCCGAGGCCTTCCGGGTGGCCGCCGATCGTTCCGTCGGGGCCATCAAGGTGGTGTTGGAGCCTTAGCGCGGGCCGTCCGGATGGTCGCCAGAAGCCGGATGACGGTGAATCAGGCCAGGGTCATGGACGGGAGCGGGTAGCGGCTGTCGCGTGAGAACACCTCGCGCACCAGCGGCTCGAAGTCCTCCAACGCCATCTCGTCGTAGTTCCGCTCGAAGCAGTTCTGGTCGTACTCGGCGCAGAACGCCGCGCAGTCGTCGAACCACTCGTGCTCCCGGAACTGCTCCCTGGCATCGGGATCGGCGCCCAGGTGGTGGAAGTAGTAGTACCCCTGGAATACGCCATGGTGCCGGACGATCCAGTGGGTGCGCTCGTCCACATACGGCCTCAGGATGTCGGCGGCCACGGCACTGTGGTTCTCCGGGGCAATGGGGTCGCCCACGTCGTGCAGCAGGGCGGCCACCACCATCTCGTCAGCCTCGCCGTTGCGTAGCGCCCGGGTGGCGCTCTGGAGGCTGTGGTGGAACCGGTCCACCGGGTAGCCCAGCATCGGACCGGCCATGGCCTTCAGGGTGGCCAGAAGGTGGTCCGTGAGGTGTGCCGCCTTGTGGGCCACCAGCTCGCGGCAGATCAACTCGTAGTCCTCCGGGGTGCCGTCCACCATGTGCTCGAAGCCAACTGTCTCCATGGGACGGAAGTCTGACAGGTGGGCGTTGCGCCGCAAAGGAACCGGAGTCGACGGCACGGGCGTGGGCCGGAGCGCGCGAACCCGACCGGTAGGGTCGCCGGCGTGCCAGCGGTCGCCGTCTCCAGCCTGACCAGGTCATACGGCGAGGTGCTGGCAGTCGACGACATCTCGTTCACCGTGGAGCGTGGTGAGGTGTTCGCCCTGCTGGGTCCCAACGGAGCAGGCAAGTCGACAACGCTAGAGATCCTCGAGGGCCACCGGCACCGTGACGCGGGCACGGTCGAGGTGCTCGGTCGGGACCCAGCCGATGGTGGTCGGGAGTTCCGGGACCGCATCGGGATCGTCCTCCAGGAGGTCGGGATCGAGCGGGAGCTGACCGTGCGCGAGGTGCTGGAGCACTACGGCGCCTGTTACACGCGGCGCCTGGGAGTGGACGACGTGCTGGACCTCGTGGGCCTCGACGGCCTCGGCGACCGGCGTACGCATCGGATGTCAGGCGGACAGAAGCGGCGCATCGACCTGGCCACCGGCCTGATCGGCGACCCGGACCTGTTGTTCCTGGACGAGCCGACCACCGGCTTCGACCCGTCGGCGCGTCGCCAGGCGTGGGAGATGGTGGACGGCCTGCGCTCGCTGGGAAAGACCATCCTGCTGACCAGCCACTACATGGACGAGGTGGAGGCCCTGGCCGACCGCGTCCTGGTCATCGCCGATGGTCGGGTGGTCGCCACGGGTACCCCCGACGAACTGCGGGGCGGCGCCGAGCGCGACACGCTGATCCGGATCCGGTTCCCCGCCGAGGCGAGCGGAACCGTCGACGGCCTGTTGTCCGCGCTGGCGGGCCGGGCCTCTGTGCGCAACGGCGTGCTGGAGGTCAGGACCCCGGCTCCCACGGCCGACCTCCACCACCTCACGACGTGGGCGCTGGAGCGCTCCCTTGAACTTGACGGCCTGGAGGTGAACCGCCCCACCCTCGAGGACGTCTACCTGGACCTCATCGGTCACGGCGGGGACCCCGACGACCTCGAAGCCGGCGGGACCTCCGGTGGTTGACCGCTTCCCCTCCTCGATGGCGCTGCTGGTCAGACAGGTCGGCTACCAGAACCGCCTGTTCAGGCGGACCGCCATCTCGGCGTTCTTCACCCTGGCGTTCCCTCTCATCTTCCTGCTCCTCTTCGGGGCGATCTTCGACGACATACAAGTGGCACCCGGACAGGCGGTGGCGGCAGCGCAGTTCTACGCCCCGGGCCTGGCCGTGTTCACCGCCGTTTCGGCCACCTACACCAACATCGGGATTACCACGGCGATCTACCGCGACGAGGGGATCCTCATGCGGATCCGCAGCACGCCGCTGCCACGGTGGGTCTACATGGGCGGAATCGTCGGATCGGCCGTTGCCATAGCGGTGGTCGGCTCGCTGGTGATGCTGGCCGTCGGCTTCGGCCTCTACGGCCTCGAGATGCAGGCGGACCGGATCCCGGCGGCCGTGGTCACCTTCGTGGTGGGGGTGGCCTCCTTCTCGATGCTGGGCCTCGCCCTGGCGGCAGTCGCCCCGTCGGGGCAGTCGGCACCGGCGCTGGCCCAGGCCACGATCCTGCCGGTGGCGTTCATCTCCAACGTGTTCGTGGTCGTGCCGGATCCGGCACGCTGGTTGGACGTCGCCGGTGACGTCTTCCCGGTGAAGCCATTCGTGGAGGCCTTCTATGCGGCCTTCGATCCGTTCCGGACAGGCTCGGCGTGGGAGCCCGACCTGCTACTGCGGATCGCAGCGTGGGGCCTGCTCGGGGCCATCGTGGTCGTCCGGCGGTTCCGGTGGGAGCCGTCCACGGGTACCGGCTCCGGTGGTGGCCGGGGCCGCAGCAGCCGGCGCTGACCCGGCGCCGAACTCAGCCCTCCAGCGCCGCCAGGTCGTCGGGGCCGTCCACGTCCCAGGCCAGATCGGGGTCCAGCAGGCTGCGCCAAGCCAGCCCCAGGCGTTCCGCTTCGGCCACGTGGGCCGCGAACGAGCCCGAACCGTAGGCGAACCGGAAACCGGTACCGGTGGGTACTGCTGCCACCGGAGTGCCGTCATGGTGGCGGTCCGGCACCAGCGTGATCCCGTCGAACCCGGCGCAGTGGTCCAGCCGGGTGGCGCGTGGCAGGTCTGCGTGGGCCACGACCACCATTGCCACCCCGTCGGCGGTAAGGGCATCCATTCCGGCTTCCACAGCGCGGTTCAGGCCGGGTCCCTCGACCCTGACCACGTCGGCACCCACCGATCGGGCCCAGGCATCCACGTCATCGTCGTCGCAGACCACGGTCACGGGGAGGGGAGCCGCAGCGGCCACCACGATGGCGGCCATGCTCCGGGCCAGGTCGGCCCGGGCCTCAGCGTCGAGGACCTCGGCGAGACGGCCCTTGGCCGCTCCGAAGGCCTTCACCGGGATCAGCACAGCCACGGTTCCGGACACCGGCGCAGCCTATGGGTCGATGCCGGGAGCCGCCGTTGCGTAGCGCGTCCGGGCGGCGCTGCGGCCGGGGGCACCGGGTACCGGCCCGTAGGGTTGCGCCATGTCTGGCGGTAGCGCGGTATCGAGGGTGGCGGTCATCGGGGCCGGCTCATGGGGGACGACGGTTGCCGCCCTGCTGGCTCCCGCGGTGTCGACCGTGCTGTGGTCCCGGAGAGCCGACGTAGCTGCCGACGTGGCCGCCGGTCGCGGCAATCGCCGCCACCTTGACGGCTACGCGCTACCCGCACAACTCGATGCCACCGACGACCTGGGGTCGGCTGTCAGGGGCGCTGACATGCTGGTGATGGGCGTTCCCAGCCACGGATTCCGCCAGGTTCTCGAATCGGTGGTGGACGCCGTCGGACCGGAGGTTCCCGTCATCAGCCTGACGAAGGGGTTCGAGCGTTCGACCGGGCTACGCATGAGCCAGGTGGCCGCCGACGTGCTGTCGGGGCGACCCGTGGGAGTCCTCACCGGGCCGAACCTGGCCAGGGAGATCCTGGAGGGGCGATCGGCGGCGACCGTCATTGCTGCCACCGATCCGGCAGCCGCAACTGCGCTGCAGGGACTGCTGGCATCCGAGCGGCTGCGGGTCTACACCAACGACGACCTGGTCGGCTGCGAGCTGGCTGGGGCGTTGAAGAATGTGATTGCCCTGGCCGCCGGGATGGCCGAGGGGCTCGACACGGGCGACAATGCCCGGGCGGCCCTCATCACCCGTGGCCTGGCCGAGATGACGCGACTCGGTGTCGCTATGGGCGGCGACCCGATGACCTTTGCCGGTCTGGCCGGCATGGGCGACGTCATGGCCACCTGCGTGAGTCCCCAGAGTCGGAACCGCTGGGTAGGCGAGCAGGTGGGGCGTGGCGCTTCGCCGGAGAGTGTGCTGGCCGGCATGGACCAGGTTGCCGAAGGGGTTCGCACCGCTGCTGTCGCCTGCGAGATGGCCGCCACCGTGGGCGTGGAGGTTCCCGTCGCCGAGGGCGTGCGGTCGGTGTTCGACCTCGGCCACTCGCCAACCGAGGTGTGGTCGACCCTCATGTCACGCCGGGCAGGCCCCGAGGTGTCGACCACCTGATGTCCCGGTTCACCGACCTTTTCCGGAGACGTAGAACTCCGGTTCTGGAACCCGCAGGCACCCGCCTGGGTACCGACGATGGCTTCCGGGCCGTGGTCGACGCCCGGGCCTCCATCTATCCGTCCGGAACCCCGCGTCGGGTGGAGTTCTGGATCGGTGGTGAGGACCGCTGGTACGCCCCGGCCGTGGAAGCAGCCGTGCGCCAGGACCGGCCGGGGCCTGCACCAGTGCTGGTCACCCGCATGCGCGTGGCAGGTGGCGACGTGGTGGCTACGACCTGGGCGACCCTTGCCAGCGGGTCCTCAGGCGCTGCCGTCGTAGTCGAGCTGGTCAACGAGACCCCGGTTCCGGTGGCCGTGGCGGTGACCGTCCAGGCCGCTCAGGGTGGGGCGCTACGTCGCATAGCGGTGGACGGTCGGCGCCTTGAGGTGGATGGTGAAACGGCCCTGGTCGTGGACCGCGAACCCGGTCGCTACGCCATCGTGGATGCGGCGGACGACCTCTGGGAGACGGTGACCAGCGGTCGGGCGGTGCTCGAAGTGCCCGAACCCGTCAGGTGCCGGATCGGCGCCGCAGCCGGCGCTCTGATCGTTCCCCTGCCGCATCGTGCGGCCCTCAGGTTCGCGGTGCCGGCAGGCGACCTGGTGGACAACCCGTCGGCCGTGTTCCCGTCGGCGGAACGGGTTGCCGCCGGGTGGGCGGGTCACCTGGCAGGTGCGGCAACGGTGGACCTGCCGGACCAGCCTCTGGCGGACTCGGTACAGCGGAACCTCGTGGACCTCATGCTGGCGGACCCGACCCCAGCCGGAGCCGTGGAGCTGTGCAGGTGGGGTATCGGGCGTAGGGCGGTGGAGTGCCTGCTCGAGTCGAACGGTGCGCCCGGGGACCGTCTGGTGGCTGCCGCATGGCTCTGGATGCTGGATCGCGAACCCGGGTGGTTCTCCGGTTCCGGTGGGATCCCGCTGGAGGACCTGGTCCGGTCGGCCGGAGACATCCCGACAGACCGGTGGGCCCTGGAGCGGATGTCAGGGCTCTTCACGGCCCTGGGTGACACCCGGGCGGCCGCCGACGCCGGCGTACTGGTGGACGTGGCCGGGCCGTCGAACCTGGTGACGACCGATGCGGCCACGATCTCATTGCGCTCTCTGGCTGACCGCCTGGCGCACAGTTCGGTGGACGGGCTGGACCTGTTGGTGGACATCCCGGATTCCTGGTTGGGCGGCGGCGTCGAGGTCCACGGCCTGGCAACTCCGTTCGGACGTCTCGGCTACGCCGTCAGGTGGCATGGCGAGAGGCCTGCCCTGCTGTGGGAGTTGGAGCGTCACGATGACGGCCCTGTGGTGCTGCGGGTCCCGGGTCTGGACACCGCCTTCTCGACGGTCGAAGCGACCGGTGAGGTCCTGTTGGCAGCTCCGGCGGGTCGGGTGCCCCCACCCCGTTCCCCATCCGGCCCGGCGCCCGGGCCACCGCCCGGAGAATCTGGTGGTCCGTCCACCTCTCCATCTGCCGAGGGTGGATCGTTCTCCTAGGGTCGGGCCATGGCCGGTAGGACCCGAATGCGCTCAGCTCTGAGGGGAAGGGCCCCGGGGCTGGTTGCAGAACGCGACCTGTGGGACGCGGGCCACAGGGTGGTGGCGGGCCTCGACGAGGTGGGTAGGGGAGCCTGGGCCGGACCGTTGACGGTCGGGGTGGTGGTTCCCGACCGGAACCGGCGCATCACCGGGGTTCGGGATTCCAAGATGCTCACCGAGCCCGAGCGCGAGGCGTTGTTCGACCGCATCACCGGATGGGCCGAGGCGTGGTCCGTGGGCCACGCCAGCAACGACGAGTGCGATGACCTGGGCATGTCTGACGCCCAACGCCTGGCCGCCCGCCGGGCGCTCGACGGTCTGGGCGTCACCGTGGACCGGGTGCTCCTTGACGGCAACTGGGACTTCGTGGGTGGGGGCCGGGCCCGCACGATCGTGAAGGGCGACGCAACCTGCCTCTCGATAGCGGCGGCCTCGGTGCTGGCCAAGGTGACCCGCGATCGGATCATGCGTGACGCCGACGGTCGCTACCCGGGTTTCGGGTTCGCCCAGTCCAAGGGCTATCCCAGCCCGGTGCACCGTGCAGCACTGGCCGAGCGGGGTGCCACCGGATACCACCGCCGAAGCTGGTCGTTCATGCACGGGCTGCCGTCCATTGGCGCGCCGCCCCGCGACAGGCACGGAGCCCCGACCCGCCTGTTCTGAGTCGTCTTCTCCCATGCGGGTGCGTGGTCGCTACCGTCTGATCCGTGCAGCGCGTCGTAGTACTCCTCTGGCTCCTGGTCGCCTGGACGGCCATCGTGTGGGTGGGTCGCATCCGTAATCTCATCGGCGACGACACCCTGGTGAACTGGGACAGGGCATGGGGGATCGTGGTCGCCCTCCTCTTCCTGGTGCTGGCCGCCGTCACCGCCACCCTGCCGCTGGGTCTCTGGCATCGCCGCCCGCTGGGCTCGACCCGACTGGTGGCGATCTTCTGCCTCTGGACGATCGCCTTCTGGGGCATTCGGGGTGTCGGTCTGCTGCTCGCCGACCACGAGGCAGGCTTCAAGGTCGTACACACGGTGCTGGCCGGCGTGTCCATCGGCCTGGCGGTGCTGTTGCAGCGGGCTGACCGTGCCGTCGCCGCTGGAGCGGTCGACTCGGGAGAAGCGGACCCTGAGGCGTACCGAGGCGCTGACAGCGACCGCTAGCCTCACCATCCATGGGGCAGCCGATCACCGTCGTCCGCAGGCCGTCGTCGCGTACCGGCGTCATCCGCTTCGAGACCAACCGTTCCCTGACCGGTATGGGTCACGAGCGCTACCGGGCCGGTGATGACATAGCCGGCGCCACGCCGGCCGATGAGCTGGCCCGCCGCTTGTTCGCACGTGGCGGAATCGCCGGTCTCCACATGAACGGCAGCGTCGTCACCGTCGAGATGGCAGGCGCTGATTCTGACCCTGAGGGGATCGAGGAGATCATCGCCAGCCTCTACCTCTACTGGGTCGACGGTGTCGAGGTTCCCGACGACGACGAGTTGACCGACGTCGTCGGTTGATGCCCGCTGGGGCGCCGTAGGCGACCCGGCACCAGACTCGACACCCATGGGAATACTGCAGGTCGACGTCCATCCCTCCGAGGTGGGTCTGGATGCCGACCGCCTGCGACGCGTGGCCGACTTCGCCGGGGCGTTCGTGGAAGACGGTCACATGGTGGGCACCGACGTGCTGGTCGCCCGCCACGGACGCGTCGTGCTTCGCTCCACGGCCGGCCTGGCTGACCGGGAGAACGCCGTCGCCGTAGCCGACGACACCCTCTGGCGGATCTTCTCGATGACCAAGCCGATCACGTCGGTGGCGGTCATGCAGCTCGTGGAGGAGGGCCGCCTCGGGTTGCGGGATCCGGTGGCTGGCGTCCTGCCGGAGTTCGCCGACCCGCAGGTGTTCGTGGGTGGGACCGCCGATTCTCCGGAGGTGGTTCCCGCCGATCGGCCCATCACCATTACTGACCTGCTCAGCCACACCTCGGGCCTCAGCTACTCCATTCTGGACCAGCACCCGGTGGACGAGATCTATCGACGGGCAGGCCTGGCGACGATGGAACGGGGAGGAACCCTGGCTGACAGGATCAGTCGGCTGGCCGTCCTGCCGCTCCGCCACCACCCGGGGACCCGGTGGTCGTACTCGATGGCCACCGACGTGCTGGGTCGCGTCGTCGAGGTGCTAGATGGTCGACCGTTCGCCGACTGCCTCGCCGACCGGATCCTGGAACCGTTGGGCATGGACGACACGTCGTTCCTGGTCCCCGACGAGAGGGTCGGACGGCTGTCCTCCTGCTATGGCTTCGCGCCGGGGTCGGAACCGGCCCTGCTGGACGCCGGACCCACGAGCGCCTACCTGGAGCCGTCATGGCAAAGCGGCGGAGGTGGGCTGGTCTCCACGACAGGGGACTACCACCGGTTCTGCAGTGCGCTGCTGCGCGGCGGGGAGCTGGACGGGGCACGCATCCTGGGGCCGCGGACCGTCCGCTCCATGATGTCCAACCATCTGCCAGGTGGAGCCCACCTGGACCAGGTCGGAGACCCCCTTTACACGCCGGACTTCTTCGCCGGCTGCGGCTTCGGCCTGGGTTTCGCCACCGTGGAGGACCCGGCTGTCGGGAGGATCCTCGCCTCGCGTGGAGAGGCCTCATGGGGTGGCATGGCCAGCACGGCCTTCTGGGTGGATCCGACGGAGGGGATCCATGCGGTGTTCATGACCCAACTGGTGCCGTCGGGCACCCACGTGTCGCTGCGGTGGGACCTGCGCACGCTGGTCAACCAGGCGATCCTGGACTGAATGTGACTGAAGAGGTAGGCGTTGGACCGCACCCCGAGCCGTGGCCTGACGATGCCCGGCTGGACCCTGAGTTGCTGGCGGACGGCGACAGGCGCAACGTCGTGGACCGCTACAGGTACTGGTCGCGCGAGGCCATCGTGGCCGATCTGGACGGCCGACGACATCCGTTCCACGTTGCGGTGGAGAACTGGGAGCACGACTTCAATATCGGAACGGTGGTGCGCAACGCCAATGCCTTCATGGCCGGTGGGGTGCACATAGTGGGCCGTCGCCGCTGGAACCGTCGGGGTGCCATGGTCACGGACCGCTATCAGCACGTGACCCACCATCCGGACGTGGTCGACCTGATGGCATGGGCGGCGACGGCCGACCTGGCCGTCGTCGGGATCGACAACCTGCCCGGCTCGGTGCCGTTGGAGTCGACGGCCCTGCCGGAGCGGTGCGTGCTGGTCTTCGGACAGGAGGGCCCGGGGCTTTCCCACGAGGTCCGGGATGCGGCGACGATGGTCTGCTCGATCGCCCAGTACGGGTCCACCCGGTCTATCAACGCCGGGGTGGCATCGGGCATAGCGATGCACGCCTGGATTCGTCAGCACGCCGCCCAACCGCCCATCTGAGGTCACGGCCCCCCTTGCCAGTATCGAACATATGTTCGATACTGGGGCATGACTGCATACCACCGGCTTCCGGCCTCCCTGCTGGCCGAGCCTGACCCGTTCGACGACCTGGAGGTCGACGGGCGGGCCGAGCCGACCGGTGGGCTGTCCCGTCCAAGGTCTGTGCCCACGGTGGGCGAGGTCGCCGGTCGGATCCGACCCACGGTCCTGGCCGTCGACCGGACCCTGCCGGTGCTGCCGGCCCTCGCCGGGCTGTTTCCCGGGGGACTCCGCCGGGGCACCACGATCGGTGTCTCGGGTATGGGGGCCCGTTCCCTGGCCATGGCCCTGATGGTCCGGGCCACGGCTGCAGGGTCCTGGGTCGCCGTGGTGGGGGACCCCGACCTGGGTCTGGCAGCGGCGGCCGGACAGGGCCTGAAAATGGAGCGCCTGGTGATTGTGGATGCTCCTGACCCGACGGGGTGGGGGCCGGTGGTGGCCACCCTTGTGGGGGCGTTCGACCTGATTGTGGTGGCGCCCCGGCACCGTGTCGGGGCGGTCGACGTCCGCCGCCTGGCCGCCCGCTGCCGGGAACGGGGTTCGGTTCTGTTCCACCTCGGAGACGGCCCGTGGCCGGGTCGACTCGATCTGCGTCTGGTCGTGGATGGGGCCATCTGGGACGGACCCGATGCCGGGCACGGCCGGCTCTGCTCCCGTCGGACGGTTGTGACCGCATCCGGTCGGGGTATGGAATCCACCGGTCGCCGCACGGAGCTGCTGCTGCCCGGCCCGGACGGGACGACCAGCGGAGCGTGAGCGGTACAACGACCGTCGATGCCGGTGTCCGGACCCTGGTGGTCCGGTGTCCCGACTGGCCGTTGACGGCCCTGGGGGTCGGGCCGTTGCAGCCTGCCCTCGTGCTGGCCTCCGGTCGGGTGGTGGCAGCCACGCCTGCCGCCCGGGAGGCCGGTGTAGCCCGGGGCCAACGGCTGCGGGAAGCCCAGTTCCGGTGTCCGGAGGTCCGGGTGCTGGAGCGCGACGATTCCCGGGAGGCCCGCCGGTTCGAGGCCGTGGTGGCAGCCCTCCAGGACGTCACCCCGTGGCTGGAGACGTGGCATCCGGGGTCGTGCTCCTTCGGGGTGAAGGGTCCGGTCCGCCTTTCCGGCGGTGAGGCGAACCTCGTGCGTAGGGCCGCCCGGCTGGCGTCCGCTGCCCTCGATGACCTGGTGGGGTCGCCGGCCGGACATCCGGGGTGTGGGATCGGTGTCGCCGACGGGAGGTTCGCCGCCGGCCTGGCTGCCGGGGCGGCCGATGCCTCGGGCGTGGACGGTGGCGGGGCGGTGGTGGTTCCGCCGGGTGGGGTGCCCGCATTCCTGGCCCCGCTGTCGATATCGGTGCTGGAGCGCCCGGCGCTGGTGGATGTCCTGGTTCGTCTGGGGCTCGACACCCTGGGGGCGTTCGCTGCCCTGCCAGTCGCCGACGTCGTTGCCCGCTTCGGGGCCGAGGGGCGTGACGCCCACCGCCTGGCATCCGGGATCGACGGGTGGCCACCGCCCCCGGGACCGGTACCGCCGGACCTGGCGGTGTCCGTGGCCTTCGATCCGCCGGTGGAGCGTGTCGATCAGGCGGCGTTCGCTGCCCGGACCCTGGCCGAGGTCCTCCACGGCCGGCTCTCGGACAGCGGTCTGGCCTGCACCCTGGTGCTGGTCGAGGCCGAGACGGAGCACGGGGAGCGGCTGGCCCGGCGCTGGCGGGACGAGGGGGTGCTGGGCCCGGGGGCGGTGGCCGACCGGGTGCGGTGGCAGTTGGAGGGGTGGCTCAACGGGCCGCCGGCGACCCGACCCACATCGGGGATCACCACGCTGGTCCTCACCCCTGACGAGGTGGTGCCGGCCACCGGCCGCCAGCAGGGGTTTTGGGGTGGGGCATCGGCGGCCGACGAGCGGGCGGCCCGGGCCTGCATCCGGGTGGAGGGCCTCATGGGCCCCGGGTCGGTGCGGGTACCGGAGTGGCGCGGTGGCCGGGATCCGGGGGAGTGCCTGGCCCTGGTGCCGTGCGTCCGGAGGGCGGGCGACGGCTCTGACGTCTCCGCCCCGGCGGTGCTCGCGGCGGCTGATGGGCCACCGTGGCCGGGGGCCCTGCCCGGCCCCCTTCCGGCAGCGGTCCACGTGGATCCGGTCAGCGTGGAGGTACGCGACGCATCTGGTCAGATGGTGGCCGTCGACGGGCGGGGAGTGCTATCGGCGCCACCGCACCTGCTGTTGTCGCCCCCCGGACCGGGTGGGTCGGTGGCTCGGGGGGCGGGGGACCGGGTGGTGGCATGGGCAGGACCCTGGCCGTTGGATGAGCGCTGGTGGGATCCGGAACGCCGGAGGCGCAGTGCCCGTCTCCAGGTGGTGACTGCTGACGGGGCTGCCCGCCTCGTGGTGCTGGAGGGCGGCGTGTGGCGGGTCGCCGCCACCTACGACTGAGGCCTGCGACCGGACCCGGCCGACCAGTGACCGGGCCGGGTTAGCGGAGTAGGTTTCCCAGCCACGGCGATGCCCGGGCCCGGGCCTCGCTACGCACATGATGGGAGAAGCGGTGGCCGAGCGGGAGGAGATGGACTGGACCGGCTACGGGACGGCGGTCCGCGAGTTGGCGAGGATGGTCGCCGACGATGGCTACCGGCCCCACATGATCCTGTGCATAGCGCGCGGTGGACTCTTCGTGGCCGGCTCGCTGGGCTACGCCCTGGCGGTCAAGAACCTCTATGTGATGAACGTCGAGTACTACACCGGCGTGGACGAGCGGCTGGACATCCCGGTGATCCTCCCTCCGTACGTGGACTGGGTGGATCTCGGCGACAAGCGCATTCTCATCGTCGATGATGTGGCCGACACCGGACACACCCTGGCTCTGGTGCGTGAGACGGCGCTGGCCCAGGTCGCCGAGGTGCGTTCCGCAGTGCTGTACCAGAAGCCGCAGTCGACGGTCGACTGCGAGTACGTCTGGCACTACACGGACAGGTGGATCAACTTTCCGTGGTCAACCGAGCCACCGGTCGTGGACCTCTCCTCTGCCGGTACGGCGGTACTCGACGCCTGAGGCGAGCAGGCTGTGACCTGGATTCAATCCTCCTGGATGAGGACGATGTGGCCATCTCCGTGGTGACCGTCGCCGAGCTGGAGGTGGGATTCCACCTTCCCTCTGATGGGCGCCGGGTGGAGCGACGCACCGCTGTCGAGTCGATCGTCAACAGCGTGTGGGTGCTCCCTTCCCCCATCTCAGGCGTGGATGGGCGCCCTGTTCTGCGACCAGCGCACCTCGGCCTCGAGCTGTGCCCCGACCGCTATGAGCAGGTCCTCGCGTCCATAGGCGGCGACCAACTGCACCCCGACAGGTAGGCCGTCAGAGGAGCCGAGCGGCAGCGAGATCGCTGGTTGGCCCGAGGCGTTGAACGGTGAGGTGAACACCGAGTAGGGGATGGATCCCTTGGAGCCACGGACCGGGTCGTCGGGGGTTGGGGTGAGCTGGCCAAGGCGGGGCGCCGGATCGGCCGTGGTCGGGGTGAGCAGCAGGTCGAAGTCCTCCCACCAGGTTGCCATCGCCCTGCGCCATGACCCCATGACGGCCTGTGCTCTGGCGTAGTCGGGAGCGGCGATCCCGCGGCCGCGCTCGGCGAGGAACCAGGTGCCGGGCTCCACGTCGTCGGCCGTGATTGTGCGTCCCAGCCTGGCACCCAGGGTCTCGATGCTCACGACGGCTCCCACGCCCCAGTTCAGGTTGAAGGCCCAGACGAGCTCCTTCATCTCCCCGATCTGTCCGAACGCCTCGGGCCGTGACTCGACCACGTCGTGGCCCATGTCGGCCAGCAGGTCGGCTGTCCTGCGGGTGGCCGCCTCGCAGTCGGCATGCGTGGGTATCCGGTGGTTGTCCGGCATCAGGCCTATGCGGAGTCGTCCCGGATCCCAGCCGACCCTGTCGGCGTAGGGCCGTCCGTGGTCGGGGGCCACCACGCCGTCCCCGGGAAAGGGAATGGCGCAGGCGTCCAGGATCGCAGCGGTGTCGCGCATCGTGTGGGTCAGGGCATGTTGGCAGGAGAAGCCCCATTCCTCCTTTGGGCCCTGCGAGATCCGACCCCTGGATGGCTTGAGGCCGACCAGCCCACACATGGCTGCCGGGATGCGGATGGAGCCGCCGCCGTCGCTGGCGTTGGCGGCCGGGACCATGCCTGAGGCCACCGCTGCGGCGGCCCCGCCGGAGGATCCGCCGGGGCTGTGGTCGGGGTTCCAGGGGTTGCGCGTGGGGCCGTAGGCGTGGGGTTCGGTTGTGGCGACGAGGCCCAGCTCCGGCGTGTTGGTGCGACCCACGTTGATGAAGCCCGCCTGTTTGTAGCGGATGACGAGGTTTGAGTCGGAGTCGGCGGTGAACCCGACGTCCTTGAGAGCCTGCATCCCGCCGTGGTGGGGCTGGCCGGCCTCCTCGGCCCAAAGGTCCTTTATGAGCATCGGAACGCCTTGGAACGGCCCCGCAGGGAGGTCGTCGGAGGCTGCCAGCTCCAGTGCCTGTTCGAACTGGCGGTGGATGACCGCGTTCAGGTCTCCGTCGAGGCGCTGTATGCGGTCGATCGTGGCCTGCACGGCCTCAACCGCCGATAGGTCTCCGGAGCGGATCATGGAGGCCAGCCCGACGGCGTCGACCCGGGCCAGCTCGTCGTCGTGGTTGGCCTGTCGGTTATCGGGCTGGGTGGCGTCGTCCATGGTGCTGGACCGTAGCGGTGGCAGCAATGGCAGCCCGGGTCGGGGTGCCTAATCGCCGGCTTCGGCACGCTCCAGGTAGTTGTAGACGGTGAAGCGGCTCACCCCGAGGGCCTCGGCTACGTCCTCGACGGACTTCCGGAGCGTGAACGCCCCCCAGTCGTTCAGCAGCGCAACCGTTCCCTGCTTCTGGGACCGGTCCATCTCGACGCACGGGAGCCCGACCTCGTGCTCGGCCGCTGTCAGCAGTGTGTCCAGGGCACAGTGCAGGTCGGGTCGCCTGAGGCCACCGACCACCTCCCCCTCCCATTCAAGTGGTAGGTCGGACTCGGTCAGTTCTCCGAGGGTCAGGATGGTGCAGCCGAGGGCATCGGCTATCGGCTGGATCGCCTCCACCAGGGGATGCACGGGCCGGTTCACGCCAGAACCCTAGCCAAGGTAATAAGGTTGACAAAATGTTGACGCGGGGGCTGTCGGGCGGGAGCATTGCGGGGTGACGATGACCATCGCACTCACGCTGGACGATGCCTGTGCGGCCCTGGCCGCTGATCCGACAGCGATCGTCCTGGCCGGGGGCACGGATCTCATGGTCCAGGTGAACCGGGGGGACCTCAGCATCGGCAACGTGGTGGCGATCGACCGGGTCCCTGAGCTTCGGGGGTGGACCCGCGAGGGGGACGTCCTGCGAATCGGCGCCGGGATGACCTATGCGGAGATGGCCGATCCCGGGTTCGGCGCCCTCGCACCGGCCCTTGGCCAGGCCGCCCGTACGGTCGGTTCACCGCAGATCCGGGCCACCGGCACCATCGGCGGAAACCTGGCCACGGCGTCGCCGGCCGGTGACATGCTGCCGGTGCTCGTCGCCCTGGATGCCGTGGTCGAACTCCGCTCCTCGAACGGCGGAAGGCATCTTCCCCTCGATGAGTTCGTCGTAGGCGTCAAGGCCAACGCCCTGTCAGCCGGTGAGCTGATCGTCGCCGTGAGGGTCCCGGTTCTGCACGGCCCCCAGGAGTTCATGAAGGTCGGGCCCCGCAATGCCATGGTCATCTCGGTGGCCTCCCTCGCCCTCGTGGTCGACCCTCCTGGACGAACGGTCCGGGTCGGCCTGGGATCCGTGGCCCCGGTTCCGTTGCGGGCCACCGAGGCCGAGGCGATGATCGGCGGCCGTATTGACTGGGAGGGCGGACGACCGCCCACGGCCGGCGATGTGGATCGGTTCGGCCAGATGGTGGCCGATGCCACCCGCCCCATCGACGACCACCGGGGAACGGCCGCCTACCGCAGGCACGTCGTCGGGGTGATGGCACGACGCGCCCTGGTCCGGGCCTTCGGCATGGTCGGAGAGGAGGCGGCGTGAGGACTGATCCGTACCGCCTCACCGTCAACGGCCGGCCTGTGGAGGTGGTCGACAGTCATGCCGGTGAGAGCCTCCTGTTCGTCCTACGGGAACGCCTGGGCCTCCCTGGATCCAAGAACGCCTGCGAGGAGGGGGAGTGCGGGTCCTGCTCGGTCCGCCTTGACGGCGACCTGGTCTGCAGCTGCCTGGTGCTTGCTGCTGCGGCCGCCGACCGCGATGTCGTCACCGTGGAGGGTCTGTCGGATGCCGATGGCGAGGTCGGACCGTTGGCCGACGTGCAACGGGCATTCGTGGAGGCCGGCGCAGTCCAGTGCGGCTTCTGCACCCCGGGGCTGCTCATGGCCGTGGATGCCCTGTTGTGTGAGGAGCCGGATCCTGATGACCTGACCGTGCGCGAGGCCATCAGCGGCAACCTGTGCCGGTGCACCGGCTACGGCCGGATCCTGGAAGCCGTGGACCGGGCGGCCGCCATGCGGCGGGAGGCCCGCTCATGAGCGAGGTTCAGGCCACGCCGACTCGTGGGCGGACCCGCCCCTCCGGGATCGGGGAGAGCGTCCAGCGCCCCGACGCGACCCCCAAGGTGACCGGTGCCTTCGCCTTCTCCAGCGACCTTCGGCACGACCGGATGCTCTGGGGCGGCACCCTGCGGTCGCCCCACCCGTCGGCCCGGATCTTGTCGATTGACGTGGGACCGGCGGTGGCCCTCACCGGCGTGCACGCCGTCCTGACGCATTCCGACGTGCCCGGGGTGGCCACCTTCGGCCTGGAGCACCTCGACCAGCCGGTGCTGGCCGGCGATGTGGTGCGCTA
This sequence comes from Acidimicrobiales bacterium, assembly GCA_014240365.1. Classification (GTDB taxonomy): domain Bacteria; phylum Actinomycetota; class Acidimicrobiia; order Acidimicrobiales; family MedAcidi-G1; genus UBA9410. The sequence continues at coordinate 16,418 of JAAZXC010000005.1, read as the reverse complement.
CGAGGGCGAACCGGTGGCCATCGTGGCCGCTGACCATCCCGACACCGTTTGTCAGGCACTCGCCGCCATACAGGTCGAGTACGAGGTGACCGAGCCGCTCGTGGACCCGTCCCGGGCGGAGACGGCCACGCCGATCCACCCGGACGGAAACGTCATCCGTCGTATCCACCTGCGCCACGGCGACCCGTTGGCCGCCGATCGTGAGGGCCTGGTGACGGTGGAGGGCACCTACGAGGTGGGCATGCAGGACCAGGCCTTCCTCGGACCGGAGTCCGGGCTGGCCGTTCCGGCCGCCGACGGCGGAGTCGACCTGTTCATCGCCACCCAGTGGCTCCACGTGGACCGCGACCAGGTGGCCGACTGCCTGGGCATGGACCCCGACCTGGTCAGGCTGACCCTGGCCGGCGTTGGCGGGGCGTTCGGTGCCCGGGAGGACCTCAGCCTGCACGTCCACCTCTGCATGCTCGCCATGCACACCGGCCGGCCGGTGAAGATGGTCTACTCGCGAAGCGAGAGCTTCCACGGTCACGTGCACAGGCACCCGGCCCGCATGTGGTACCGCCATCACGCCGAGTCCGATGGCACGCTCGTCCGGGTGGAAGCCCGACTGCTCCTCGACGGTGGGGCATACGCCTCCTCCAGCGGTGCGGTGATCGCCAACGCCACCTGCTTCGCGGCCGGGCCCTACCGGGTTCCGTCGGCCGACATCGACGGCGTGGTGGTGCGTACCAACAACCCACCTTGCGGGGCTATGCGGGGATTCGGGGCGGTCCAGACCTGCATGGCCCACGAGGCCCAGATGGACCGCCTGGCCGCCGCCCTGGATATGGACCCGATCGACCTCCGGCTGAAGAACGCGCTGGCACCCGGTGACCGCCTGATCACCGGACAGGTGTTGACCGGCACGCTCCCTGTGGCCGAGGTCATCCGGACGTGCGCGGAACATCCGTCGGCAGCCATGAGGTCCGACGAGCCCATGACCAGGCCGGGCGGTGCCGGACGTACCGCCGACGCCGACCACGTGGTGCGTGGCGAGGCGCTGGCCGTCGGGTTCAAGAATCTCATGTTCTCGGAGGGCTTCGACGATTCGTCGGCCGCCCGGTGCGACTTGCGTGACGGCGTGGCGACGATCACGTGTGCCTGCGCCGAGGTGGGACAAGGTTTCGTGACCCTGATCGGCCAGATCACAAGCGAGGTGCTGGGGGTGGACGAGGTGGTCCTCGCTCCGGTCGATACCACGGGCATCGGGTCGGCCGGCTCCACCTCGGCCAGCCGCCAGTCATGGATGTCGGGAGGTGCCGTGCAGAAGGCCTGCGAGGAAGTTCGGGCCGCCGTCGTGGCCCGCGTGGCGGTGACCCACGACGTACCGGTCGATGATCTGGTCCTGGTGGAGGGTCGGGTGGAGTCGCTCTCCGGCAGTGTGTCCGTGGACCTGGCCGAAGTCACAGCGGAACCGTTGTCGGCCGACGTCGTCTATCGCCACGCCCCGACGTCGCCGCTCGATGACGACGGCCAGGGCGATGCCCACGTCTCGTTCGCCGTCTCAGCCCACCGGGCGATCGTCGACGTGGACCCCGACCTGGGCCTTGTACGGGTCGTGGAGCTGACTACCTCCCAGGACGTGGGACGGGTGCTGAACCCGGTCCAGGCCATCGGGCAACTGGAGGGCGGTGCCGCGCAGGGCGTCGGGCTGGCCGTCATGGAGGAGGTCCTGGTCGATAACGGCCGGATCCGCAACGCATCGTTCACCGACTACCTGGTGCCAACCGCCCTGGACATGCCACCGGTGGAGATCGCTGCCCTCATAGAACAGCCTGAACCGGGGGCACCCTTCGGGGCCAAGGGAATCGGGGAGCCGCCCTGCATCTCCTCGACCGCCGCTGTGGTCGGTGCCCTGCGCAACGCCACAGGCCTGGAGCTGGCCCGTGTACCGGTACGCCCTGCAGACATTGCCCTGGCCGACGCCTCGGCGGGAGCCGACCGGTGAGCGACCTGCACATCGACGGTGATCGGCTGCTGCGCCGCATCGACGACCTGGCCACCATCGGTCCGATCGACGGGGGCGGTTCCTGTCGCCTTGCCCTGACGGACGAGGACAGGGACGGCCGGGACCTGGTCGTGGCCTGGATGACCGACCTGGACCTGGACGTCAGCATGGATGGCATCGGCAACGTCGTGGGCGTGCGGCCCGGTCGCACCGACGGCCCCCCGGTCATGACCGGGAGCCACATAGACACCGTCCGGACGGGCGGCCGCTTCGACGGCAACCTCGGGGTGCTGGCCGGCCTCGAGGTGATCGAGACCCTCGAGCAGAACGGGATCACGACGGAGCATCCCTTCGCAGTCGCCTTCTTTACCGACGAGGAGGGCGCCCGGTTCCAACCGGACATGCTCGGCAGCCTCGTATACGCCGGAGGCATGGGTCTGGAGGAGGCCCTGGACATCGTGGGCATCGACGGGGCGGTCCTGGGTGGGGAGCTGGACCGCATTGGCTACCGGGGAACCTCACCTTGCCCCGGCGTCGCCCCCCGGGCATTCGTGGAGCTCCATGTGGAGCAGGGACCGGTGCTGGAGGTCGAGGGCATCACGATCGGGGCCGTGACCGGAGTGCAGGGAATCTCGTGGACCGAGTTGGCCATCGCAGGCCAGTCCAACCATGCCGGCACCACGCCCATGGACCTTCGCCACGATGCCGGCTACGTGGCGGCTGCGATCGCCGCCCACGTGCGCCGGTTGGCGATTCGGATGGGTGGCCGTCAGGTGGCCACCGTCGGGAGCCTGGAGCTCCACCCCAACCTGGTCAACGTCGTCGCCGGCAGCGCCACCATGATCGTGGACCTCCGCAACACCGACGAGGCCCTCCTCGCCGAAGCGGAGGCCGACCTGGCCCAGTTCGTGGCCGAAGCCGCTGCCGCCGAGGGGGTGACCGTCGAAGATCGCACCCTGGCCAGGTTCCAGCCGGTGGCGTTCGACGACCGGGTGGTCGATACCGTCGCCGCGGTCGCCGCCGAGCTGGGCCACTCCGTGAAGCGGCTTCCGTCGGGTGCCGGACACGATGCCCAGATGATGGCCCGACTATGTCCGACCGGCATGGTCTTCGTACCCAGTCGCGACGGCATCAGCCACAACCCGGCCGAGTACACCGAGCCTCACGACCTGGTGGCCGGCGCCGACGTCCTACTGGGGAGCATGCTGGCACTGGACGCGATGGACCTCTCGACGACCGGCGCTCCGGACGGGAGTGGCGGGGCTTCGACCGACGGTGCGAAGAGCGCACCATGAGTCGGGTGTTGACGGTGGGCGCAGCGCAGATGGGTCCGATCCAGCTGGCCGACGCCCGGCCCGAGGTGGTGGAGAGGCTCGTGGCGCTGCTCCGCTCCGGCGCTGCGGCAGGTTGCGACCTGGTGGTGTTCCCCGAGTTGGCCCTCACCACCTTCTTTCCCAGGTGGTGGGTGGACGACCTGGCCGACGCCGACCACTTCTACGAGACCGAGATGCCGGGCCCGGATACCCGACCCCTCTTCGACGAGGCCAGGCGCCTGGGGGTGGGGTTCCACCTCGGCTATGCAGAGCTGACGGCGGCCGGCCACCGCTACAACACGGCGATCCTCGTCGAGCGGGACGGTTCGATCGTCGGCCGGTACCGCAAGGTGCACCTGCCGGGCCACTCCGAGCACGAGCCGTGGCGGGCCTTCCAGCACCTGGAGCGGTACTACTTCGAGGCGGGCGACGGCTTCGCCGTGCACGCGGCGTTCGGCGGGGTTGTCGGCATGGCTATCTGCAATGACCGCCGCTGGCCTGAGACCTACAGGGTGCTCGGACTCCAGGGGTGCGAGCTGGCCCTCATCGGATACAACACGCCTATCCACTACGCCCCGGATCCTGCCCAGGACCGCCTGCAGGGATTCCACAACCACCTCGTCCTGCAGTCCGGCGCCTACCAGAACGGCATGTGGGTCGTCGGCGTGGCCAAGGCCGGCGAGGAGGAGGGGTGCGCCCTGCTGGGGGAGAGCGCCATCATTGCCCCATCGGGCGAGATCGCCGCACTGTGCACCACCGACGGTGACGAGTTGGCCGTGGCTGAGGTGGACCTGGACCTTTGCGCCGGCTACACCGGGACGCTGTTCGACTTCCACAGGTACCGCAGGCCCGAGGTCTACGGTCGGATCACCGCCCAGCGGGGGCCGGAGGTTCCTGCCGGTGTCCGTGCGGCCCTTGATGACAACGTGGAGTCCAGCGCTGAGCCGAAGGGGGAAGGGCCATAACGAGCTTCGAGTTGAACGGGAGGCCGGTCGATGCCTCCGTTGACCACCCCCACCTGCTGGCCGCCCTGCGCGACGAACTGGGCGTCACCTCGCCCAAGGACGGCTGCGCTCCGTCGGGTCAGTGCGGTTGCTGCACCGTGCTGGTCGACGGGAAGGCCAGGATCGCCTGTCAGACGTCGATGGAGAAGGCCGAAGGTTGCTCGATCACGACCCTGGAGGGCCTGCCTGACGCTGAGCGGGAACGTTACGCCAGTGTCTTCGCCGCACATGGCGCCCTGCAGTGCGGCTTCTGCACGCCGGGCATCGTCATGCGCGCCAAGGCCCTCGTGGACAAGAAGGGCACCGCCCTGACCCGTGACCATGCGTCCCGTCACCTGGGCGCCCACCTCTGCCGGTGCACCGGGTACGTGAAGATTCTGGATGCAGTCGAATCCCTTGCATCGGGCGAGATCCCGGTGGCCATGCCCCGCGGCGGCATCGGGACCAGCGTGGTGAAGGTGGAGGCCACCGAGCTGAGCCTCGGAGACCGCCCCTTCATCGACGACATGTCGCCTGAGGGCCTGCTGCACGCAGCGCTCCGCTTCGCCGACCACGCCCGTGCCGACGTGGTGCGGATCGACACCACGGCAGCAGAAGCCGTCGACGGCGTGCAGCGGGTGCTCACGGCCGCCGACATACCGGGGAAGCACCGGGTGGGGATCATTCACACGGACTGGCCGGTGATGATCCCTGAGGGTGGTCGGACCTCCTACCTGGGAGACGTGCTGGCCGTGGTCGTGGCCGATGACCGGGAAACCGCCCGTCGGGCGGCGACGCTGATCGATGTCCAGGTGGCGCCGCTGACCGTCTACAGCGACCCTGTGGTGGCCCTTACGGCTGACGAGGACGCTGTCTGGGAACTGGACGGAAACGTGCTTTCGGTGTCGACGTACGCCCGCGGCGACGTCGAGGCCGCCCTGGTCGGCTCGGCCCACGTCGTCGACGAGGTCTTCCAGACCCAGCGCGTTGAGCACGCCTTCGTGGAGCCCGAGTCCACCCTCGCCGTGCCTGCAGGTGACGGTGGACTGTACGTCTACTCCGGCGGGCAGGGCGTCTGGGACGACCGCAACCAGATCGCGTCGGTGCTCGGCGTCGACACTGACCGGGTAACCGTCGAACTGGTGTCCAATGGTGGGGCCTTCGGCGGCAAGGAGGACATGTCCAACCAGGCCCACACGGCTCTGGCAGCCTGGCTGCTGGAGCGGCCCGTGAAGTGCACGTTGTCGCGCGAGGAATCGCTCCTGATGCACCCCAAGCGCCATCCGATCCGGATGGCCTACCGGGCGGGCTGCGACGCCGAAGGGATGCTGACCGGCCTCTGGGCCCGGATGATCGGCGATTCGGGTCCGTACGCATCTGTGGGAATGAAGGTCCTGGAGCGGGCGGCCGGACACGCCAGCGGCCCCTACATGCTGCCCACCATCGACGTGGAGGCCACGGCGGTGAGGACCAACAACCCGGTCTGCGGGGCATTTCGGGGCTTCGGTGCCAACCAGGCCCAGTTCGCCATGGAGGGTGTCATGGACCGCCTCGCCGAGAAGGTGGGGATATCCGGATGGGAGATCCGGAGCCGCAACGTCATCACGCCCGGTGCCGTCTGGGGTCCCGGCCAGATCATGGATGATGGCTGCCTCGGCGCCCGGGCCTGCCTGGACAACGTGAAGGAGGCCTACGACGACGCGGTGGCCGGCGGCCTACCGGTCGGCCTGGGTCTGGGCCTCAAGAACTCCGGTCTCGGCAACGGTTTCAAGGAGATAGCCAGGGCTGTAGTGCATTTTCGCCACGACGGACGGATCGAGGTCCGGCACTGCTGGACCGAGATGGGCCAGGGCATCCACACCGTGGTCGTACAGGTGGCCGTCGAGGAACTCGGCGTGGACCCCGACCAGGTCGACGTGATCGTTGACACCACCAGAGAACTGGGAGCCGGCCAGACCACCGGCAGCCGCGGGACGCTCATGGGGGCCGGCTCAGTCGCCGATGCCTGCCGGGTCGCCATTGCCGACGGTTGTCGGACCGGCGTCGACTACGAGGGCGAGTACCGGGTGGACTGGACCAACTCGATGAGCGAAGGGGTGGAGAACCCGATCATCCATTCCACATTCGGATACGCCGCCCAGATGGTGGTCCTGGATCCGGAGACAGGTGACGTGGACCTGGTGGTGGCCGCCCACGACGTGGGCCGGGCAGTCAACCCGATGCTCTGCGAGGGCCAGGTCGAAGGGGCAGTCCACATGGGGCTCGGCTACGCCCTCACCGAGGGATTCCCGGCCGACGCCGATGCCCGGCCTCGCAACGAGACCCTCCGCAGCCTCGGCATCATCCGCCCCAAGGACATGCCGGAGGTCGACGTGCGCCTTATCGAATCGCCACAGCCTGACTCGCCCTACGGCATCAAAGGCGTAGGCGAGATCGGTCTGGTGCCGACGGCCGGGGCCGTGGCCGCAGCCCTGCACGCCCACGACGGCGAGTGGCGTCACAGCCTGCCGATGGCCGCTCCCGGCCAGCAGGAAAACTGGGCCGAATGGGACGGACGTGGAGTCTGATGCCGGCTGACGTCGGATCAGGCCTGGCCTCGAACCAGACGCCGGGCCTGGTCTGTGCGCACCATCACCTCTACTCGGCGCTGGCCCGCGGCATGCCGGCACCGCCGCGTACCCCGTCCGGTTTCGTCGAGATCCTGGAGATGGTGTGGTGGCGCCTGGACCGGGCGCTGGACCTGGAGTCGATCCGATGGTCGGCGATGCTCGGTGCCCTGGAGGCCCTCGAGCGGGGTTGCACGGCGGTGATCGACCACCACGAGTCACCGGAGGCGATCGAGGGCTCGCTGACGGTCATTGCCGATGCCTGTGCCGAGGTGGGGATCCGGGTGAACTGTGCCTACGGGGTCACCGATCGGCACGGAGCCGATGGGGCACTCCAGGGCCTGGCGGAGAACGAACGGTTCCTGCGCGACGGGGGTCGTGGGATGGTCGGCGTGCACGCGGCCTTCACCTGCACCGACGGGACCCTGGAGGCTGCCGCCGGCCTTGCTGTGGAGATGGGCGTGGGCGTCCACGTGCACGTCGCCGAGGGGCCCGGGGACGCTGACGCGCTGCACCGGCTCCGGGACCTGGCCGCCGACGACTGGCTGCTCGTCCACGGTGTCCACCTTCCCGACGACCACGGCCTGGCCGGGACGATGGTCCACAACCCGCGGTCCAACATGAACAACGCCGTCGGCTACGCCCGCCCCGCCCGGTTTGCCAACCCGGTGGCGCTGGGCTCCGACGGCATTGGTGCCGACATGCTCGACGAGTTCCGACTGGCCTACGTGCGCCAACGGGAGAATGACGTGACCGCCTCACCGGAGACGGCCTGGGGGTGGCTGGCGACTGGGTGGGACCTCTTCCCGGAGGCCCGTTCCGACCGGGTGACCTGGTCGTACGCGGACATGGACCCGTGGCGCCTGGCCTTCACCACGGGCGTGGGGCCGCTCACGGTCGAGGTCGACGGTGAGTTGGTGCTGGTCGACGGACGCCCCACCCGGGTGGACCCCGACGAGATCAGGGCCCGGGCCGCCGAGGAGGCGGTGCGCCTGCACCGCCGGATCGACGACGCATGAACTCTGACGACGACTTCCAGAAGGTGAGGAACCGATGACCCGACTGGCCATCTACCTGCAGGACGCCCATCCGATACCGGAGGCGATCCAGTACGCCCGGTACGCCGAGGAGCGCGGCTTCGAGGCCGTCTGGCAGGCCGATTCGCGCCTCGTGCGCGATGCCGTCGTGCCCATGGCGGCGATTGCCGCCAACACCGAGACGATCACGGTCGGCTCCGGTGTCGTGGACTGCTGGACCCGCAACCCGGCCCGGCTTGCATCCACATTCTCGACGTTGGACGACCTGGCACCGGGGCGGATCATCCTGGGCATCGGCGCCTGGTGGGAGCCGCTGGCATCCAAGGTGGGCGTTGATCGCCGTAGGCCACTGTTGGCCATCCGGGAGACCGTGGAGGCCTGCCGGGCCCTGCTGGCTGACGAGACGGTTACCTACCACGGCGAGTTCGTGCACCTCGACGGCGTCGAGCTGGATTACGTGTACCAGGAGCGCCGACCCAAGGACGTCCCGATCTACATCGGCGCTACCGGCGACAAGATGCTGGAACTGACCGGTGAGATCGCCGACGGCGTGGTCCTTAACTACCTGGTGTCGCCCGAGTACAACCGGCGGGCAATGGACCGCCTGGCCGATGGGGCGGCCCGGGCGGGCCGGTCGCTGGACGACCTGGACCGGCCCCAACTGGTGGTCTGCTCGGTGGCCGAGACCCGCGCCGAGGCCCTGGACGGAGCCAGGATGATGGTCACCCAGTACCTGGGACAGCAGCCGCACATCATGAAGGCCTCCGGCGTGCCGGAGTCGTTGCTGGAAGCGGTCGGCCGGGTGCTGACCTGGCCTGCCACCCATGACCAGGTCGAGGCCGCCTCGAAGTTGGTACCAGACGACATCGTGCAGATGATCTGCGCGGCGGGCACGGTCGACGAGGTGCGGGAGAAGGTGGCCGGGTACATGGCCGATGGTTGCACCTGCCCGATCCTGTACCCACTGGGCCCCGACGTACGCCTGATGATCGACACGTTCGCTGACTGGACCCCGTGAGCCGACCGATGCTGCGAGGCTGGTCGGCGTGAAGAACAGGCCTGTGCTGTGGGATCGGTGGGCATGAGCCGCCGACTGGTGCTGCGTGGTGCCCGTCACCCGGGTGACGTGGCCATCGCCGACGGCCGGATCGTGGGAGTGGGGACCATTGCCTCCGAGCCGGGCGACGAGGTGGTCCGCTGCGACGGCGACATCGTCACCGCCGGCCTGGTCAACACCCACCACCACCTGTACCAGTGGATGACCCGGGGCCGAGCCGTCGGGTGCGACCTCTTCGGATGGCTGGTCGAGCTGTACCCGGTCTGGGGTCGACTCTCGGTCGACGACGTGCGGGCCGCTGCCCTCGTGGGGCTGGGCGAGCTGGCTGCCACCGGCTGTACAACGGCATCGGACCACCACTACCTGGTGCCGCGTGGCGATGACACGGTGTTCGACGCCATCGTGGACGCCGCACGCGAGGTCGGCATCCGACTGCACCTCTCCCGGGGGTCGATGGACCTGGGGGAGAGCATGGGCGGGCTGCCACCTGACCATGTGGTGGAGGACCGCGACGCCATCCTGGCCTCCACGGAGTCGGTGATCGCCCGCCACCACGACGGCGAGATGGTCCATGTCACCGTGGCGCCGTGCAGTCCCTTCTCGGTCACCCCCGAGCTGATGGTGGAGTCCGCCGAGCTGGCCCGACGCCACGGGCTGCGCCTCCACACCCACCTCTGCGAGACGGTCCAGGAGCAGCAGCACTGCCTGGAGCGGTTTGGCCGCCGACCTGTCGAGATGCTCGACGAGTGGGGCTGGGTGGGCAACGACGTGTGGCTGGCCCACGGGATCCACATAGGCGACGACGAGATGGCCCGACTCGGGTCCGCCGGCACCGGCGTGGCCCACTGTCCCTCCTCCAATGCCCGGTTGGCGGCCGGCATGTGCCGGGTCACCGATCTGAGGGTCGCCGGCTGCCCTGTGGGCCTGGGCGTGGACGGCGTTGCCTCCAACGAGGTGGGAGGCCTGTTCGCCGAGATGCGCCAGGCCCTCTACACGGCCCGACTCCGGGAACTCCGTCCGGACGCCCTCATGCCGGCCGATGTGGTCGAGATGGGCACACTCGGCGGTGCCAGATGCCTGGGCGTTGACGACGTGGGATCGATGGAGGTCGGCATGAGAGCCGACCTGGCCGTCTGGCCGGGAGGTGACCTGGGGGACATGGGCGATGCTCTCACCGCCCTCGTGCTGGGTCCGGATCGCAGGGTCAGGCACCTCTTCGTCGAGGGCCGGGCCGTGGTCGCCGACGGGGAGGTGGTCGGCACCGACCTTGCGGCCGCCCACCGCGATCTGGCCGAGCGCTCCCGCCGCCTCTGGGAGGCCTGAACGGCGTACGCACCGACTGCGGTGATGGGTCATGATGGCGATGTGGAGATAGCAGCCGAGTTCACCATCGAGCCCTTCGTGGAGGGTGCGCCCGGCCCGCACGTACGGGCGGCCATAGCCGTGGCCGAATCAGCCGGACTGAATGTCGAGGTGGGGCCGTTCGGTACAGCACTCAGGGGGGACTCCGGGACGGTGCTGGACACCGTGGAAGCGGTGGTCCGGGCGGCCATCGCCAACGGTGCCACCCGGGTCTCGCTGCAACTCACCGTCGCCTGACCGCGGCCTGCATGCGGGCCGCGGTCAGGCGGTTCCCGTCCCCATGTGGCATGCTGCGAACTGCGCCGTGCCCGGGTGTCCAGGACCATCGGGGTCCGTTCCGGTTCGGCCAGAGGGAGAACAAAGTGAGACGTAGTCTTTTCGGCCTGCTGGCCGTCGTCCTGGGCCTTTCGCTCGTCGCCGCATCCTGCGGATCCGACGATGACGATTCGACCAAGGCGGCATTCATCTATGTGGGACCTGTCGGCGATGCCGGCTGGACGTACTCACACAATCAGGGCCGTCTGGCGGCCGCAGCCGAGACCGGCGTGGAGACAGCATTCGTCGAGACCGTCCCGGAGGGCACCGCCGACTTCGGCAACCACGCCCGTGACTTCATCGGTCAGGGATTCAACGTCATCTTCGGCACCTCGTTCGGTTACATGGACGACATGGAGGCCCTGGCCGAGGAGTTCCCGGACGTCGTGTTCGACCACGTGTCGGGCTACAAGGCCAACGGGACCAACTTCGGCAATTCGTTCGGCCGCATGTACGAGCCCCGCTACCTGTCCGGCATGGTCGCCGGTTCTGCGACCTCTTCGAACCTCATCGGGTACGTGGCCGCATTCCCGATCCCTGAGGTGATCAGAGGCATCAACGCCTTCACCCTCGGCGTGCTGGAGACCAACCCCGATGCCCAGGTCGAGGTGGTCTGGACAAGCACCTGGTTCGATCCGGTGGTTGAGGGCGATTCCGCCCAGGCCCTGCTGGACAAGGGTGCCGACGTGATTGCCATGCACCAGGACTCCACTGCGGCCGGCGAGAAGGCCGAAGCGGCAGGAGCCCGCTGGGTTGCCTACAACTCCGACATGAGCGCACATGCGCCGGCGGCACACCTGACCGCTCCGGTCTGGGACTGGGGTCCGCGCTACGCCGAGATCATCGGGCAGGCCATTGACGGCACCTATGAGGGTGGCTACTACTGGGGTTCGATGGCCGACGGCGTCGTCGACCTGGCACCCATCGCTTCCGATGTCGACGCAGCCGTGAAGGCGGCGGTCGCTGAGCGCAGGCAGCAGATCATCGACGGTTCCTTCCACCCGTTCCAGGGTCCGATCAACGCCCAGGACGGCAGCCTCTACGTGGCGGCAGGTGACGTCCTCGACGACGGCACCATGCTCAGCATGGACGTATTCGTCGAAGGGGTGGTCGGTTCACTCGGCTGATCCCCAACTCCTGACGTAGTCGGCGCCGGCGGGGAGGACCCGCCGGCGCCGTCACGTCCAGTTGCCTGCGGCCCCGACACCGGATGATCCGATGAACCCACCTCCCGACGATGCCCCGACGGCGACGCCGCCGGCGGTTGAGCTGAGCGGCATCTGGAAGCGCTTTCCCGGGGTGGTGGCCAACGCGGGTGCGAACCTGACGGTTCGGACCGGCACGGTGCACGCGGTCCTCGGCGAGAACGGGGCCGGGAAGTCGACGCTCATGAACGTGTTGTCGGGCGTCTACCGGCCCGATGAGGGAGAGGTCCGGATCGACGGCGTCGTCCACCACTTCCGATCGCCATCCGATGCGCTGGCCGCCGGGGTGGGAATGGTCCACCAGGAGTTCCGGCTGGTGCCGTCGTTCACCGTTGCCGAGAACGTGGTGCTGGGTGCGGCGGAGCGCATCGTCCGTCGCCAGGCCGTGGAGTCGGCGGTCGGCGAGCTGGCTGAACGATTCGGCCTGGCCACGGAGCCCGACCGGCCGGTCTGGCAGCTCTCGATGGGTGAGCGCCAACGCGTCGAGATCCTGAAGGCACTCTGGCGTGACGCCCGCATCCTGATCCTGGACGAGCCGACGGCGGTGCTCACCCCCGGAGAGGCCGACGAGCTGGGTCGCATCCTGCGACACATGGCCGACGACGACCGCACGGTGATCTTCATCAGCCACAAGCTGCACGAGGTGACCGGCTTCTGCGACGAGGCCACGGTGCTCCGCGGTGGCGAGACGGTCGCAGTGTCGCTGCCGGTGTCCCAGACCGACTCCGCAGCCCTGGCCGAGCTGATGGTGGGTTCATCGCCGGTGATCAGCGAACGTCCACCACCGGTGGTGGTCGGCGGGCCGAAACTGGAGGTGGTCGGCCTGAGGTGTCTGGACGACCGGGGCCTCCAGGCACTGCACGGTGTCGACCTGACGATCCGTGCCGGCGAGATCGTCGGCATAGCCGGGGTGGCAGGCAACGGTCAGCGCGAGCTCGCCCAGGCCATTGCCGGGCTGCGTCCGACGACCGGTGGAACTGTGCAGCTGGACGGGATGGACCTCACGGCAGCCACGCCACGCCAGCGGTTCGGAGCCGGGCTGGGCTACATACCCGAGGACCGGATGGGGGTGGGCCTGGCGCCACGTCTCAGCGTCACCGACAACGCCATACTCCGCACCTACTCCACACATCGGCGTGGCCCGTTCCTGGATCCCGAAGCGGCGACCGCCCACTGCCGTGACCTCGTGGAGCGCTTCGGCGTGCGTACCGGGCCGCTCGACCAGCCGATCGCCGGACTGTCGGGCGGCAACCTGCAGCGCCTCCTGGTCGGACGGGAGCTGAGCGACCGACCCAGGGTGGTGGTGGCCGCCCAGCCGACCCGCGGCCTGGACGTGCAGGGGGTCAAGGCCATCCAGGACCTGTTGGTGGCGGAGCGCGGGGCGGGCGTCGCCATCCTGCTGATCTCCGAGGACCTCGATGAGCTCCTGACGCTGACCGACCGCCTGCTGGTCATGCACGGGGGCCGGGTAGTAGCCGAGTTCGATCCCGCGGTGGCCGGACGCCGCGAGATCGGCGAGGCCATGGTCGGTCATGTCCCGACTGGTGGGGCATCCGCATGAGGCGTCCGGTACTCGCCCCCCGCGATCGGATGCTGCGAGGCGGCCAGCCGCTGGCCTTCGGCGTGGGCCTGGTGGTGGCCCTCGTGGTCGGAGTGTTCCTGCTGGTCGGTTCAGGCCACGATCCGCTGCGCGTCTACGGGCGCATGTTCGAAGCCTCGCTGGGTGATCCGCGGGCCTGGTCGGTGACCCTCAACCGGGCTGTGCCACTGGGTCTTGCCGGTCTGGCGGTGGCGGTGGCCGGGTCCATGGGGCTCTGGAACATCGGAGCCGAGGGGCAGATCATGGCAGGGGCGATCGGGGCCGCGTGGGTGGCGCGTCTTGGAGGTGATTGGCCTGGACCGGTCCTCGTGACAGCGATGCTGGCGGCTGCGGTGGTCGGCGGTGGCCTTCTGGCCCTGGGTCCGGCGATCGCCCGTGCCCGGATCGGGGTCAACGAGATCATCACCACGCTGATGCTCAACGAGGTGGCAATACGGCTCGTCCAGTGGCTCGTCCACGGCCGGTGGAAGGACCCGGATTCGCACAACTTTCCGTTGGCGCCGATGCTTCCCGACAACGGCCGCCTGCCGACGCTCTTCGAGCGGGCGCACCTGGGCGTGGTGCTGGCCGGGATCGTCATCGCCCTGTTCGGCCTGGCGGTCAGCCGCACGGCCTGGGGATACGAGCTCCGGGTGGCAGGATCCTCCGGAGCCACGGCCCGTTACGCCGGTATCTCCCTGAAACGCAAGATCCTGACCGTCATGGTGCTTTCCGGTGGCGTGGCGGGCTTCGCCGGTGGCGTGGAATTGTCGGGCAATGCAGACCGGATCACAGAGGGCCTCTCCAACGGTTTCGGCTTCGCAGGGATCATCGTGGCGGCCCTGGCCCTGATGCGTCCGTCAGGTGTCGCCGCCGTGGCCGTGCTGTTCGGCGCTGTGCAGATCGGCGGCCAGAGCATTCAGACCATGGGGGTGTCGTCGTCGGTCTCGACCATCCTCCAGGCGCTGATTCTCTTCGGCGCCATCGCCGCCGGCGTGCTGGCTCGCTACCGCATCCAGATGGTTGCCGGTGACACCGGCGAGGCGCCACCGACCGGGGCGGAGTCGTGACCGAGGCCTCGCTCATCGGCCTACTGGAGGCCACCGTGTCCTTCGGTGCCCTCCTGTACCTTGCCGCCCTCGGCGAGATGATTTCGGAGAAGGCTGGGATCCTGAACCTCGGCGTCGAGGGGATGATGGCCATCGGAGCGGTCACCGGATTCGTGGTGGCGCTCCAGACGGGAAACCCGTGGGTGGCCCTGGTCGCCGCCATCGCGGCAGGTGCCCTCATCGGGCTACTCCACGGCCTGTTCACGGTCGTCCTCGGAGCCGAGCAGGTGGTCTCGGGGCTCTCCCTGACCATCCTGGGAATCGGGCTCGCCGCCTACATCGGCAAGGGTTCGGTTGGCCAGCCGGCAGGCGCCGAGCTGGTACCGGTGGACTGGGGCCCACTGTCGGACATTCCGTGGGCCGGCCCGGTGCTGTTCCAGCAGTCGCCGCTGGTCTACATGGCAGTGCTGGCCGGTCTGGCTGCCTCGTTCGTACTGGGACGGACCCGTCTGGGGCTGGCGGTGAGGGCTGCTGGGGAGTCGGCGCCGACCGCTGATGCCGCCGGCCACTCGGTGGCCGGGCTGCGGCTTGCGGCCGTCGCGACGGGAGGGGCTCTGGCCGGAGCATCGGGTGCCTACCTGACGCTGTCCATCACACCGCAGTGGACCGAGGGCGTGGTGGCGGGTCGGGGCTGGATCGCCGTGGCCCTCGTCATCTTCGGAGCATGGCGGCCGGGTCGGGTGGCCCTCGGGGCGCTGCTCTTCGGTCTCACGTTGGCGCTCAAGACCCGCCTTCAGACCTTCGGAGTGGACTTCTCGCCCATCCTCCTGTCGATGCTGCCGTACCTGCTGACCGTCGGCGTGCTGGTGGCCATCTCCATCAGGTCGCGGAACCGACCGTCACCGGCCCCGGCGGCACTCGGCATTGCCTACAGGCGCGAGGAACGCTGAGCGGGCGGGTGGATCCTCGGGAGCGTCCAGACCGGCGGTTATCCCGGCAGGGCATGCTCGCAGTCTGCGGGTCAGGACCGATCGACGCCGGTGAGGAGGATCACGACCTCCTCGGAGGCGTCGATGCAGCCGTGCCGTCGGGCCGCCAGCAGCCCCGCCAGGCCGGCCGTTCCTGTCGGGTCGGCGGACACCTCTGTATGCGCCAGTACCAGAGCATGGGCGTCGACCAGGTCCGCCTCGGTGGCTACGACCGGGCCGCCCGGGGTCGGCCCCAGCAGCATGTCGTGGACCAGCGCCCGCCAGTCGTAGACGACGTCGTCGAGTAGTCCTGTAGCCACGGAGGCCGGGTCCGTCCATGGCCACATGGCGCTGCCGTCGTCCGAGGAGGCGTCCGCCACGACCAGCGTCGCCATCGGATCGTCGGCTGACGCCACCCGGTTGAACGCCCTGGCGAGGGGCGCGCAGCCCTCGTGCTGGACCGCCACCAGGCCTGGTCGCGTCGAGGGGCCGCCACGGGTCACCACATCGCCCAGGGCCTGCACGGTGCTGCTGGCCAGCGCACCGCCGCCGACCTGCACGAGAAGGCGGGTGGGTGAGTCGCCATGGGCAGCCCACTGGGCGGCCAACTCGAAGCCCAGGGTCCGGCCACCATCGAGCGTGAGGAGGTTCTCCGTGCCCTGGCAGCAGAACGGGACGGCTCCGTTGGCCACCATCTCCCGGAACCGGTGGATGCAGGGGTCGCCCGCCTCGTCGGCCCGTCGTTCGCAGACCCGAACGTCGGCCCCCAGATCGTCTAGTCGTCCCAGCACGCCATCGTCGGCCCACGTCGGAACCTGTACGACCAGCGGTCGTCCTACGGCACGTGCCACGGTCGCAGCGGCCAGGGCTGCGTTGCCACACGACGCGATAGCCAGTGGTTTTGTCGACGGGACCCCGTCGACCTCCAGGTGGAGGGCCAGGCCGAACAGGTGTCGG
>JAAZXC010000059.1:242-13453 GCA_014240365.1 Acidimicrobiales bacterium | reverse complement strand
CGAGTTCCTGGAGGTCGAAGGGAATCCTGAGGCATCCCTCGTGGTCTACGACCTGGACGTGGACCTGCTCATCGGGCTTCCGGGGTTCGTGAAACGCCGTCTGGAAGCCAAGGTCGTCCACGCTGCCATTGATGACCTGAAGGCCCGCATTGAGGTGGACGCACCCGCCACCTGATCGGGTCGGACCACAGGCCCGACTTGGGCGCCGGGGGGCCACGACTACGCTCCGGCGATGGAGTTCCGGCGCATAAACTCGCTTCCTCCCTACGTCTTCACGATCATTGACACGCTCAAGGTCGAGGCTCGGCGGGCTGGGGAGGACGTCATCGACCTGGGGTTCGGCAACCCCGACCTGCCGTCGCCTGACGTGGCGGTGGACAAGCTCTGCGAGGCCGTCCGCAATCCCCGGAACCACCGCTACTCGTCGAGTCGCGGGCTCCCGAAGCTGCGCGAGGCGGTCGCTGACCTCTACCTCCGCCGTTTCGGCGTCGAGCTGGACCCGGAGACCCAGGTGGTCAACACGATCGGCGCCAAGGAGGGCTTCTCGCACCTGATGTGGGTTCTCCTGCAGCCGGGAGACGCTGCGCTGGTCCCGTCGCCGTCCTATCCGATCCACCGGTATTCGCCCCTGTTCGCCGGGGCGGAGGTCCGCGAGATGCCGTTCACCACCGACGGCGACTTCATCGCCATGTTGAAGGAGGGCTGGGAGTACTCGTGGCCACGGCCCCGGGTGATCGTCCTGTCCTTCCCGCACAATCCCACTACGGCCTGCGTGGACCTGGCCTTCATGGAGGAGGTGGTGGGCTTCGCCCGCGAGCGCGATGTGGTCCTGGTCCACGACTTCGCCTACGCCGACCTCGGGTTCGACGGCTACCAGCCACCGTCGATCCTCCAGGTGCCGGGCGCCGACGAGGTGGCGGTGGAGCTCTACTCGATGACCAAGAGTTACTCCATGGCGGGTTGGCGGATGGCCTTCATGGTTGGCAACGCCAAGGTGGTGGCGGCCCTTACGAAGCTCAAGTCATACCTCGACTACGGCTCATTCCAGCCGATCCAGATCGCCGCCACGGTGACCCTGAACGAAGCCATCGACTATCCCGCCGAGGTGTGTGGCGTGTACCAGGCCCGTCGGGATGCACTATGCGATGGCCTGAACAGGATCGGGTGGAGCATCGAGCCGCCTAAGGGGACGATGTTCGCCTGGGCGCCCATCCCCGAGCAGTATCTGGACATGGGATCCGTGGAGTTCGCCTCCCACCTGGTCCGTGAGGCGAACGTGGCGGTGTCTCCCGGCATGGGGTTCGGTCCGGGCGGCGAGGGCTACGTGCGCTTCGCCCTGATTGAGAACGAGCAGCGGATCGGACAGGCTGTCAGGAACCTGAAGGTCGCCCTGGATCGTCTGGATCCGTGAGCCCATCGTCCAGGAAGCCGATGTAGTTGCCGCAGGTGACCGGCGCCCCCTCCTCTGGTGGGTCGCCGTCGCTGACTGGAACGTTTATCGCCTCAAGGCCGTCGGGGCTTTCCAGGAGGATGGTGACCCTGTCGATTTCGGCACCGGCGACGAGGTTCACCGCGGTGCAGACCAGCATTGCGAACGCCAGTCGGTTGCCGGCGCTGTCATCCTGTGGGAATCCGTCCAGGGAGTCGAGGTGGATCTCCAGCAGGCCGTCCACGAGAACCGTGCCGATCACGGTGGAGCCCTCTGCGAAGGGGGAGATGAACTCGGATTCATGCTCGGCGGCGGTGGGACCAGCCAGGACCTTGTCGAGGATCACGTTGATGGAGCCGTCGCCGGAGATGTCACGGTCGACCACCTCCAGGAGCATCCGGTCGTCATCTCTCAGGTGGGCCATGTAGATCTGGACCGACTCGGACGCCGCTGGAGCCTTGGTGGTGGTGGATGCTGCGTGTAGCAGGGCATTCGGGAGTTCTGCGACGAGGTCGTTGGCCTGCTCGTCAATTGGAATGGAGCAGCCCGACAGGAGGCTGATCGTCAGGACCGCTGCGGAGAGATGTCGGAGGTCCATCAGGCGTCCACTTCTGGAAGGGGGAGTTCGAGCACGAAGCGTGCGCCCGGCCGTCCGTCCGGGCGGTCCTCCACCCAGACCCTGCCACCGTGCAGGCGGAGGTCCTCAACGACGAGGTTGAGGCCGAGGCCTGTGCCCCCGTCACCGGTTCGGCGCCCTCCCGCCGAACCGCGGAAGAACCGCTCGAAGACCGCTGAGCGCTCAGCAGCGGGAATCCCGGCACCGTCGTCCTCCACGATGATGCGGAGTGTGTTGTCCATCTCGAGGATTATCGCCGAGGCGCCGCCGCCGTAGCGTCCGGCGTTGTCCAACAGGTTGGACATGACCCGGGCGAGGCGACGCTTGTCGGCTTGGAGCAGCACTCCCCGGGCGTCGTCGGGCATCCGGAGGTCCACGACGTCGGCGTTGGTCGCGGTGACCTCCAGGAACCTGGCGATGTCCACCTCGGTCAGGTCAACGGCGGCCACGCCTGCATCGAAGCCGGATATCTCCAGCAGGTCGTTGACCAGTCGGTTGAACCTCTCCAGGTCGGCTACCAGTAGGTCAAGGGCGATCATCGACCGCGGTGAGAGTTCCTCCTTCCGGGATTCCAGCACCCCTACCCCGGCCATGAGGGTTGTGAGAGGGCTCCGGAGTTCGTGGCTCACGTCGGAGGCGAACCTCGCGTCGCGTTGGATCCTGGACTCCAGGGCACGCGCCATCTCGTTGAAGGAGTCGGAGAGCCGATCCAGGTCCGGGTCGGCCTGGACGCCCAGCCGGGTGTCGAGCCGCCCGCCGGCGATTGCCTCGGCCGCCTCTCGGACCCGGCGCAGGGGTCGGAGCATTCGCCTTGAGGCCCATGATCCGAGCAGGGCGGCGAGCGTCACGGCGATGGCGCCTGTGCCGAGCAGTACGTACCTGAGGTCATCCAGCGTCTGTTCGACATCGGAGAGGTCGCTGATGGTGTAGTAGTCGGCGTCAAATGCCGTGAGCGGAATGCCGACCACGAAGCGCGGCTGCCCCCTGACCGTTGCCAGCATCTGTCCAGGCCTCCGGTCGCCCAGCCGCTCTACCAGTGGAGCCGGGAGGTCGGCACGGTCCAGTTCGGGTGCGACGAGCCAGTCGTCGCCGACCCTGATGATCCGCTGGCTGCCTTCTATCCTCGTGAGGGAGTCGACAACGGTGGGCAGGTCCTCGATGGAGGATTCCGGTGTGAGCTGGTTGGACAGACGGGTGGCGTTGCTCACCGCCATGGCCGCAGCGGCGCTACCGCGGGTGTCGAGCAACTGCCCCCGGGTGAGCAGCAGGGTCGCCCCGCCCAGCAGGATCGACACCAGCAGTCCTCCAATGGCGAACAGGACCGAGATCTGTGCTCCCAGCCCCAGACGGCTGACGTCTGTCTTCGTAACGTCGGGCACGGGTCAGGTCTGGAACTTGTAGCCCATGCCGCGCACGGTGACCACGAAGCGTGGGTTGGCCGCATCGGGCTCGATTTTCATGCGTAGCCGTCGCACATGTACGTCCACCAGACGGGCGTCGCCGAAGTAGTCGTAGCCCCAGACGCGTTCCAGCAGGTCCTCGCGGCTGATTACCCGGTCCGGGTGGATGGCCAGATCAACGAGAAGGCGAAACTCGGTCCGGGTGAGGTGGACCTCCTCGCCGGCGTAGCGAACCACGCCTGCGTCGGGAAGGACCTCCAGACCGTCGATCTGTATGTGGATCGGCCTCGACTCGTCGGGACGGATCCTGCGGAGGAGCGCGCGGATCCGCGCCGAGAGTTCCTTGGGGTCGAATGGCTTTCGCAGGTAGTCATCGGCGCCCGCCTCCAGCCCTGCCACCACGTCGTGGCTGTCCGAGCGTGCCGTGACCATGATGATGGGTACGTCTCCCAGACGGCGGATGCTCCGGCAGACCTCGAATCCGTCCATCCCTGGAAGCATGATGTCGATCAGCACCACGTCGGACGGCATGCGGGAGAAGGCCTCCAGGGCCTCTTCTCCGCTGGCGGCCTCCTCGACCTCCCAGCCCTCCTCCTCGAGAGCCAGGCGCACGGCTGTCCGGATCCGTTCGTCGTCCTCCACCGTGAGGATGCGCCTGCTCATGGGTGAATGCTGCCCCATGGAGGGCGTCTCTGTCTTCCTGGTGCTGGGAACGGGCTTCATCAGGCCACCTCGGTGCCGGCCGACCTGAGCAGCTCCAGGAGTGGACCGTGCAGGTCGATCGGGGCTGCCACCACCATTTCACCGCTGGTCGGCTGGCCTTCCAGGTCTGTTACCCGACCCCCGGCTTCGGTTACCAGCACTGTTCCAGCGGCGCAGTCCCAGGGGTTCAGCCCGCGTTCGAAGTAGGCGTCCACCCGCCCGCAGGCCACGGATGCGAGATCCGTGGCGGCGCCGCCACAGCGTCGGATGTCGCGCACAAGTCCGATGATGGAGACGAGAGCCTCGGCCTGGCGCCGTCGTCGCCCGGGGTCGTAGCTGAAGCCGGTGGCAACCAGGGCCGCCGAGAGGCCGTCCACCTGGTTCACCCTGACCAGTCTTCCGTTGCGTGTAGTCCCGTGGCCGACCGCAGCACAGAACTCATCGTCGAGCATCGGGTCCACCACGACGCCGGCTACCGGTTTGCCGTCAACCTCGACGCCGATCGACACGGAGAAACCCGGATGCCCGTACACGAAGTCGGTTGTGCCGTCGATCGGGTCCACCAGCCATCGGACTCCGGACGTCCCGTCCACTTCGGTGCCCTCCTCACCGAGGATCGAGTCGTTCGGACGTGAGGCCAGGATGTGGCCGACTATGCGTTCCTCGGACCAGCGGTCGACGTCGGTCACCAGGTCGGTGAGGGTCGTCTTCGTGTCCGAGACCTCGACGGCTCCAGCCCTACGGCGCAGTTCCGGGGCGACGATCCTGGCAGCGGCCAGAGCCAGGTCTCGGAGGGTGGAGGGTTCGGCCACGGCGGCTGATTGAGGTCAGTCGACCGGGTGGTCGTCCCGGGCAGCCTGCTGGAGCTGACCGGTTCGCCACTCGGACATGGCCCGAAGTGACAGGACAGCGACGATTCCGACGCCACCGGCCGCCAGGATCGCTCCCACGACGCCCATGGATCCGGCGAGAGAGGTGCAGTCGTCCGCACACTGAAGGCTGGTCACGGCATGTCCGACGAGGCCCCCACACGTACCGGCCACGAGGATGGCCAGCAGCGCCAGGAGTCGTGCCATCGTCGAGGGAGCCGCCGACGGGAGCTGGCCGACGGATTGGGTCTGGGCATCGTTCACGCCCGGAGGCTATCGCCGCCCCAACCCGTGGCCCGGCCCTCGATCGCACCGTCACCACCAGATGCCAGACTGCGGCGGTGGGTGACGATACGGGTCGACGATGGAAGGTCGTGGGTGGCCTGTTGACCCGACAGGGCTCCACGCTGCTGGTGGCGAACCGCCGCCGGGATGGTCGGGTGGAGTGGACCCCGCCCGGCGGGGTCGTGGACCGCGGAGAGGTCTCGGAGGAGGCGCTGTCGCGCGAGGTCCTGGAGGAGACTGGGCTGATCGTGGAGGGCTGGTCCACGGCGATCTACCGGGTGACGGTGGACTTTCCCGATCGTTCCATGCTGCTGGGCGTGTCGGTCCACCTGGCCAGCGGTTGGCACGGGGACCTCGTATTCGAGGATCCCGACTGCATCGTGGAGGACGCCCGCTTCGTGGAGCCCGACGAGGCACTCCTGCTTCTTGCCACGGCCCCGCCATGGGTGGCCGAGCCGGTTTCGGCGTGGCTCTCGGCCTCGCTCCCCGAACCCGCCGGTGACTCGGTGCCGCACTTCTCCTACGTGGCCCGTGGTTCGAATCCATCCGAGCTGGTCATCGAACGCCTGGCACCCGGCCCCGGTTGAGGGCCCTGACCGGTGGGTGAGCCGACTCCGATCCTGCACGTGGACATGGACGCGTTCTTCGCGGCCGTCGAGGTGGTCAGGCGACCGGAGCTGCGTGGCCTTCCGGTCGTGGTGGGCGGGGAGGGTGAGCGATCGGTGGTCGCAGCGGCCTCCTACGAGGCCCGGGTCTACGGCATCCATTCGGCAATGCCGTCCACGCGGGCCCGGCGTCTCTGTCCCGACCTGGTGTTCCTGCGGGGAGACCATCGCCACTACGGCGAGGTGAGTCGCCGTGTCATGGCGATCTTTCGCCGGTACACGCCGCTGGTCGAGCCCTTGTCCCTGGACGAGGCGTTCCTGGATGTGTCCGGAGCCGGCCGGCTGCATGGAACGCCTGTCCAGGTGGCTGGTGCCATCCGACGCGATGTTCTGGACGAGGAGGGTCTGGGATGCAGCGTCGGAATAGCGGGCAACAAGTTTCTCGCCAAGTTGGCCAGCGCCCGGGCGAAGCCGACCGTCGGATCCGGTAGTCCGGTGCCCGGGGTCGGTGTTCTGGTGGTGCCTGTCGACGGAGTCCGTGACTTCCTGGATCCCCTGCCGGTGGGGGCCATCTGGGGTGTGGGCCCACGCACTCTGGAACGACTGCAGCGCCTGGGGGTGCAGACGGTCGCTGAGCTCCGGGCCGTTCCCGAGGCGACGCTGGTGTCGTCGTTCGGCCGTGTCGCCGGCAACCAGTTCTGGCTTCTGGCGAGGGGCATGGACGGTCGGCGGGTGGATCCGGACCAGTCCGTCAGGTCGATCGGCCACGAGGAGACCTTCGCCCGGGACCTCACCGAGTCCGATGACGTCCGCCGGGAGCTGGTCCGCATGGTCGATGCCGTGGGCCGGAGGTTGCGGGAAGGGGGCGTGGCCGGCCGCACGATCACGCTGAAGGTCCGGTTTCCAGATTTCACCACCATCACTCGGGCCCAGACCCTCCCGGAGGCGACGGACCTGGTGGTGGACATCCTCCAGGTCGCCTCTGACCTGATGGCGGCTGTGGACACGTCGCCGGGGATCAGGCTCCTGGGGGTATCGATGAGTGGGCTGCGGGATTCCTCGGTTCGCCAGCTCAGCTTCCAGGATCTCGCCGATCCGGGTTGGCGGGAGGCAGAGAGGGCCGTGGAGTTGATCCGGGGTCGTTTCGGAGTCGGATCCATAGGTCCGGCGACCACGGTGGGTGCCGACGGGTTGCAGCCCAGGGAGCGCGGGGACGCCCAGTGGGGCCCGGATGAATGAGTTTCGACGCTCGCCGCGTTGTTGCTGGTGACCCGCTGTGCGATGCTTAGGGTGAGACGAAGCATGACCGGCGAGGCGAGGAACGGCCAGGTGCCCCTGTCCGAAGACGAGGAGAGAATCCTCAGCGAGATCGAGGACCTACTCACGGAAACCGATCCGGACCTAGTGCGCGAGGTGACCGAGACGACTCTCTACACGCAGCCGCTGCGAAGCATGAAGCTGGCGGTGGCGGTGTTTGCCGTTGGTGTGCTGGTGATGGTCACGACCCTGTCGACCTCGTACCTCCTGGCCTTCGTGGGCTTCCTGGTGATGCTCGGCTCCGCGATGATCCTCGAGCGAAACGCCCGGCAGGTGGGTCGGACCGGCCTGAGGGCCGCTGCTGGATCCGGGCGTGCCACAGGATTACGGGATGCTGTCGGGGGCACCCGCACGAGGGTCCGCGAACAGATGCGTGACCGCTTTCGTCGGGGTGACCAGGGCCGAACCTGAACCGGTTACCTGATGGCCTGGTTCCGAATTCGACATCCAAGGGCGTGACGGCGGTGGGATCCAGGCCCGTGCTGGCCGTGGACGTTGGCGGAACGAAGTTGGAGGCCGGCCTGGTCGATGCGGACGGATCCATTACCGGCCGCCGTCGGGCGGCTACCACCGGCAGTGACGGTGATGCCCTGTTCGAGCAGCTCATGGGCATTGTCGAGCCCCTCATGGCCGACGGTCCGGTGGCTGGGATCGGTGTGGGTTGTGGGGGCCCGATGTCGGACAGCGGAACGCTGGTATCCCCTCTGAACATCGGACAGTGGAGGGACTTCCCGTTGGCGGACCGCCTGGCCGAGCGGACCGGGACGGTCGTGGTGGTGGACAATGATGCGAAGGCCCTGGCCCTCGGTGAGGGCTGGTGCGGTGCTGCCGTGGGGGAGAGGAACTTCCTGGCGATGGTGGTGTCGACCGGCGTAGGTGGCGGTCTGGTACTGGATGGCCGCCTACTGGGCGGGGCGGCTGGAAATGCCGGTCACGTGGGTCATGTGGTCGTAGACGCGGACGGACCACAGTGCGCCTGTGGCAACCGGGGGTGTTTGGAGGCGGTGGCCTCCGGCCCGGCTATCCAGCGTCTCACCGGTGCGCCTCCTGCCGAGGCCCCGCCCGAGGTGCGACGACGTACCGGCGACCTGGTGGGGAGGGCCGTGGCAACGGTGGTGAACCTTCTGGACATCCAGCTTGCGGTCGTCGCCGGATCGGTGGCGTTGGGTTTCGGCGCCCCCTTCTTCGAGGCGGCGCAGCAACGCCTTGACCTGGAATGCGGTCTGGATTTCACCCGGGGAGCCCGGATCCTTCCGGCGGGCCTGGGCGCCGATGGCCCCCTGGTGGGTGCCGCTGCCGTCTGGCACCATGCCCGACAGCCGGTTGGTCAGGCGCTGTTGGCATGAGGTGGTGGATGGTGAGGGTGGCCTCCGCCGTGCTGGTGCGTCCCGCCCTCTGGTCCGTCGCCGTCCGACAGGTGTTTCGGATGGCCGGCCGTCACTGGTGGCGGCGCTGGCCGTTCCTACCGGTTCCGGCGCCTGCCTACGCCCGCTTCAGGGCCATCACCCAGTACGGGGATCCTGATGCGGCGCCGACAGTGGATGACGTGGTGACCTGGCTGTCATGGGTGCGGAGGTTCCCGGAGGGAGAGCTGTCGGGCCTCGCTCCGGGCGACTGACGCGATGTCGGACGGACCGGGGGGTGGCTGGGCCCTGGAGAGGCCGACGGGAGCCGTTGAGGAGCTGCATGCACCGGTAGGCCCGATCTCTGGACGGGTGGTCCTCGTGAATGAGGTGGAGGCTCCGACGCTGGTGCTGGGCAGTTCCCAGGCGGGCGTGGAGGTCGCCCCCGGTCTCGACGTGGTCCGACGGAGTTCCGGTGGCGGGGCGGTGCTGCTGAGGCCCGACGGGGTGCTCTGGGTGGATGTGCTGATGCCCCGGGGCGACCCCCTCTGGGAGGACGATGTCGGTAGGTCCACGTGGTGGCTGGGTGGGGTGTGGTCTGCTGCTTTAGCGGATCTGGGTGTCGAAGCGGGTGTCCACCGGGGCCCGATGGAACCGGGCCGATGGGGAGGCCTTGCCTGCTTTGCCGGGATCGGTCCGGGTGAGGTGCTGGTGGGTGGCCGTAAGTCGGTGGGTGTGAGCCAGCGAAGGGATCGTTTCGGGGCCCGTTTCCAGTGTGCTGCCCTCCTGGAGTGGTCGGGACGCGAGATGGTCCGTCTGCTTGGCCTGACCCCGGCCGAGGAGGCCGTGGAGTGTCTGGAGTCGGCAGCCGTGGCGCTGCCGGTCGGTTCCGCCCCGCTGTTGAAGGCGTTTCTCGCCAACCTGCCCTGACCGGATTCACGCCTCCGGCTTAGGCCGGGTTTCCGGGGATGGGTTCTGGATTGATGGTTGTGGCGTTCCCGGGTGCCCGTGGGGAGGAATGACTTGCCGAAGTGGGAGAAAAAGGGGTAAAGTGGTGATCAATGATAGGAGAGTGGGGAAACAGGACGACATGTGTCGCTCCTGGAGGCTTCCGCTCTTCTGACGGGAACACGACCGGGAACAACGGGAAGGGGGGAGATGGCCATGGCATTCGTCGGAACCCACGAGCATTCGCTGGACGTCAAGGGACGCCTCGTCCTCCCGGCCAAGTTCCGCAGCCACTTTTCGGGCGACGCCTACCTCACGATGTATGCGGGATGCATAGCGCTGTGGACCCCGGAGGGCTTCGACGAGATGGCTGCCCGCCTGAAGGAGCAGGTCCGAAACGGCGAGGTGGAGGCGCAGGCCTACCGCGCCCTCGCACCCAGCTCCGAGCTGGTCCGACCGGACGCCCAGGGCCGCGTGATGATTTCGGAGCGACTACGCGAGCACGCCTCTCTCGAACACGAAGTCGTGGTCTGTGGTGCCCTCGACCGGATCGAGATCTGGAATCCCACGAGGTGGGCCGCCGTGGCTCCGGACCTGACTCGCTCACTGGCGGATGCATTCCTCCGGGGTGGAGGGATCTGAGTCATGGAAATCCGAACGAGAGGAAGCCTTCACGACGACACCCGATGACCACGACGGCCGGTCCACGACCGGTTCGTCCCTGGACCGTCCCCCGGCCGGCTAGATGGGAGGCCCCTACTCCGCCCGCTTGCCATCTAGTCCGATTCGGGGAGACATCCCGACGGGCGCCAGCTGGTCGGGGGACGGTCGAAGGACGAATCGGTGGGCCGCTGGCCGCAGCGGTGATCGGCTCGACGGGACGGACCATGTTGGATCATCCAGCTGAAGAGGACGAAGCCGAACCAGTCGGATTCCACCATCGACCCGTGATGGTGGATCAGGTCCTCGAGGTGCTGCGAAATGCCCCCAGCGGCATCATCCTGGATGCGACGCTCGGTGGCGGTGGCCACACGGAGGCGATCCTGAAGGCACGCGATGACGTCCGGGTCATTGGTATCGACCGTGACGACCAGGCCCTGGCCGCTGCGGGATCACGACTAGCGCCCTTCGGGGACCGGATCCAGCTGCAGCACCGCGCCTTCGTGGACCTGGGCAGCGTGCTTGATGGTCTGGGCATTGATGGCCTCTCCGGCTTCCTCTTCGACCTCGGCGTCTCGTCACCGCAGCTGGACCATGCCGACCGGGGCTTCAGCTACAGGGTGGCGGGGCCACTGGACATGCGGATGGACCGACGTCAGACGATCACGGCCGACCAGGTGGTCAACGGCTACGACGAAGCTGCCTTCGCCCGACTGCTGGTCGACAACGCCGATGAGCGACACGCCCGCCGCATTGCCCGCGCTGTCGTGGCCCAGCGCCCCATCTCCGACACGGCCAGTCTCGCTGAGATCATCCGAAACGCGATACCGGCGCCGGCCCGACGCAGGGGCGGACATCCCGCAAAGCGCACATTTCAGGCCATCCGCATTGAGGTGAACGGCGAGTTGGAACAACTTGCCGATTCCCTGGACGAAGCCGTCAGGCGTCTTGTGCCGGGTGGTAGAGGAGCCGTCATCTCCTACCACTCGGGGGAGGACAGGATCGTGAAGCGTCGTTTCGACCAGGCGGCGACAGGCGGGTGCGCCTGTCCGGCCCGCCTCCCCTGTGCATGTGGTGCGGTGCCCCTGGCGGTCCTCGTACGTCGGGCCGGCAGGGTCCCGGATGAGGCCGAGGCTGCCGACAATCCCCGGGCGGCAAGCGCCCGCCTCAGAACCCTGGAACGCCGATGACTGCGGTACTGCGGTATCCACGCCTGGGTCTCGGCCAACGGATCGACGATGGGACGACAGAGCGTGCCACGACTTCTCCGGCCGTCCGGAGTGCCGTGGCGCTGGCGGTCTTTGGTTTCTTCGCGACGCTCTTCGCTCTGGCTGCCTTTCAGAGTGTCGTGGTCAGCGGTCAGCTCGAGTTCGACAGCCTCCAACGACGGCTGGAGGATGGGCGGGACCACTCACAGCTGCTCCGTGCCGAGGTGGCACGTCTGGAGAGCCCCGGTCGCATCCTGGAGGTGGCTGGTGGCCGACTCGGTCTCGTCTCCCCGCCGACGAGGCCCCACCTGTCGTCGGTCGTGCCGGGAGATCCGTTGATAATCCTCCAGCCGCCGGTGGGCGACCCCTTCTCCCGGACCTACCAATGAGCCGTCAGCCCATTGCGCCCGCAACCCTCGGGCGTGGTGCATCCACCGTCGTACCGGAGCGCCAGACGCGTACCCGCTTTCGCCGGAGGGCCATCTTCGTCGGCCTCATGCTGGCGACCGTGGCCGGGTTGTTCGGGTGGCGCCTCGCCTCCCTCCAGTTCCTGGAACCGGACCGGTACGTGGCCCACGGTGAGGCCCAGCTCATAAGGACCATCGAGTTGAGTGCGTACCGAGGCGCGATTGTGGACCGAAACGGCGTGGACCTGGTCCTCTCGGTTCCCGGCCAGACGATGATCGCGAACCCTCAGCTGGTGGAGGATCCGGTCAGGGCTGCCCAGGCGCTTGCGCGGGTACTGGGAACCGACCTCGAGGTGCTGGAACGCCGCCTCTCCAGCGACAAGAGCTTCGTCTACCTCGGACGCCAGGTTGACCTGGAGGTCGCCGAAGCGGCCGTGGCTCTCAACATCCCCGGAGTCTACGTGAACGAGGAATGGGAGAGGATCCGACCCGGTGGGGACTCGGCCCTCTCGATTCTGGGCCGCACGGACATCGACTCCATTGGAATCAGCGGCATGGAACTGGTCTATGACGGTCTCCTCTCCGGAACCCACGGCGAGTGGGTCGGGGAGATGGGGCTGGGAAATGCATCGATTCCGGGCGGCGAGCACTCGGTGCAGGCGGCCGCCGACGGCCGGACCCTTGTCCTAACCCTGGACCGGGCACTCCAGTTCGAGGCTGAACAACTCCTTCTCGAGGCGGTGGAGGCTGCCGGCGCAAATGGCGGCGTCCTTGTCGCCATGCATCCCGACACGGGTGGGCTCCTGGCCACGGCGACGGTCAGACGATCGTCTGACGGGGTGGTGAGAATCTCCTCTGAGCACCGGGCGGCCACCTGGGCGTATGAACCCGGGTCCATCATCAAGCCGTTGACGGTCTCGGCGATCCTGAATCGGGCGGTGGCCGCACCAGACACGGTTCGCCAGGTACCGCCACGCCTGGACGTGCACGACGCCACCTTCAGCGATTCCCCATTCCACGAGACGATGGACCTCACCCTGGCCGAGATCCTCCGTCGTTCGTCGAACGTGGGGACGATCCTCTGGGCACAGGACCTCGGTGCCGAGGCCCTCCACGAACAACTTCGGGAGTTCGGGCTGGGGTCGGTAACTGACCTGGACTTTCCCGGCGAGGCAAGCGGGGTCCTCCGCCCGGCCGGGACGTGGTCAGGAACCTCGTTGCCCACCATCGCAATCGGGCAGGGGGTCTCCACAACGCCACTGCAGATGCTGACGGCATACGCGGCTCTCGCAAACGGCGGAGTACGACCCGCGCCCACACTGGTACTCGGTACGAGGGACGATGTTGGGGTGTTCGAACCCCGACGACGTGGCCCAGCCCTGCGAGTCCTGCCCGTCGCCGTGGCCCAGGATGTGGTGGGGC
>JAAZXC010000059.1:0-232 GCA_014240365.1 Acidimicrobiales bacterium | reverse complement strand
CACCCGGGCCCAGGTGCCCGGCTACCGCGTGGCAGGCAAGACCGGCACTGCCTGGAAGGCCTTGCCCACCGGTGGCTACGGAAGCAGGGGCAACCGGTCCTACGTTGCCAGCTTCGCCGGCTTCCTACCGGCCGAGGCGCCACGACTGGCTGTCATCGTGGTCATTGACGAGCCATCCGGGGACGTCTACTCGGGCGGCAGGGTCGCAGCCCCCGTCTTCGCCGAGTTCGCC
>JAAZXC010000058.1 GCA_014240365.1 Acidimicrobiales bacterium | reverse complement strand
TGCCGCCCACCTGCTCGCCGAACGGGGGTGGCTGCTGGTTGCTACCCGGTCACCGGAGCTGGTCCTCAGGGGCATGGAGAACCTGGACGAGGCCATTGCATTGGACCCCCTGGACCCGTACGGCCTCGCCTACCGGGCGGTGGTGCTGGCCACGGTGGCGGACCGACCCGACGACGCAGCGGTAGATCTCACGAGGTTCACCGGTCTGGCTGGGCAACCCGCCGATCTGGTCGACCTGCTGGTCGTGGTGGGGCTGCTGGCGCCTCAGCCGACCTCCGGTTCCTGACCGACGCGCAGCTGGTGCCGGGCGAGGCGCCGTCCGGCCCAGGGTCCTAGGGAGTCGACCGGTAGTGGGCGTGCACGATCCGGCCGTCGGTCGTCGTGAGTTCCCAGATGGATGCGTATGCGCAGCCCCGACCGCCACTCAGGCCGATGCCATCGGTGGCCAGATCTCGGATGACCTCCGGGATCACGTCGGAGTGGCTGCACAGGATGGTGATCGTCTCGTCCCCGGCCGCGCCGGCGAGGTCCCGGACAAGGCGGGTGGTGCGCTCAGCGGCCCCTTCGAACAGATCGTCCTCCTCCTCGGTATGGATTCCATGACGTTCGCCCAGCGGTAGCACCGTCTGCAGGCACCGGGTGGCGCGACTACTCAGGACCCTGACGACCCTCTGACCCATTTCAGAGACGGTGGCATCGAGTCCGAGGGCCTGGATCTTTCCGGCGGCATCCAATGGCCGGTCCACGTCGTCGCCCGACCAGCGATAGGGGTCGCCGGCGGATCCATGGCGCACCAGGAGGATCGTCATCTCAGGAACCGGAGGTCGGCGAGAATCGTGGGGAGGGCATCGAGCACGGCCTGAGGTTCGATGTCGGTGATGCTGGCACAGGCGAGGTGGGGGAGTCGCTCCACAGGGTGGACGTGGGACTCGATTCCGTCCATGGCCGCAGCCGACTCCGGGCGCAGCGGCGACGTCGAGGCGTGGTCGAGGTAGTGGCGAGTCACGACGGGTTGGACGGGTTCGGGTGGGTCTACGGCTTCAGATCGTCACAGCGGTGACGCAGACGGAATCACCCATGGGAAGCGACGACCGCATCTCTGCCGTCGCCTCGCCGTAGAGGGCGCTCAGCATTCCCGTCACCAGACCACGGTCCACGGCGCAGATCACGGGGTGTTCGATAGCGACATCTCCGAACGGACAGTGTTCCGAGACGATTCGTAGGCGGTCGTCGCCAACGCTCTCCGCCCTTGCCGCGAAGCCGTGTGCGGTGAGTGCCTCGGCCACGACCTGTAGGGCCGACTGGAATGAACTGTGCACCTCCTGTTCACCGATGGCCTCAGCCATGCTGCGGCCCACCTCGGCACCGACCTCCTCGGCCATCGCCTCGGCCTGATCGGGCGGCAGGAGGGCGAGGGCCCGGCCCAGGAGGCTCACCAGGACGGCGTCCTGACGCACCGGCACCTCGAGCGGGGCTCCCGGGTTGGTGAGGCGATAGGTCTTCGACGGCCGGCCGGCCGATGCGCCTTCGTGGCGTTGCACCACGACCTCCAGGTATCCGCCGGAAGCCAGCTTGTCGAGGTGGTGGCGTGCCACGTTCGGGTGGAGGTCGAATGCCTGGGCCGTGTCCAGCGCGGTCACGCCATGCTCGATATCGCGGGCGCGAAGGTAGATGTCGCGGCGGGTGGGGTCGCCGAATGCGCCGGTTATGGCGGTGACCGCCGAGGCGAACTCGGTGGCCGTGAGGGGGGCTCCGTCCACACGGCTATTCTACCGAACCCGGCTCTCCGGCCGTCTGGTCGGCTCAACCGTCGGTACTGGTCGGTAGGCCGGCTCCCCGGTTGATGCCGGTGAGAATCGAAGGTGGGCCCGATCCCACCGCAGCCGAGGAGAACCCGTGGCGGTCACTGAAACCCAGATCAGGGAGGCCCTCGGGCCGGTCCAGGATCCCGAACTCCGACGGAGCATCGTGGACCTCGGAATGGTCCGTGGGGTCCATGTGGACGGAGGCCGGGTCGAGGTGGAGATCGCTCTGACGTCGCCGGGGTGCCCGATGAAGGCGGAGATCCAGCAGGCGGTGGGCGCCGCCCTGCTGCCCCTGGATGGGGTGGAGGCGGCCAGGGTCGACTTCACCGTGATGACGGACGAGCAGATGGGGGAGCTCAGGGAGCGACTCCACGGGGATCCGTCGGCCACGGCGGGAACCAACTCCACCTACGGTCATTCTGAGGGCCGTGCCGTTCCGTTCGCCGAGGCCAACTCGACGACCCGTGTGATTCTGGTCGCGTCGGGTAAAGGCGGTGTCGGCAAGTCGTCGGTGACCACCAACCTGGCGGTCGCCCTGGCTGCGCGCGATCGTGACGTGGCCGTGGTGGATGCCGACGTCTGGGGCTTCTCCATCCCGCGGATGCTGGGCGTGTCACGCCCACCGACGGTCATAGACGGGATGCTCATCCCGCCGGAGGCCCACGGCGTGCGTTGTATCTCCATGGGCTTCTTCGCCGACGAGGACCAGCCGGTCATCTGGCGGGGCCCGATGCTCCACAAGGCCCTTGAGCAGTTCCTTACCGATGTCTACTGGGACGAGCCCGACTACCTGATTGTCGACCTGCCTCCCGGTACCGGTGACATTTCGATCTCATTGGCCGGCTTCCTCCCGACGGCCGAGATGTACGTGGTGACCACACCCCAGCTGGTCGCACAGACCGTGGCCCAGCGGGCTGCGTTCATGGCCGAGAAGGTCAACCTGAAGGTCCACGGCATCATCGAGAACATGTCGTGGTTCACCGGCGATGACGGCACCCGCTACGAGTTGTTCGGAGCGGGTGGCGGCCAGGCCCTGGCTGACCGCCTGGAGGTACCACTCGTGGGTCAGGTGCCGCTCGTGCCGGCGCTGCGCGATGGTGCCGACAACGGTCGACCGGTGGCAGGAGATCCATCCACCGAGGTGGGAGAGTTGTTCGCTGAGATCGCCAGGAAGATCGATGTGGACATGAAGCCGACGAAGCGTCGGCACAAGGAACTCAGGATCATCTGAGCCTGTGGCTCGGACAAGTACCGGATACCCCGGAGGAGCGTGACGTGGACCTGCGAATCGGTGTTACCGACAACCCGAAGGAAATCAGGGTCGAGATGGCCGACGACACCGACGTGGCCGCACTGCGGTCCGAGGTGGATGCGGCGGTGGCCGGCGGTGGCTCGGTGCTGTGGTTGACCGACATCAGGGGTCGCCAGGTCGGCGTGCCTGCCGGGAAGATCGCCTACGTGGACATCGGCGCCCCCGGATCCGACAACCCGGTCGGCTTCGGCTGAATGCCCGTTTCTGAGCGCTGGCCTTTGACGACGGGGTAGGTACGTGGCGACGCTGCCTGATCTGGCCCGTTCGCATACCGACCTCGATGAGGTGGAGGTGGGTCACCTCCAGAACCTCGTCAGCATCTGGGGTCTCCTCGCCGACCTCTCCTTCGCTGACCTGCTCCTGTACGGCGGCAGGAGAGGTGACCGGGAGGCGCCGCTGATTCTTCTGGGACACGTTCGACCCACCACCGGTACGACTCTCTACCGGGCCGACCTGGTGGGCCGGTCCTTCGAGCCGCGGCGCCGACCGCTCGTGGCCGAGGTTTTCTCGACCGGTTCCACGATTTCGGGAATGGTCAACGTCGGAACCGACAGGGACGTGAGCCTGCTGGCCGTACCGGTCCGACGTCTCGACACGACCGTCGCAGTGCTGGCGCGCGAGCGGATACGGCCCGTGGATCGTCCCAGCAGCGAGCAGGAGCGGACCTACCTGACAGTGTTCGACCGGTTCGCCAGGATGCTCGAGGCCGGCGAGTTCCCCTACCGCGACGAGGAACGCCTACGCCATCGGACGCCGCGCGTCGGCGACGGCCTTCTCCTGGTCGATTCGAACGGCCGGGTCGAGTTCGCGTCCCCCAACGCCGTTTCACTCCTCCATCGTCTCGGTATGACCCGCGGCGTCACGGGGGCCCGGTTCGACGACACCGGGCTGGGCTCGTCGATGCTGCGCGCCGCCTTTGCACGTCGTTCCGCCGTGATCGACGAGATGGAGCGCGATGACGAGGTGGCAGTGGTCAGCCACTGCTTCCCACTCCTGGAGTCGGGCCGGGCCACGGGCGCCATCGTGCTGGTCCGTGACGTGACCGAACTCCGGCGTCGGGATCGCCAACT
Organism: Acidimicrobiales bacterium; assembly: GCA_014240365.1. Taxonomy (GTDB): domain Bacteria; phylum Actinomycetota; class Acidimicrobiia; order Acidimicrobiales; family MedAcidi-G1; genus UBA9410. The sequence continues at coordinate 10,054 of JAAZXC010000058.1, read as the reverse complement.
CGTGTCGAAGGACGCCACGATCCAGGAAATCCACCACCGGGTGAAGAACAACCTGCAGACGATCTCGTCTCTGCTGCGCCTCCAGGCCCGTCGCCTGAAGGGCGACGAGGCGAGGGCGGCGCTGGGTGAGTCGGTCCGACGCATAGGGGCGATCTCGGTGGTGCACGAGGCGCTCGCCCAGAGTGCTGACGACGACGTTGCCTTCCTGGAGATCGTGCGCCCGTTGGTGCGTGTGGTGGAGGAGAGCGTCTCGTCGCCACTGCGGCCACTCACCATCACGGTGGATGGGGATGCGGGGATCCTCCCGGGCCAGGTCACCACGACGATGGCCGTGGTCCTCACCGAGTTGCTCCAGAACGCTGTGGACCATGCGTTCCCGGCGGATGCCGGGACTGACGACGACGGTTCCGGGGGTGGCGCTGTTCGTGGTGGCCAGGTCAGGATCGAACTGGACCGTCGGCCCGACGGTCTCTCGGTCCGGGTGGTCGGCGACGGCGTGGGCCTTCCGGAGGGATTCGACCTGGCGGGACCGGTCTGGGCCTGACGATCGTCCGCACCTTCGTGGAGGGCGAGCTGGGCGGCCGGATACGACTGCTGCCCGTGGGGAACGGGAGCGGGACAATGGCCGAGGTGTGGGTGCCGGCGGCCCGCCTGGTCGGACCGTGGGGTGATGCCAATGATCCGACCACCTGACCCGGATGGCCGCCCTAGGGTCGCCTGCATGATCGGTCGACAGCCAGCGCCTGGCATCCCCGCGGGCGGGTCGTCGTGACCAGCCTCGTGAACGACGGGCGGCCACGGGTCGTGGCGCATCGTGGTGCCTCGTACGACAGGCCCGAGAACTCGGAGGCGGCATTTGCCGAGGCCCGGCTCCAGGGTGCTGACTGGGTGGAGCTTGATGTCCGACTCTCGGCTGACGACGTCCTGGTGGTCAACCACGACGCCCACTACGCCGATGGCCGCCTGGTACGCGAGGTAATGGCCTGCGACACGCCCGCCGATGTCCTGAACCTGGCCGAGGCACTGGAGGCCTGTGAGGGCATGGGAGTGAACGTGGAGGTGAAGAACCTCCCGGGTGAACCGGACCACGACGCTTCCGATCTGGTCTGCGAGGCGGTCGCCGGCCTGGTGGGCGCCTACCGACCGATCGACCAGTTGCTGGTCTCCTCGTTCGACATCACGGCTGTGGACCGCATCCGGGCAGCCGAACCCTCGCTGCCCACCGGATGGTTGGTGGTGGCACGCCTCGGCGCCGACCTGACGCTGGACCGGGTGGTGGCGCACGGGCACCCGACGGTGTGCCTGTGGGATGCCCTGGTCGACGAGTCCATCGTCGTGTCGGCCCGCGAGCGGGGTCTGAGGGTCGTGGTCTGGACGGTGGACGAGCCCGACCGGATAACCCAACTGACCGACTGGGAGGTGGACGGCATCATCACCAACCGACCGGGGTTGGCACGTTCGGTGATCGACGGACGCCTAGACGACTGAGGCGTCTCGTGCGGGAACCCTCGGGAATCCTCGGGGAGCCTCAGGCGAAGGCGGCTGAGGCGAGGGGCACCACCAGGTCCAGCGCATTGGGTTCATGCCTGACGGTCAGGGTCGTCGCCTCGCCGAGGTGGTCGCCATCGACCTGCCATGGCACCGGACGTGACGCACTGATGGTGGATGCCACGACGTCTCTCCTGACGTCGATCGAGGAGCTGGCCCCTGCGGTTGCTCGCCCGATCCCCAGGGCGCCTGCGAACACGGGAAGGAGCCTCGCTGGTGAGAGCGACCGGAACGTGACGATGGCCAGCGGGGTGTCCAGCGTCGCCTCGGGGACCAGCGACAGGCCCCTGGTGCCCAGATAGGTGTACGGATCGGTGTTGAGGCACACGGTGAACACGCCGGGTACGCCTGCGGAGGCATCGGGTGGGTCCATCTCACCGAGGCTTCGACTGGCTACCCGGAAGGCGGGCTGCCGGTGGTCGTAGTGGCGGACCCAGGTGTCGACGGTGGCGGCAATGAACAGTGGATGCCCGGCGAACCGCTTGAGCAGGCCACCGCGGCGCTCCACCTGCTCGACCACGGCAGCATCGAAGCCGATGCCGGCATGGAACAAGAAGTACCGGTCGTTGATGGCTCCAAGGCCGATCCGACGGATGGAAGCGGCCTCGATGGCGTCCAGCAGGGCACCCGTGGCTTCGACGGCGTCATCCGGCAGGCCGATGGTGCGGGCGAAGACGTTGGTCGACCCGCCGGGCAGTGCGGCCAGGGCCGTATCGGTCCCCGCCAGGCCGTTGGCGGCCTCGTTCAGCGTGCCGTCGCCGCCCAGGACCACGACCACGTCCATGCCATCGTTGGCGGCGCTCTGGGCCAGCCGGGTGGCGTGGCCCCGGCGGGTAGTGGCCGCCACCTCCAGGCGATGGTCGGCTGAGAGGGCCTTTTGGATGACGATGCGGGTGCGTGCGGTCACCGACGAGGCCGACGGGTTCACGATCAGAAGCAGTTTCACCGGCGACTCCTCATACGACCTGGTCTGGTTTGGCCATCGCCGGACCATAGGTCGGGTCGGGCGTCAGTCGGGTCGGGTGACCAAAATACTGTTCTCAAAACCCTGTTCCTGGATGGTCCGGTTGGTCCCTTCGCAGGGCACACTCTTCGACATGATCGTCGTTGTATGTGTCAAGCAGATTCCCGATCCGGCGGACCCCGGTGCGCTGGACCCCGGAACGAGGACCCTCAAGCGGGACGTCAAGCTGATCCTGGATGAGTCCGACTCCTACGGGGTTGAGATGGGCCTGCAGTTGGTGGACGCCGCCGGTGAAGGCGAGGTGAGGCTGGTCTCGATGGCCCCCAACAACGAGGTCGGCGGCCTGCGCACCGCTCTGGCCATGGGAGCGGCGAGCGCCGTGCTGGTCAGCGACGAGGCGCTTGCCGGATCCGACGCCCTGTCGACCGCCAAGGTGCTGGCTGCCGCCATCCGACGCTGCGAGCCCGATCTGATCCTGACCGCAACCGAGTCCAGCGACGGCTACACCGGCACGGTTCCGGTCCAGATAGCGGAGCTTCTGGGCCTTCCGTCGGTGACGTTCGGCAAGGAGATCGAGGTGACCAATGGAGTCGCCACGGTGAAGCGCCAGACCGAGGCCGGGTTCGACCAGGTGGAGTGTCCGCTGCCAGCTGTCGTTTCGGTGACGGCCGGCGTGGTCGAGCCCCGCTACCCCTCCTTCAAGGGGATCATGGGAGCCAAGAACAAGCCCGTCGACGAGTTGGACCTCGCCGGCCTGGGCATCGATCCTGCGACCGTCGGCTGGTCCGGCGCCCGCCAGGAGATCACTGACGTCGCTGTTGCTCCCGCCCGGGATGCCGGCCAGGTGGTCCATGACGAGGGCGACGCCCATGAGCGCATCCTGGCGTTCCTGGACGACCTCAAGGTCCTTTAGGAGTTTGTGATGGGAATCTCGAAGATCTGGGTGTTCGGCGAGGCCACCGATGCGGGTGCCACCGCCTCCACGGTGGAGTTACTCACCAAGGCCCGCCAGTTGGCCGACACGGTGGAGGTCGTGATGTCCGGCGACGCCGCCGCTGTGGCCGAGGTGTTGGGCGCCCATGGCGCCACGGCTATCCACACCGTTGGCCCGATCGAAGGGTCGCTCGGCGGTCCCCGCATCGCCTCGGCGATTGCCGGGGCCGTGGAGGCCGGTACCGGCCCCGACGTGGTGATCTGCTCCACCTCCTACGACGGTCGTGACGTGGCAGGTCGCCTCTCGGCCAAGATCGATCGTCCGGTCATCACCAACGTCGTGGACCTCGTCGCCGATGGCGACCGTCTGCTGGGCTGCGAGCCCGTGTTCGGTGGAACCACCGACGTGACGACAGGCTTCACCGACAGCGGTACCGCCATCTTCCTGGTGCGCCCCAAGTCGTTCGTCGCCGAGGAATCGGGCGGCGGTCCGGCCGAGGTCATTGAGATGGCCGAGGGCGATCTCGGCGACACCGGGTCAGCCACGGTGAAGGAGCGGTTCGTCGAGGAGAGCAGCGGCCCGAAGTTGGACGAGGCCGCCATCGTGGTATCCGGCGGTCGTGGTCTCGGCGATGCCGAGAAGTACGAGATGATCGAAACCCTGGCCAAACTGGTGAAAGGGGCGCCCGGTGCGTCCCGTGCGGTGGTGGATGCCGGTTGGGTGCCCTACTCCTACCAGGTGGGCCAGACCGGCAAGGTCGTGAAGCCCACCGTCTACCTGGCGTGCGGCATCTCGGGTGCCACCCAGCACCTGGTGGGCATGAAGGGTTCGGCCAACATCATCGCCATCAACAAGGACGAGGAGGCGCCGATTTTCGGCATCGCCGACCTCGGCATCGTGGGCGACGTGCACAAGGTGCTACCCAGGCTGATCGAGGCCCTCGAAGCCAGGGGCTGAGTCCCCGGGTGGCCGGCGGCACAGGCCGCCGCAGCGGGTTCAACCGATCGGTGCAGCGGAGTCGCCTGCGCTGAGTGCCCATGCGAGGCCGTCCAGGGGATCCTCGACGGCTATCTGCAGGTGCCAACCGGAAGGCGGCGTGCCGTCGTCGAAGCGCCACCAGTCCAGTTCTCCTATGGCCCCTCCCAATTCGTCGACGGGGGGCGGCCAGCCGGTGTCCAGTCCTGTAAGGGCAGCAGCGCACCACCAGGCCTCGAACCGCCCACGGGCCATGCCCCGGCGCCGACCGTGGGCGCCTCCGGAGGCGCCGGCCCAGGCCAGCACGGTGAGGGCCTCGCTGGCTGGGAGGGATCGCCTGCGACCGGTCGTTCCGGTCAGGGCCGCTATGGCCTGGGCTGCGTCCCCGCGGACGCCCACGGCGGAGCGGTGGCCGTTTGACTCCTCGGCCCAGGTGCAGGTCAGTTCAAGGAGGGCGTTGCGGCCGGGTGCGGTGTCGGGTCCGCCGGCTTCGGCAGGTGCGACGGGTCCAGTCTCGTCCAGTCGTCCGGCGGCGGGCACCGGGTCGTCGATGGTGTAGGCACCGATGGTCGGTTCGGCGAACGTCGGCTCCCATGGGGTTAGCAGCAGCGGTAGGCCGATCGGATCCTCGAACAACTCGACGCCGGTGAGGTCCTCACCGCGTGCCACCCGCTCGTGGGCCACCACGGAGCGCAGCGGCCCGACGGCGACCGCGCCCAGGTGGGTGTCGAGTTCGTCCCAGGTGTGGGTCGCGGCGGCTACCTCTGCGAGGGTGGCGACGCCGAAGGTCACCGCATCGCGGAGTACCGCGGCGGCTGCCTGCGCGGCCGGTGCCTCCAGCGCCAGGCGGTGCTCGGCATGATCGGCCGCGGCCCAGAGCTGGTGGCCCCGCTCGTGGGCGGGTCGGGATCGGAGGGCGACCTGCTCGAGGACCTCCCAGTCCCTGTCAGCGCAGGAATCGTCTATCAGCCGGAGCAGGCCATCCAGGTCGCCGTCGGCGAGCGCCTTGTCCAGGCGTCGTCCGCTCACGGGATCAGGCCTCCGACCCGCATCCTCAGACCAGTGGCCACGGGACACGGCGCCCGGTTGCGTCGACGGGCAGCTCGCCCGCCTCGACGATGGCGCGGGCCCTGGCGAGTACGGCATCACGCTCGAAGGTATCGAGTAGGCCGGAGAGGATCGGTGAGAGGCCGTCTTCGACCAGGCGGACCATGTCGGCGGTCGACCCCTCGCCGATCGGCTCGCCGGCGAAGTCCCAGATGACCGTCCTGACCTTGAACTGGTGGTGGAAGCAGAGGGCGTTGTCGATGGCCCAGAGGCGCCCATCGCTGCCGGCCAGCACGTGACCGGACTTGCGATCGGTGTTGTTGGCCAGGAGGTCGAAGATCGCCAGCCTTCTGAGATCGTCGAACCGGTCGGGGTCGTCGCGCAGTGTGAAGTAGTGCTGCTCGTAGTCGCACGGCATGTACAGCTGGACGGAGCCCTCGCCGAACGGTCCGTCCCTGATGATCGTGGGAGGAACCAGGCCCCAACCGAGCTGGTGGGCCAGCTCCCAGGCGGCTGCCTCGCGCCGGTACAGCCCCGCCGGGAAGTCATGCAGCGGGCGTTCGCCTCGACCCGGCTTGTACACGCCCTGGAGGAGGGGTTCGTCGCCGGTGTCCGGGTGGGTGACGTCCACCAGGAACGTGGCGTTGGACGTCCACGGCATGCGACCCAGTACCTGTATCTCGCCGTCGGAGAGGATCTCCACGGCCACCTCGTCATCAACTGGCTACCGTGGCCGGAACGGATTGACGGCCTCTTCGTCCGGAGGTGGGTCCGGTGGCGTTTCCGGCGGGGCAGCCGGGTCAGTTGGCACAGGGGCACCAGCCGTCGACCGTGGGGTCCAACGGGGCGCTGCACCACGGGCACGGTGGCCTTCCGGCGGCCACCAGTTGGCGGGCCCGGATGATGAACGCCGCGACCAGTTCCCGACGCATCGGAAACCTGGCCTGGGCGCCAATGAGGTCCTCGTCGCGGACGAGCTCCTCGGCAATGAGCACGAGACGGTCCGCGGACTGCTGGTAGGTGATGCCGAGGCTTCCGACGACCCAGTCGGCCTCGACCGGGTCTTCGAACCCGGTCTCCGTCGCCAGGTCGGTGGCCGGCCCGTCGACCGGCGGGAGGTCACCCATGATGCCGTCCAGGAATTCGGCCAGCCCGGCCACCTGCTGCTTCTCCAGCTTGAGTGACACCATCTGTCCGTCCCGGCGTGCCTGGATGAAGAAGACCCGTCGCCCCGCCGGGCCGACGCTGCCCACGGTGAAGGTATCCGTGTCGTCCCAGTCGATCTCGGGTCGTTCCATCGCCGGGAGCCTAGGAGTCGACGGTTGTCTTGCCGATGGTCGTCACGAGGGGCCCATCCCCACGAGCCGGCCGGTCGAGTTGACGGTCAGCACCGTGGGCCTCTCAGGGCCGTGGAGCACAGCGCTGACGGAGCACGGGCCGACCACCAGGCGTTGGAAAAGGTCCAGGGGGGTGCCGAGGGCCTGGGCCAGCGCCGCCTTGATGGGATCCGCATGCGACACACAGACAATGGTCTCTCCGGGGTGGCGGCCAACCAGGTCGGCGACCTGTCCGGTGATCCGGACCTGCATCTCGGCGAATGATTCGCCCTTGGGGAACCTGAACGCCGATGGTTGGCGCTGCACCGTGGACCATGCCTTCAACTTCATGAGGTCCTTCAGGCGACGCCCGGTCCAGGCACCGAACTCGCATTCGATGAGACCGGTGGCGGTCCTCACCCGGCGACCCACGGAGCGCGCTATCGGTGCGGCGGTCTCGAGCGTGCGCTCCATCGGGGAGGAGTAGACGGCGGCCACGCCTCCGCCGGGTAGGTGGTCTGCGACCTCGGCCACGTGGAGGGCCACCGCCTCTGCCTGGGCGCGGCCCTCGTCGGAGAGGTGTAGGCCCGGTGCCCGGCCGGGGAGTCGGGAACCGGTGGTCGGGGTGCGTCCGTGGCGTACGTAGAGAACCAGTGTCGGGTGACGGTCGTTCGCTGCCATGGCCGCTGAACCTACCCTGCGACCATGGAGGGACGCCGACTGCTGCTGGCGGTGCACGACGAGGTGGTGGAATGCCGTGCCTGCCCACGTCTCGTGGAGTGGCGTGAACAGGTGGCGATCCAGAAGCGGGCCGCCTACCTGGACCAGGACTACTGGGGGAGACCGGTGCCCGGGTTCGGGGACCCGGAGGCCCGGATCCTGGTGGTGGGCCTGGCCCCGGCCGCCCATGGTGCCAACCGGACGGGCCGGGTGTTCACGGGGGACCGTTCAGGTGACTTCCTGTTCGCGGCCCTCCACCGGGTGGGCCTGGCCAACCAGCCGGAGGCGGTCGGCCTCGACGACGGCCTCAGCCTCACCGACGTGTTCGTTACCGCTCCGGTCAAGTGCGCCCCGCCGGCGAACAAGCCGACACCGGACGAGAGAGCGGCCTGCCGTCCCTTCTTCCAACGGGAGGTCGCCGCGCTGGAACGGGTCGCGGTCGTCGTGGTCCTGGGCCAGATCGGCTACGTGGCCACGGCGGCCGAGTTCGGCCTGACGCCCCGTCCGAAGTTCGGCCACGGTGTGGAGGCCCGGCTTCCCGACGGGCGGACGATCCTCTGCTCGTACCACGTCAGCCAGCAGAACACCTTCACAGGTCGGCTCACGGAGCCGATGTTCGATGCCGTGCTGGTACGGGCAATGGAGCTGGCCGCGGCCGGCTGATCCTGTCCGTACGCCCGGGGAGCGCCGGTAGCCTCTGCGCCGTGCTTCGATTTCGCCGTCTCCTCGCCCCGGTTCTCGCCGTGTTCCTCCTCGCCGGTTGCATGTCCTCCGGTGAGCCCGTGTCCTGGGATGACCAGGCTGACGAATCTGGCCATGGCCTCGTGGAACGCGAGTTCACCGCCGCCTGCATGGAGGCCAACGACGACCTCTCCGAGGTCAGGTCCCGGACCTTCTGCGCCTGTGTCCTGGACGGGGTGCGTGAAGCAGTCACCTTCGAGAAGTTCACAGAACTCGACGACTTCGTCGACAAGCACCGTGACGACGTCACGGCGGCGATGCTGGGCGAGCACTTCGCCTGGTTCGTAGAGGCCACGGAGGCCTGCGCCACCTGATCTGCATGGAACGGGGGTTCTCGTTCCATCACCGGTCTGCCGGTCCTGCTGGTTCGCGTATCGGTGGTTCAGCCGGCCCTGACCGGTATGCCGACCCGGGCGCTGTCGTTGGCCCAGACCGGCCACCGGGCCCGGCTCTTGGCGGCCAGCTTGTGCATGAGCGCAATGGCCCCCGGGTCGCTGTCGCCCGGTCGGCCCTCGATGACGCCCTCGGCCAGCATCTTCATGATGATCTGACGGCCCAGCTCGGTTCGCACGATCGTGAGCGTCCAGTCGTTGTTCTCCCCGATACCGCCTGTGGAGATATCGGCGTGCTCGGCGGCGAAGTCGGGGCAGTGGGTGCAGCCCTCACGGGTCCAGGCGTGGCACTCCTTGAGGTTCACCTCGTGGTAGTCGCCGTTGCGCATCCAGATCTGGAACACGCCCTTGATGTTCATCTTGACCATGTCCTCCTTGCGGAGGCGGTACTTGGCCCAGAACAGTTCCTCGAAGATCGAGTCGTCGAACGACTTGGAGCAGAGCAGGCCGATGTTCAACTTGATGGGCTTGCCCGCCTTGCCGACCTTGCGGTGCCACATGACGGGACCGATCGAGGTCTGACAGCTCATGCCGACGAGGGCGAGGGAACTCAGGCCCTTCTCGAGAGCCTCCGGCAGGGCCAGCGTGTTGGCCGAGTAGGTGTAGCGACTCCCGGCACCGGCCAGTACCGACTCGCGGTCGGTGGCCAGCGCCGGCACGGCCTTCCAACTGCTGGACCCGTCCGCATCCGGCTTCTCCAGGTGGCTGGTGAGAGCACCGTCGATGATCCCGTTCTCGAGGCACCAGATGAGGATGGCCGAGACCAGGCCGCCGTCCTGGCCCATGGAGTGCACCGTCTCATCGCTGGCCCGGGTGAGCAGGACGTCCTTGTAGATGCCGGACATCTCTTCCGGTCGACGCTCCCGTCCGAAGAGGTGCTGGTCGGCCTCGGTCTCCCAGCTGCGGAACCGGGGGCAGGCCCGGGTGCACGATGTGCAGCCCTTCTGGCCGTGGCCGCAGTCGGTCGCTCCCAGATCGTCTTCCAGATGGAACGGCGTGTACTGCCCGGGGGCGTGCTCGTATCCGATGACGTCGTGCGGACAGGCAATCACACAGCCGGCGCAGCCGGTGCAGAGGCCGGTGTCGATGACCTCCTCGTAGAGCTCCTTCCACTGGAAGGACCATCTCTCGCGGGTTGCGGCCATTGGCGCCACCCTAACCATCGTCGTCGGGGGTGGCCTGACCCGGGTCGGGTGCAATGGAGTGCCGCCCACCCCTCGGGCCGACGGCACCGTGATGGTGCCCCTGGCGGGACTCGAACCCACGCTCACGGCTCCGGAAGCCGATGCTCTATCCACTGAGCTAAGAGACCATTAACAGTTCCAACAGATTCTAGATAAAGAATAAAAAAAAGGAACGGCCATTAAGAGAAAAATAATACAATCTATATAGAACTTCACGGCATTCGTTTTAAAAT